>JBFIYM010000129.1:0-13221 GCA_041605395.1 Myxococcota bacterium | reverse complement strand
GCCCAGGCCGTGCTGGAGGAGGCCGGCGTCGTGCCTCGCGAGATCTCCGTGATCGGCGGCGGCGCGCGCAGTCGGCTCTGGGGCCGCATCCTCGCCAGCGTGCTCGGCCGGCCGCTCGTCTACCGCGCCGCGAGCGAGCTGGGGCCGGCGCTCGGCGCGGCACGGCTCGCGCGCCTGTGCGCCACCGGGGAGCCGGCCGCGGCCGTCTGCACGGCGCCGCCCGAGGCGTGGTGCGCCGAGCCCGAGGCCCCGCTCCGGGACCACTACGCCCCCCGGCTCGCGGCCTTCCGCGAGCTCTACCAGCGACTCAGGAGGACGCCATGACCCCGGCCTACTTCGAAGGCATCGAGAAGATCCGCTTCGGCGGTCCCGACAGCGACGACCCGCTCGCCTTCCGCAGCTACGAGCCCGATCGCGAGGTGCTGGGAAAGCGCATGGAGGACCAGCTGCGCATGGCCGTCTGCTACTGGCACAGCTTCTGCTGGCCGGGCAGCGACGTGTTCGGCGAGGGCACCTTCGCGCGCCCCTGGATGGCGCCGGGCGGCGACTCCATGGCGCAGGCCGAGCAGAAGCTCGACGCGGCGTTCGAGCTGTTCGAGAAGCTCGGCGTCCCGTTCTTCTGCTTCCACGACCGCGACGTCGCGCCCGAGGGCGAGAACTTCCGCGAGAGCTGCGCGAACCTCGATCGCATCCTCGAGAAGATGCAGGCCCAGATGGAACGGACGGGCCTGCGCCTGCTCTGGGGGACGGCGAACCTGTTCGGGCACCCGCGTTACGCGGCCGGGGCGGCCACGAATCCCGACCCGGAGGTCTTCGCCTGGGCGGGCGCCCAGGTGAAGCACTGCCTCGAGGCCACGCACCGGCTCGGCGGCGCGAACTACGTGATGTGGGGCGGGCGCGAGGGCTACGAGACGCTGCTCAACACCGACCTCGCCCGCGAGCTCGAGCAGCTCGGGCGCTTCATGGCGCTCGTCGTCGAGCACAAGCACAAGATCGGCTTCCCGGGCACGCTGCTCATCGAGCCGAAGCCGCACGAGCCGACCAAGCACCAGTACGACCACGACGTGGCAGCAGTCCACGCCTTCCTCCAGCGCTTCGGGCTCGAGGCCGAGATCAAGGTCAACATCGAGGTCAACCACGCCACGCTGGCGGGCCACAGCTTCCACCACGAGGTGGCCTACGCGCTCGCCAACGGCGTGTTCGGCAGCGTCGACGCGAACCGCGGCGACCCGCAGCTGGGCTGGGACACCGACCAGTTCCCGAACCATCCCGATGAGATGGCGCTCGCGCTCTTCGAGATCCTGAAGGCGGGCGGCCTCGGAACGGGCGGCTTCAATTTCGACGCGCGCCTGCGACGCCAGAGCATCGACCCGGTGGACCTCGTCCACGCCCACGTCGGCGGCATGGACACCCTGGCCGAGGGCCTGCTGCTGGCCGCGGAGTGGATCGAGGCCGGCCGCCTCCAGGCCTTCGTCACGGAGCGCTACCAGGGCTGGGACGACGGGCTCGGCCGCGAGATCCTCGCGGGCAAGGTCTCGCTGGACGAGCTCTGGCGGCGCGCGCGCGTGCACGGCACGGAGCCCGCGCCCCGCTCCGGGCGGCAGGAGCTGCTCGAGCAGTGGACGCGCCCGCGGCGGCGCTAGCGGTGGCGCCAGCCACGCTCGGGGCGGTCAGCCGCCGTAGGCGGCGGCCGGGAGCCAGGTCACGAGGTCGGTCCAGAAGAAGACCAGCACCAGCCCGGTGAGCTGGAGCACGATGAACGGGATCACGCCGCGGTAGATCGTCCCGACGTCGACGGCCGCGGGCGCGACGCCCTTCAGGTAGAACAGCGCGAAGCCGACCGGCGGCGTCAGGAACGAGGTCTGGAGGCACATCGCGAACAGCACGGTGAACCAGACCAGGTCGAAGCCCAGGCTCTCGACGACGGGCGCCACGAGCGGCAACACGATCAGCGTGATCTCGATCCAGTCGAGGAAGAAGCCGAGCAGGAAGGTCACGGCGAGGATCGTCACCAGGATGCCGGCCGGCGGGAACGGCAGCCCGATCAGCGCGCGCTCGATCAGGTGGTCGCCGCCGAGGCCACGCAGCACCAGCGAGAACGCCGTCGCCCCGAGCAGGATCGCGAAGATGAAGCCCGTGGTGCGCGTGGTCTCGCGCAGCACGCCGCGCAGCGCCTCCCCCGAGAGGCGCCGCTTGCCGATCGCCAGCAGGGTCGCCCCGAGCGCGCCCACGCCGGCGGCCTCGGTGGGCGTGGCGATGCCGAAGAAGATGCTGCCGAGCACCGCCACGATGAGCCCCGCCGCGGGCAGCACGGCGACCCCGACGTCGAGCGCCACGCGAAGGTCGACGGGGGGCGCGTCCTCGGGCACCGGCGCCGCCTCCGGACGCCAGAAGCCGTAGCCGAGCAGGTAGGCGACGTAGAGGGCGCCGAGCAGGAGGCCGGGGAAGAACGCGCCGAGGAAGAGGTCGCCGACCGAGAGGGCGAGGCGCTCGGCCATCAGCACGAGCATGATGCTCGGCGGGATCAGGATGCCGAGCGTGCCGACCGCGCAGATCGTGCCGGCCGCGAGCGAGGGGGCGTAGCCGCGCTCGAGCATGGTCGGCAGCCCCAGCAGCGCGAGCAACACCACCGACGCCCCGATGATGCCCGTCGAGGCGGCGAGTAGGACGCCGATCAGCGCGACCGCGACGGCGAGGCCTCCGCGGACGCGGCCGAACAGGCGCGACACGTTCACCATCAGGTCGCCGGCCATGCCCGAGCGGTCGAGCATCACGCCCATGAAGATGAACATGGGCAGCGCCACCAGCACCCAGTTGTTCATCACGTCCCAGCTGCGGTCCACGACCAGCGACGCGTAGTCCCAGTCGACGCCGGTGAAGACGCCGAAGTCCCGCTCCGCGATGATCCCCAGCGCCGCGAACAGCACGGCGAGGCCGCCGAGCACCCAGGCGATCGGGAAGCCGCTGAAGATCAGCGCGATGAACGAGGCGAACATCGCGATCGCCAGCCATTCGCGGAGCTCCACGTCAGCGACCGTCCGTTCCCACGGGAGCCGGCGCGCCGAACAGGAAGGCGCCGACGCGCAGCAGACGCGACACGCCCGCGAGCCCGAGCAGCGCGAATCCGGCCGTGAGCGCGCCCTTGATCAGGAAGCGATGGGGCAGGCCGCCCGCGGAGACCGAGACCTCGCCGCTCTCGTAGGCGAACCCGACGAAGGGAACGCTGTAGACGAGCACGAGCGCCACGAAGGGCAGGAACAGCAGCAGCAGGCCGTAGAGCTCGATCCAGGCGCAGAGCCGCGGCGAGAAGCGCTCGCGCAGCACGTCCACCCGCACGTGGTGGTCGCTCGCGACGGCGGCGGCGATCCCGACCAGGAAGCCGATCGAGTAGAGGTGCCACTGGAGCTCCTCGAACTCGATGCGGCCCTCGCCGAAGGCGTAGCGGGCCACCACGTTCACGACGATCACCCCGAGCAGCAGCAGCCAGATCCAGCCGGCGGCGTCCTCGAGCCGCCCGAGCAAGGCGTCGATCCGCTGCGAGACGCGCGTGTGCGGGAGGCCCCCGCTCGCCACCCTCAGAAGTCCCGCGGCAGGAAGCCCAGCGTCTTCCAGCGCGCGTAGTCGGCGCGGAAGGCGCGCTGGGCGGCGAGCACCTCGGCGAACAGCGGGTCCCGGGCCGCCTCCTCGTCGAGCACCTCGTTCGCGACGCTCTCGAGCTCGCGCAGGATGGGGATCGGGAGGACGCGGGTGGCGACGCCGCGGGCGGCGTAGTCGGCGAGCACCGGCCCCTGGAGCGCCTCGCCCCGCGCGAGCGCGTTGGCGACGCTGGCCCCGCAGGCGTTCTCGATCGCGGCCTGGTCGGCCGGCGCGAGCCGCTCCCAGGCCGACTGGTTCACCACCAGGTGCGCGGCGGTCGAGGGCTGGTGCCAGCCGGGGAAGTAGTTGTTCGACACGATCCGGTCGAAGCCGAGCTTCGTATCGACCGCGGGCGTCGAGTACTCGGTGGCGTCGATGGCGCCGCGGTCGAGCGCCTGGAAGATCTCGCCGCCCGGCAGCATCGTGACCGAGGCGCCGAGGCGCTGGATCACCTTCCCGCCGAGGCCCGCGAAGCGGATCTTGAGCCCGCGCACGTCCGCGAGCTCCCGGATCTCCTCGCGGAACCAGCCGGCGCTCTCGGGGCCGCTGATTCCGCACAGGATCGGCTTCACCCGGTGCGGCGCGTAGATCTTCTCGCCGAGCGCGCGACCGCCGCCGTGGTACCACCAGGCCAGGTACTCCCACGGCTCCATCCCGAAGGGAACCGCGCCGATCAGCACGGAGGACGGGATGCGGCCCTCGTCGTAGCCGACCCACGTGTAGCCGGCCTGCACCTTGGCGGCCGACACGGCTTCGGTGATGCCGAGCGCAGGCACCAGCTCGCCGGGCTCGAACACCTCGATCTCGATCCTGCCACCGCTCGCCGCGGCCGCGCGTTCGGAGAGGAACAGCGCGTTGTCGCCGAGGCCGGGCAGGTTCGTGCCGAATGCGACCGGCAGCCGCCAACGGACGGAGGCGCCCTCGGCGTGCGGTCCGGCCGGGGCGGCCATCCGCGACGGGGGCCGGAGCGCCAGCGAGCCGATCACGCCGGTGGAGAATGCGACGATCACCGCCACCAGGGCGGCGCGGTTCGAGAGGCCACGCGGAGCGTCGTTCATGGCGCGAGGCTACACGGTCGCGTCCGGGGGGTCGCCGTGCGCGGGCTACCCTCCCGCGCGGGAGGGGTCGACGATGGCGAAGGTCGACGGCGGCGAGCTCTTCGTGCGCACGCTCGAGGCGGCGGGGGTCGAGACGATCTTCACCCTCCACGGGGGGCACCTCGACGCGATCTTCCAGGCCACCCGGGGCCGGCCGCTGCGGCTCGTGGACACCCGTCACGAGCAGGCCGCCGGGCACGCCGCCGACGGCTGGGCCCGCACCACGGGGAAGACCGGCGTCGCGATCGTGACCGCCGGGCCCGGCTTCACCGATTGCGTGACGGCCATCGCGAACGCGTGGCTCGACTGCATTCCGACGCTCTTCGTCGCGGGCGCGGCGCCGTTGCGCGAGGCCGAGACCCTGCCGCTCCAGGGCGGCATCGATCAGGTGGCGATGGTCACGCCCATCACGAAGTGGGCGCACCGCGTCACGCACACCGAGCGGATCCCGGACCTCACCGCCCAGGCGCTTCGCATTGCCCGCTCGGGCCGCCCCGGCCCCGTCTTCCTGGAGCTGCCCATCGACGTGCTGTTCGCGCGCGTGGACGAGGCGCGCGCGACGACGCCGGGCCGCTTCGCACCCGACGCCGCGGCGGCGCCCTCGCCGGAGGCCGCGGAGCGCGCCGTCGCCCTGCTCCACGCGGCCGAACGGCCCGCGCTGTTCGCGGGCGGTGGCGCCTGGTTTGCGGACGCCGGCGACGAGCTGGTCGCCTTCGCCGGACGCATCGGCGCGCCCGTCTTCACGAACGGCAAGGCACACGGCCTGATCCCGGGCGACCACGCGCTCGCCGGTCGGGGCCTCGCGAACCTGGCCGCGACGGCGGCCGCCGGCCTCGGCCAGGCGGACGTCGTGCTCGTGCTGGGTGCGCGGCTCGGCCTGTTCGCGGGCGGGCGCGGGGCCCGACTGATCCCGCCCGACGCGGTGGTGATCCAGGTGGACGTCGCGCCGGAGGAGATCGGGCGCAACCGCGACGTCGATCTCGCCATCGCGGCGGACGTGCGCGAGACGCTGCGGGCCCTCGATGCGGCCGCGGCCGAGCGCAGCTGGCCGGACCGCAGCGCCTGGCAGCGCGCGGTGGCGGGCGTCCGCGACGGGCACCGCATCGTGTTCTCGGAGGCGCTGCGCCGCGACAAGGCGCCGATCCATCCCTATCGCCTGGCCACCGAGGTCGCCCGCGCGCTGCCCGGCGGAAGCATCGTGGCCGCCGACGGCGGCGAGACCGCCTCCTGGATGGAGATGGTCGCCCAGGTCGGTGCCGGGGGGCGCTGGCTGAGCCACGGCTACCTCGGCTGTCTCGGCACGGGCA
Source organism: Myxococcota bacterium (assembly GCA_041605395.1). Classification (GTDB taxonomy): domain Bacteria; phylum Myxococcota_A; class UBA9160; order UBA9160; family UBA6930; genus JBFIYM01. The sequence continues at coordinate 7,181 of JBFIYM010000129.1, read as the reverse complement.
TGCCCTTTGCGATCGCGGCGAAGGTCGCGCATCCGGACCGCCAGGTGCTCTGCATCGTCGGAGACGGGTCCGTCGGCTTGAACTTCGCCGAGTTCGACACCATGGTCCGGCACCAGCTCCCGATCGTGGTGGTGGTCAACAACGACCAGATCTGGGGCATGTCGGCCCACGGCCAGGACCTGATCTACGGCGAGGGCAAACGCGTCGCGACCGAGCTGGGCGCGACCCGCTACGACCTCGCGGCCGCCGGCTTCGGTTGCCACGCCGAGCACGTGGTCGAGCCTGGGGAGCTTCGCCCCGCCTTGACGCGCGCCCTCGCGAGCGGCAAGCCGGCCTGCGTGAACGTGATGACGGACCCGAACGTGATCGCGCCGGTCACGCGGGCCATGGTCGGGACGCCGGCGCCGCGCCCGAAGGCCTCGGGGGAGTCGGAATCGGTGCAGATTCCCTACTACGAGGACCTGGAGGACTAGCCACGCCCGTGGCGGACGGCCGGCGGCACGTCACAATTCCGTCCGTCATGCCCCGCCTCGAAAAGCTTCGCCTCCAGCCCGACGAGCGTCTCGCCTTCCTCCAGGGCTTCCTGAAGAAGCCGCAGCAGGTCGGCTCGGTGATCCCGAGCTCGCGGTTCCTGGAGCGCAAGATCGTCGAGTTCACCGGCGCCGCGAACGCGCGCGTCGTGGTCGAGCTCGGTCCGGGCACGGGGGGCACCACGCGCGCCCTGCTGCGTGCGCTTCCGGCGGACGCGCGGCTGCTGGCCATCGAGATCAATCCCCGCTTCGCGCGCATCCTGCGCGAGCACGCGGATCCGCGCCTGATCGTTCACGAGGGAAGCGCGGAGGACCTCCCGACGCTGATCGATACGCATGGCCTCGGTGCGCCCGATGCCGTCGTGTCGGGCATTCCCTTCTCGACCCTCGCGCCGGCGCTGGGTCGGCGCATCGCGAACGCCATCTTCGATGCGCTCCCGAGCGGCGGCCGCTTCGTGGCGTACCAGGTGCGGGGACACGTGCACGACGTCGCGCGGCCGTTCTTCGGACGCGCCCGCGTCGAGGTGGAGCTTCGCAACATTCCGCCGATGCGAGTCTACCGCTGGACCAAGGGCGAGCCCGTGCTGCGGAAGCGGCGTATGCAGAAGCACGCAGCGCCGGCCGCCTCGTGGACCTGAAGCAGCTCCACGATCCGACGCTCGACGCCTACCTCGAGGAGACGCGCGCGTTCAACGCGAAGCTCCCGAAGGAGCCCACGCCTGCGCGTTGGACACCGGAGGCGATCGCCCGGGCGCGGGACCTCAGCCAGATCATGGGCGGGGTCTTCGCGAGCGAGACGCTCGAAGGCTTCGAGGAGCGCACAATCCCGGGGCCCGCCGGCCCGCAGCGGCTCCGCGTCTTCGTCCCGCCCGAGGTCCGCGCCGTCTACCTCGACATCCACGGCGGCGGCTTCTTCATGGGTGCGCCCGAGATGGACGACGCCGGGAACGCCGCGCTCGCGAAGCACGCGAAGGTGGCGACCGTGGCCGCGGGGTATCGGCTCGCCCCGGAGCATCCCTATCCCGCCGGCCCGGACGACTGCGAGGCCGCGGCGCTCTGGCTGCTCGCGAACGCGAAGCGCGAGTTCGGGACGGAGCGCCTGATCATCGGGGGCGGCTCGGCCGGCGCGAACCTCGCGGCCGTGACGCTGCTGCGGCTGCGCGACCGCCACCAGTCGGCCTCCCGATTCGCGGCCGCGAACCTGGTGTTCGGCGTCTTCGACGTCTCGGGAACACCCTCGCAGCTGCGTCAGGGCGTGGCCGGCTTCCGCGACCTCTACCTGCCCGAGCGCGACCTCCTGGGCCGTCGGCACCCCGACGTCTCTCCGCTCTACGCCGACCTGAAGGGCCTTCCGCCGGCGCTGTTCACCGTCGGCAGCGCCGACTCGCTCTACGACGACTCGCTCTTCATGGCGATGCGCTGGCGCGCCGCGGGCAACGATGCCGAGCTCGCCGTCTACCCGGAGTCGGTGCACGGGTTCACCGTCTTCCCGACCGCCATGGCGCGCGCCGCCCACACCCGCATCGCCCGCTTCGTCTCCGCCCACACCTAGGGAAGAGTGCGTAAGAAAGGGGTCGGTCCTGATCCGTTAGTTGCTCGAAAACTAACGAAACAGGACCGACCCCTTTCTTACGCTTTGGTGGGGGTGAGGGCGTCCATGGGGTAGGTGGGCGCGCCCTCCTTCGCGAGCTCGAAGAACTCGGGGCCGAAGGGGTTCTGGCCGACGATGGGCATGGAGCCGCGACGGATCGTCCAGTCGTGCGGGGCGAGCTCGGCGGCACGCGCGAAGTGGCGCTTGGCGGCCTCGCCGCGGCCGCGCTGGGTGAGGCGCCAGGCCAGCGCACGCTCGGTGCGTGCGAGCTGGGTCTCGGCCGTCGGCAGCAGCTGGTTCTGGCGGATCTCGTCGGCGGAGAGCGCGCCCTTCCCCTCCCGCACCCAGGCGCGGATCATGTCGAGGTAGGGTGCCGACGCCTTGCCGTGGAAGGCGGTGAAGGTGTCGGTGCCGAACTGGTTGTCGTTCGGCCGCACGATGCGCCCCTGCTCGTCGATCCAGACGATCGTCGGCACGTTCACCACGTGATAGCGCTCGGCCAGCACGTGCTCCGAGTCGATCAGGCTCGGGTGGGTCGGCTGCGCCGCCTCGATCCACGGGCGCGCGTCGTCGGGCGAGCGGTCGAGCGCCACGGTGATCGGCACGAAGCGATCGGGGCCGAGCTCCTGGTAGAGGGCCTGCCAGACCGGCAGGTCGACGCGGCAGCCTCACCAGGAGGCGTAGGCGATCAGGAGCACCTTCTTGCCGTGCTGCTCGGCGAGGCTGTGCTGTCGGCCGGTCAGGTCCGGCAGCGAGAAGTCCGGCGCCTCGAGCGAGGCGAGCGCGTTCGCACGCTCGGCCGCCGCGGTGCCGAGCGCCGCCGTCCGCTCGGCGACGTCCAGCGCGAGCGGCCGCCCGAGCGCAGCCGCGAAGCCAGCCAGATCCACGCCGGCGGGCCCCTCGAGGGCGGTGCGGTCCCGCACCGGCACGCACACGGCCTCGCGACACAGGCCCTCGGGCTTCAGCACCCAGCCCGTGGCGCCAGCGAGCCCCTCGGCGCCGACGAAGACGCGCTCGCCGTCGATTGTGGCGTCGAGTGCGTGGAAAGAGCCCCCGTCGATCAGCTCGAAGCGTGTGTCCGCCATGGCGACATAGCGTAGGCTGGGCACGAGCCCTCCGCCCCTGCCCGCCGAGTTCCGCCCCTGCCCGCCGAGTTCCGCCCCTGCCCGCTTGGTTCCGCCCCTGCCCCGATCGAACCGGGAGACCTGCCATGACGACCGCGAGTCCCGAGACACCGACGCCGACCCACCACGGCTTCCTCGAACGCGTGATCGGCGCGCTCCGCCTCGACGCCGCGACCTACGAGGAGGTGGAGCACGACCCGAGTGCCCTCGGACAGGCGGCCGGCGTGGTGGCGGCGGCCGCGGTCGCCGCCGCCATCGGCGGGGCCGGGGTCAGCGGCGGGGGCGGTGCGGTCGGCGCCGTGCTGGGCTCGCTGATCGGCTGGCTCATCTCCGCCGCCTTCATCTGGGTGGTGGGCGTCTACTTCATGAAGCACACCTCCGACTATCGCGAGCTGCTGCGGACCCTCGGCTTCGCGAGCGCACCGAAACTCCTGGCGGTCCTCGGCGGGCTCCCGGTGCTGGGCGCGATCGCCGTGTTCGTCGGGGGCCTCTGGAGCCTCGCGGCCTTCGTGGTCGCGGCGCGCCAGGCGCTCGACGTGAGCACCGGCCGCGCGCTCTGGGTGTGCTTCCTCGCCGTGCTGCTGAACGCCGCCTGCGTGCTGGGCCTGATGCTGCTGCTCGGCGGCCTCGGGGCGGGAGCGCCCAGCGGCGCCATCGGCTGATCGATCTTCACGGCAGCCCTCGTCGTAGTGAAATCCCATCGCATGAGCGGTGCACTTCGCGCTTCACGGAACCCCCCGAACGGTCGATCCGAAATCCGGAATCGTTAGCGTTCCGGATCCAAGGAGGGGGTCATGGGCCAGGGCTCCGAGCCGCGTCGGCCGCTCGACGTGGCGCTTCCGCTGCATCTCGCCGAGCCGGAGGCCGACGACGTCCGCCCCACCGCGGATCTCGGGCACTGCCTGGTCACCGGCGCCGCGGGCTACCTGGGCCAGCACCTCGTGCGGGAGCTGCTTCGCCGCGGCGCGCGCGTGCGCGGCTTCGACCGGGCGCCCCTCGCGCTCCGGCATCCGCACTTCGAGTTCGTGAACGGGGACGTCCGCTCGTTCGAGCAGGTGCGGAAGGCCTGCGAGGGCATCGACACCGTGTTCCACGTCGCCGCGGTGCTCGACTTCGCCCGCTACCCCACGCGCGCCCAGCGCGAGCTGAGCTACGCCGTGAACGTGCGCGGCGTCGAGCACGTGGCGCGCGCGGCGCGAGAGGCGGGCGCGGTTCGTCTCGTCCACACGAGCTCCAACAACGTGACCTTCGACGGCCCCATCATCGACGGAGACGAGACCCGGCCCTACGCCACGCACGCCCGGGACCTCTACACCGAGACGAAGGTGCTCGGCGAGCAGGTCGCGCTCGCGGCCAACGGCCACGGCGGCCTGCTGACGTGCGCGATCCGTCCCGGGGGCATCTACGGGCCGGGCGAGACGCTGGTCTTCCCGCGCGTGATCGACGAATGCGTCGGCGGCCGCTACGTCGCCAAGATCGGCGACGGAAGCGCGCTCTCGGACAACGCCTTCATCGAGAACCTGGTCGACGCCGAGATCGAGGCCGCGCGTCATCTGCTTCCGGGAAGCCCGCTGGCCGGCCAGGCCTACTTCGTGAGCGACGGTGCTCCGATGAACTACTTCGACTTCTTCCGCCCGGTCGTCGAGGCGCTCGGCTTCCGCCACCCGACGCGTTCGATTCCGGCCGGGCCGATCCGGGCGGTGATGGCCGTCTGGGAAGGGCTCCACTTCGTGCTCGGCAGCGTGGGGTTCCCGCGGCCCCCGCTGCTCGCGCTCGAGGTCAAGAAGATCGCGGTCAGCCACTACAACCGGATCGACAAGGCGGAGCGCGACTTCGGCTGGCGGCCCCGGGTGTCGGCGGCAGACGCCATCGCCCGCATGATCGAGCCCTGCCGGCGGCTGCTCGCGCAGCACGAGACGGTGGAGCGACCGCACTGGGGCTGGTGGTTCGCGATCCTCGGCGGCATGGGCACGCTCGCCGTGTTGGCGCTCTCTCCCACCGCGCACGCGGCCTGGGAGGGCTGGATCGGCGGGTGGACGCCGCGCCCGCTGCTGCTCGCCATCCTCGCCTGGGCGGTGGGGCTCCACGTCTGGAAGGGTCTCCGCGCGGTTCAGCTGGCCGAACAGCTCGGCCTCCATCGCACGGCGCTGGCCTGGGGCTGGCAGACGTTCGCCCTCGGCTTCGCGTCCCTGCGCCTGCTCGAGCGCCGCGCGGAGGCGGCGCGCGAGGCCGGCCCCCAGTAGCAACCGCATGCCGAACATCCGCTGGCTGCTCTCGCTGATCACGTCGGTCCACCGCTTCCTCTACCGCGCGACGGGCGGCTGGATCGGCCACGCCACCCTGGGCTTCCGATTCCTGCTGCTCGGCTGCACCGGCCACAAGACGGGCCTCGAGCGACAGATCCCGCTGCTCTACGTGAAGGACGACGACCGCTTCGTGGTCGTGGCGTCCAACGCCGGAGACCCCCGACCTCCCGCGTGGTGGACGAATCTGCGCGCGAAGCCCGAGGCCTGGGTGCAGGCGGGCCGGGAGCGGACCGAGGTCCGGGCGCGGGAAGCGACGCCCGAGGAGGCCGAGAAGCTCTGGCCGCTGTTGGTGGACGCGTACCGCTGGTACGACACCTATCGGGAGCGCGCAGGGCGCCCGATCCCGCTGGTGCTGCTCGAGCCGGCCTAGGCCGTCTCGGGCGTGCGGTAGCGGCGCTCGACCCAGCGCGTGTAGGCCCGGGTCGGATTGAAGGTGAGCCAGTAGGCGACGCTCGTCGCGAGCCCGAGCAGCGACGCCACGACCAGGGTCACGGCCGTGTAGGAGAGCTGCGCCTCGGCGCCCAGGTGTTCGAGCGCCAGCTCCGAGACGGGGCCCAGGACGATCATCGCGGCGCGGGCCAGGGAGCCGAGCCCCCAGAGCAGGAAGCGGTCGGTCACGAGCGGCTCGGCCAGGCCCAGCGGGATCCGCTTCTGGAGCTTGCCGTAGTAGAGCAGCGGCTCGATGCCCACCCACAGGTTGGTGGCGATCATGCCGGCCACGAGCAGCCACGCCCAGAATCCCTCGTAGCGGCCCGTAGCAAGCCCCCCGCTCGCGGCGTAGCCGACGATGCCCACGATCATCGCGCCGACCAGCGCCAGCACCACCGCGAGCGGCCAGCGTCGGTCCGGCCAGAAGACCCGCCACTGGAAGATGGCTGCGGCGAACAGGCCGACGATGGTGGCGCCGTAGCCCGCGCCGAGCAGGACCGACACGAGACGGGGCGACGGCCGTTCGGCCAGCATCGCCGTGGCCATGCCCACGGAGGAGAGGAGGTAGCCGAAGCCCATCGCGAAGAGCAGATTCAGACCGAGCAGGAACGGCGCGAGGTCCCACTGTCGCCGCGCGCGGCGCAACAGGTGCGCCGCCAGCGCGAACGCCACAATCAGGTAGACCGCCTGCGCGAGCCCGGCGATGACACCCACCGATCCGTAGAGCGCGAGCATGCCGGGGCTCTATCGGCTCACCAGCGGATCCGCTTGAACTTCAGGGGTTCGCCCGACCCGTTGCGGGCGCGCTGCCGCGCCCCCTAGTCCCGGTCGCGGCCGAGGACCACCCGCAGGCTGCCGTCGGGCAGGATCAGGACCTCGCGGGCGCCTTCGATGCGGATGTCCACGCCCGGCACCGGGCGTACGTCGCTCGCACCGAAGACGACGGGTCGGTCGAGCCCGACCCGGATCGGGCGGTCAGCGAGGGCGATGGGCTGGCTCGGGGAAGCAGCGCGAACGCTCCTCCCCCCGACCTCCCCGTCCGCGGCGCTCGCGCCGAGGGGCAGTGCCAGGGGGCCGACCAGGGTGCCGAGGAGAGCCAGGGACCGAAGCAGCATGGGGAACCTCCACGGCCTCGGAGGCTACCCCAGGGTCGCCCTCAGCCGCCCGTCCAACGCGCCACGAGCTCGGTCAGCTGGCGCTC
>JBFIYM010000128.1:0-13279 GCA_041605395.1 Myxococcota bacterium | reverse complement strand
GAGCACGGCGTCGGTGTTCTTCCTTGTCTACGACCCGGCGGGCCGCCCGCAGCTCTCGAGCCCGGCCCGCCAGCAGCTCGGTTGGTATCGCCCGAGCGGCGACGTGGAGACCTCGTCGTCACCGATCGCAAACAACGTGACGCTGCTCGCCGAGGCCGTGGTGCTGAACTACATGGCGCTCCACGACGACGTCGGCCGCTTCGCGACGGCGCTGCCAGGCCACGGCCTCGGCGGCAACCTCGATCCGCTCATCTCGTTCGCGCCGATCCGCTCGACGCCTCCGTAGCGCCGCGGCCCCGCCGCAGCAGCAGCAGAACGCCGAGCACGATCGCCACGTCGGCGAGATTGAAGATCCCCGTGCGGAGCGGCCCGAAGCCGACGCTCACGAAGTCCGTCACCGCCCCGTCGTCCATCACCCGGTCGATCCAGTTGGCGAGGCCTCCGCCTGCGACGAGGCCGAGCGCCACGGCCTGGAGCCGGGTCGCCGCGGGGGAACGCCAGACGAAGACGCCGAGGGCGACCAGCAGCAGCGGGACCACCCCCATCAGCAGCAGCTGGCGGACCGGCTCCGGCAGGCCCGCGCCCAGGCTCAGGAAGGCGCCCGGGTTCGCGACGAGCTCCAGCTGGACGAAGCCCCCGAGCAGCGCGAGCGCGCGGCCCGCGACCAGCCACTCGATGGCCACCTGCTTGGCCGCGTGATCGCACCCGACGCACGTGGCCAGCACGAAGACGAAGACGAGGAGGCGGCTGCGCACGGCTGCGAGCCTATCGATTCGGCGCCGCGCCGCCCGTGCGGCTCTCGCGTTCGATCCGGCCCCAGCGGAACGGCGCCACCAGCTGGGCGAGGTAGCCGGACGGAAAGGCGTCCAGTCCGCGGATGCCGAGCGCCTCCACCTCGCGCTCGCGCGGCCGGTAGTAGGTGCCGAACACGAGGTCCCAGAAGATGAAGTTGTCCCCGTAGTTGTGGTCGGCCTCGGCCCGGTCTCGCGAGTGGTGCCAGCGGTGCACGGGCGCCGCGCTGAACACGTAGTTCAAGGGGCCGAGCCGGATGTCGACGTTCGCGTGCTGGAAGAGCCCGACCACCGCGTCCGTGATCGCCTGGAGCGCGATCAGCTCGGTGGAGGCCCCCGCCAGCGCGAGCGGGAGCATGTTGAAGCAGCTCCGAAAGACGTGCTCCAGAGGGTGGGCGCGCGTCGCGTTGAGCCAGTAGAGGCGCTCCGGGCTGTGGTGCGTGGCATGGAGGCGCCAGAGCCACGGCACTTCGTGCAGCCAGCGGTGCGGCCAGTAGGCGAAGAGCTCGACGACCACCCAGGAGAGCCCGAGCTGCGCCGGGAGTGGCCACTCGTGCGGCCAGAGTCCGACGCCGAAGCGCGTCGAGAGCCACCCCGCGACCCCGACGCCGACCGTCGCCACCGCGGGCCGCATCAATGCCGCGACGGCCGAGGTGGTCGGGAGGTAGAGCGCGTCCGCGAGCAAATCGCCGCGCGCGCGGTTCCACGGCGGGCGATAGGGCAACACGCGCTCCAGCAGCGCCACCCACAGGATGCTCGCCAGGAGGACCGCCGGGAGGATCACACCCACGGCCACACCGTGCGCGAGCGCTGCGAGCGAGACTCCGATCGCCAGCGCCAGCGTCCCCGGCATCACGATGCAGGAGAGAAGCTTCAGCGGTCTCCTCCCTCGAGGCGGCGCTCAGCCTATCACGCAGGTTCGGGACCCAGGGGAGTATCCTGGGGCGGGTCCGAGCCGTCTTTCTCGCAGAGAGGAACTCCCGTGAATCGACCCCGACCGCCGCGCGACTCCCTGGCCGAGATCCTCACACTTCGGCCCGAGGGGAACGGCGCCTGGAGCGCGATGCTCGAGAGCTTCTGGGGCGCCTCCCTCGGCGGGGACCTGCTGGGCCGGGCCGTGCTGGCGGGCAGCTCCCGGGAAGCCGAACCGCTTCGCGCGGTGCAGGCGAGCTTCCTGCGGAGCGCAGCGCCCGAGCAGCCGCTGCGCTTCCGCTGCGAAGCGCTCGCGCCCGGCTGCGCGCGCGTCGAGGTCCACGACGGCGACGCGCTCTCGGCGTCGGTGACGCTCCGCTTCGGCCCCGATGCGAAGGGACTCACCTACCAGAGCGTCCCGGCGGAGCGCGGGCTGCCCGCGCCCGAGAGCCTCCCGAGCGAGACCGAGACCGCCGAGAAGGAGGGATGGGGGCCCTACGCGGCCGGGCCGATCGAGTCGCGGCGCCTCTCGCCCTACACCGCGGTGAAGGACCACGAGCCCGCGGTCTGGCTCGGCTGGCTCCGTCCCAAGCTCCCGCTCGGCGACGACGCCGGGCTCCACGCGGCGGCCGTGGCCTTCCTCGCCGAATACCGATCGCACTGGGCGGTGGAGCGCCGGCTCGGTGCGGCCTTCCCCGAGACGCAGCTCACGCTCCTCGACCACGCGCTCTGGATCCACCGCCCACGGCGCTGGGACGACTGGTGGCTGGTGCGGACCGAGAGCGAGATCGGCGTCGGCGGTCGCTGCCTGTCCAGACGGACCCTCTTCGCGCGCGACGGTGCGCTCGTGGCCTCGGCGGCCTGGCAGCACGAGGTCCGCGACCGCGGCTAGGGAGCCGCGGGGGCGGACGTGCAGACCAGCGCGAGCCGCCGACTGCTCGGGGTGAGCTCGCTGCCGTCGAGGCCGCCGGTCACGCGGATGTCCTCGAAGCCGGCACGCTCGAGCAGCGAGACCCATGCGGCCCGGGTGCGCAGACGGAACGCGGTCTCGTACTCGGCCTTCGTGCCGTCCGGCCGGATGAGCCGCACGCGGTCCTTCATCACGTCGTGCGCGAGGTCCCAGTTGTAGTCCCGCTGCACCTGGGTCCCCTTCGAGGTCGTGTACTCGATGTGCGGCTGGAAGCGGGGCTCGAGGCCCTCCCGATGCAGGGTCTCGACCAGGAAGCGCCCGCTCGGCACGAGCGCCGCGCGCACCCGTCGCAGGGCCGCCAGGTCGTCCGCCTCGTCGGCGAAGTAGCCGAACGACGTGAAGAGGTTGATCACGGCATCGAACTCGGCGTGGAACGGAAGCTCGCGCATGTCGCCCTGGCGCCAACGCACGTAGACGCCGCGCGCCTTCGCCTCGCCGCGCGCCCGCTCCAGGAACGTCTCGCTCAGGTCGTAGCCGGTCACCAGGAAGCCGCGCTCCGCCAGCGGGATGGCGTGACGGCCGTGTCCGCAGGCCAGGTCGAGCACGCGGGCCCCCGGCGCGATCCCGAGCAGCCGGATGGCGCCGTCCACCTCGCTGGCCGTGCGCTCCGGCGTCAGGAAGTCCCGGTAGATCTCGAAGTAGTCGGGGCCGAAGAAGGTCTCGAACCAGGGCGGAGCGCTCACGAACGGATTGTAGGTCGTGGCGGAGGCGTCGCGCAGCGCCGGCTCCCGCCGGGCTACCATGGGCCCCTCGCCCGGAGGCCCCGTGAACAAGCTCGACCTCGACGACCGCCGCGATCGGCTGCTCGGCCGCTGCCTGCGCCGCCAGGCCGAAGCCATCCCGGATCGCGACTTCCTCGTGGCCGGAGAGACCCACTACTCCTACGGCCGCGTCAACGAGCTGGCGAACGCCATGGCGAGCGGCTTCACCTCACTCGGCGTCGTGCGCGGCGACACCGTCGCGGTGATGATGGAGAGCTGCCCCGACTACGTCTGGACGACGCTCGGCCTCAACAAGCTCGGCGCGGTCTGGGTGCCCACCAACACCGACTACAAGGGCCAGTGGCTGCGCGAGAGCCTCGAGGACAGTCGCGCCAAGGTCCTGATCGTCGACGAGCCGCTGCTGCCCCGCGTGGCCGAAGCCGGGGGGGAGCTGCCCTTCGAGCACGTGGTGGTGCGCGGCGACCCGAAGGCGTCGCCGCTCGCCGCGCCGGCCCTGGCGCTCGGCGAGCTCGCGCGGGCTCCCGCCAAGGAGCCCGACGACGGCGACCTCTTCCTCGGTGACACCGCCGCGATCCTCTGGACCTCCGGCACCACCGGCCGCTCCAAGGGCGTGATGCAGAGCCACAACGTCTGGATCCGCGCCGCGGTGGACGGCGCCACGAACTCGCACCTGCGCGAGGGAGAGGTGATCTACTCGTGCCTGCCGATGTACCAGTCGGCCGCATGGGTGGCGAACGTCTACCGCGCGCTCGTGTCCGGCGTGCCCTGCGCCATCGACGAGCGCTTCTCCGTGCACGAGTTCTGGGACCGCTGCCGCTACTACGGCGCCACGATGGTCTTCACGCTCGGCGCCATGCACATCTTCCTCTGGCAGCAGCCCGAACGCGCCGACGACGCCGACAACCCGGTGCGCTCCGCGGGCATGGTGCCGATGCCCGACCCGATGATCGAGCCCTTCAAGAAGCGCTTCGGCATCGAGCACATCCACCAGGGCTACGGCCAGAGCGAGGTGATGGGCCTGCTCTCGCGCCGGCCCGGCAAGACCTACAAGGCGAACTCGCTGGGGGAGCCCACGGACGGCATCGAGGTGCGGCTGCTCGACGACCGCGACTTCCCGGTCGCGCCCGGCGGGGTCGGCGAGTTCTGCATCCGTCCCACGGAGCCGTACGCGATCTTCAACGGCTACTTCCACGACCCGGAGGCGACGGTCCGCGCCTGGAGCAACCTCTGGTACCACTCCGGGGATCTCGGCCGCCAGGACGAGGACGGGGAGTTCTTCTTCGTCGACCGGAAGAAGGACTTCATCCGTTACAAGGGCCGCAACATCTCCTCCTTCCAGGTGGAGGCGGCCTTCATGGCGCACGAGGCGGTCGCGCAGTGCGCCGCGCACGCCGTCACCTCGGCCGAGCTCGAGGCCGAGGCGGAGATGAAGCTTTGCGTGGTGCTGAAGCCGGGCCAGAGCGCCACGCCCGAGGAGCTCTGCCGATTCGTGAACGAGACGGCACCCTACTTCTTCGTGCCCCGCTACATCGAGCTGATGAGCGAGCTGCCCTCGACGCCGACCGGCCGCGTACAGAAGTACAAGCTCCGCGAGCGCGGGGTCACGCCCGAGACCTGGGACGCCAGGCAGGCCGGCTTCGTGGTGAAGCGCTGACGGTGGCATGAGGGCCGGGCCCGCGGCTCGCCGAGGGGCCGCTGGGATCCCCGCCGCCCGCGTGCAGCCCTGACCTCGGAGTTCGCCCGCGTGCAGCCCTGACCTCGGAGCTCGCCCGCGTGCAGCCCTGACCTCGGCGGCGCAGCCCGGCGGTGGTACTCTCCGGATCCCGAACGAGAGGTGTGTGCCCGCGAGCGTTCCCGACATCGTCTCCGACGGCTGGCTCGCCACACGCGACCCGCGCCGCCTGACCTCCGGCGAAGAGATCCGCATCGGCGTCTCGACGAACCGCGTGTTCCGCCTCGGCTTCGACGACGGCTCCCACGCGATCGCGAAGGTGACGTCGTTCGGCTCGTTCGTGCACTTCCGGCAGGACCACGAGCGCATCTGTCGCTGGATCGAGCTGCTCGGTAGCACGCGCTGGAAGGACTTCCTGGCGCCGGTCGTGACGCGGAGCGGGCGGCCCTGCCTGCACCGGGAGGGCCCCTCCTGGGTGGTCTTCTACGAGGAGGTGGAGGCCGGCGAGCGGCTGCCGCGCGTGCTCTCGGACGCCGAGGTGGAAAACTTCGCCGAGGAGATCGCGCGCTTCCACCGGGCGTGCCTGCGCCCGGCGGCGCGCGTCGACCCGACCTGGAAGACGCTCGGCTCGGACATCGCCACCCTGCGCGACCAGCTGGAACGGCGCGCCTGGTGCGAGACGCGCGGGATCGGCCCGGCCGGCGCCGGGTTCCTGCGCGAGCACTGCGACGCCTTCCTGGTGAACGCCGACGCCATCGGCATCCACCGGATGCCCAGCATCCCGGTGCTGGTGGACTGGAACCTCGGAAACTTCGGCGTGAAGCGTGGCCGCCGGGGCTTCCGCCTGTATCGCCGTTGGGACTACGACTGGTTCCGGGTCGCGCCGCGGGTGCTCGACTTCTACTTCCTGAGCCGGGTTGCGAGCTCGACCGGTGACCGCACGGCCTTCAGCTACGGCCACGGTCCGTTCTTCGAGAAGCGCTTCGCGCGCTTCCTCCGGGTCTACCACGCCGCCCTGCCGCTCCGCGACGAGGAGATCCTGATGCTGGGCGAGGTGTACCGCTTCTTCCTGCTGAACTACGTGATCCGCGACGGCGACAACTTCTTCCAGCCGGAGCTGTGTCAGCGCCTGCGCCGCGAGGCGATCCAGGTACACCTCCCCGCCTTCGGACAGGCCGACTTCGGAAGCCTGCGAGACCTTCTCGCCTGAGCCCAGCGGCCCGGGGGGCGCCGGCTGCGGTAGCGTGCCGGCGGAAGGAGGGCCCGCATGACCCGAATCGCGCTCGTCCTGGCTCTGTCCCTCGCCGCCTCGGCAGCGGCCGCGGAAAAGCGCCTGCTCTGGGGCGACACCCACCTCCACACCGCGAACTCGTTCGACGCCTACCTGAATCGCAACCAGAGCGCGGACCCCGATACGGCCTTCCGCTACGCGAAGGGCCTTCCGGTGATCCACCCGTTCCATCGTGCGCGCGTGCAGATCCAGACCCCTCTCGACTTCATGGTCCTCTCGGACCACGCGGAGCTGCTCGGCGTGATCCGCACGGTGAACGAGCGCGGCATCCCGCGCGAGGGGCTCGGCGTGCGCGAGCGCTTCCGCGCCTGGCTGGTCGAGCGTTGGCTGCGCGGCGTGATCGCCGACGACGAGGGCGCGGCCGCCTTCGCCTCGTTCCTGCCGGATACGAACGACGTCGAGGCAGCCGCGGCTGCCGGGCGCGCGAACCCGATCCCGGGCTCGGAGCCCATCGTGGAGAGCGTCTGGCGCGAGGCGATCGCGACCGCGGACGCCCACGACGAGCCCGGCCGCTTCACGGCGCTGATCGGCTGGGAGTGGAGCTCGATCCCTGCCGGTGCGAACCTGCACCGCGTCGTGGTCACGAGCGCGGGCGCCGACGTGGCCGGCCAGTTCGTGCCGCTCTCCTCCGCGGACAGCCCATACCCCGAGGATCTCTGGAAGTGGCTCGACGAGACCTCGGCGCGCACCGGCGCCGACTTCGTCGCCATCCCCCACAACTCGAACATCTCCAAGGGCTACATGTTCCCCGCCGAGAACCGGCTGCGCGGCACGCCCATCGACGCGGCGTGGGCGGAGCAGCGCGCGCGCTGGGAGACCACCGTCGAGGCGACGCAGTTCAAGGGCGACTCCGAGACCCATCCCGTGGTCTCGCCCGACGACCCCTTTGCCGGCTTCGAGATCTATCCGCACTACATCCAGCGGAACGCGCCGCCCTACGACCCGAAGCCCGGCGACTTCGTGCGCTCGGCCCTTCGCACCGGGCTCGACCTCGAGGCGCGGCTCGGCGTGAACCCCTACCGCTTCGGCTTGATCGGCTCGACCGACGCGCACACCGGCGTCTCTTCCGCCGAGGAGCCGAACTTCTGGGGCAAGATGGCGCGCGACTCGATCCCCGAGAACAAGGCCGAGTTCCGCGTGGGTCGGCAGGGCGTGAGTGGCTGGTCGATGTCCGCCTCGGGCCTTGCTGCCGTTTGGGCCGAGGAGAACACGCGCTCCGCCATCCTCGCCGCCCTGAAGCGGCGCGAGACCTATGCCACCACCGGGCCCCGCATCGTGGTGCGCGTCTTCGCGGGAGCCTTCGAGCCGGGCGACGAGAACGCGCCGGACCTGGCTGCGATCGGGCCTGCGAAGGGCGTCCCGATGGGCGGTGAGCTCGGCGCGCTGCGGGAGCCCCCGCGCTTCGTGATCCAGGCCGCGAAGGATCCGAAGAGTGGGCACCTCGACCGGGTCCAGGTGGTGAAGGGATGGCTCGCGGACGGCGTGACGCACGAGAAGGTGTACGACGTGGTCTGGGCGGGCGACCGCGCCCGCGGCGCCGACGGCCGCGTGCCCGCGGTGCCGGATACCGTGGACCCGAAGACCGCCACCTACAGCAACGAGTACGGCGCAGCGACGCTGACGGCACTCTGGACCGACCCCGGCTTCGACCCGAAGGCGCCCGCCTTCTACTACGTTCGCGTCCTCGAGGTGCCGACGCCGCGCCACTCGCTCCTGGACGCGATCGCCCTCGGAATGGACCCTGCCGAGACGGGACATCCGGTCTCGATCCAGGAGCGCGCCTACACCTCGCCGATCTGGTATCGGCCGGGGTCCTGACGGCGCGTCCGGATCGCGTCGCCCGAACGGCGGGCGTTCGAGAATCTCGTTCCGTAGAGTTCCGCGCCGACGGGAGGTGCGATGCGTTCGATCGTTGCCCTGCTCTGCGGGATGCTCGTCTCTGCGTGCGGACTCGGCGCCCCGGAGCGGGCGCCGCGCGTGGCGGCGCCGGAGACGAAACGAACCACGGCGCTCGGCGAAGTGGTCGGCTCCATCGCCAGCGAAGGAACGCACGCCTGGCACGGCATCCCCTTCGCGCAGCCGCCGACCGGGGAGCGGCGCTGGCGCGCTCCCGTGCCCGCGGCGCCGTGGAGTGGCGTGCGCGAAGCGATCGTCGACCCGGCGGCGTGCCCGCAGCCCGCGCCCGCCCTCGGCGGCGGCGACAACCCCGACGGCACCCAGGGCGACGAGGATTGCCTCTACCTGAACGTCTTCGCGCCCGCGTTCCCGGCCGAGGCCGTGCCCGGCGCGGGAGACCGACGCCCGGTGATGGTCTGGATCCACGGCGGCGGCAACTCGATCGGCGACGCGCGCCTCTACGACGGCGGCCATCTGGCCGCGGCCCACGGCGTGGTGGTGGTCGCCGTGCAGTACCGGCTCGGTCCACTCGGCTGGCTGCGCCACGCATCGCTTCGCGCCGGGGCCGACGCCCGGGACGCCTCGGGCAACTACGGCACGCTCGACCTGATCGAGGCCCTGCGCTTCGTGCGCGCCAACGTCGCGGCCTTCGGCGGCGATCCGGAGCGGGTCACCGTGTTCGGCGAGTCGGCCGGCGGGCGCAACACCTTCACCATGCTCCAGTCGCCGCTCGCCCGGGGCCTGTTCCAGCGCGCGATCGTCCAGAGCGGCGGGCTCAGCTCGCCGACGCTCGCCGAGGCCGAGAACCTGACCAGCGACCCCGAGCCGGGGCACCCCAACAGCGGGGGCGAGCTGCTGCTGCGCCTGCTCGAGGCGCACGCCGGCGCCGGGGACCGCGCGGCGGCCCGTGCGGAGGCCGCCGCGCTCGGAGACGAGGGCGTCGCGCGCTTCCTGCGCGAGCGCACGCCGGGCGAGCTCCTCGCCGCCTACACCGGCTCTTCGGGCATGGGCCTGCTGCGCTTTCCGCAGATCTTCCCCGACGGCACCGTGATGCCCGCCGATGCGGCGGAGGAGCACTTCCCCGCCGGCCGCTACAACCAGGTGCCGGTGATCACCGGCACCAATCGCGACGAGACCAAGCTGTTCATGGCCTTCGACCGCGAGTACGTGCGGCTGTGGTTCCGCATCCTGCCGAGCCTGCGCGACCCGGTGCGCTACGAGCGGGACGCCGAGTACCAATCGCTGGCCTGGAAGCTGAACGGCACCGACGAGCCCGCGCGCTGGATGCGGGCGGTGCAGGGGCCGAAGGTGTTCGGCTATCGCTTCGACTGGGACGAGGCCGACAGCTTCCTGTGGGTCGATTGGAGCCAGGTGCTCGGCGCGGCGCACGCCTTCGAGATCCCGTTCGTCTTCGGCGACTTCGACATCCCGTTGCTCCGCAGCCTCTACGGCGAGGAGAGCCTCGCGGGCCGCGAGGCGTTGTCGCGGGCGATGATGTCGTACTGGGCCGAGTTCGCCGCGAACGGCACGCCCGGTCGCGGCCGGGGCGGCGACCTCCCCGAGTGGAAGAGCTGGGACGAGTCGGGCCCCGAGAGCGACCGCTTCCTGGTCTTCGACACCGAGGCCGACGGCGGCATCCGCATGTCCGCCGATGCAGTGACGTCGAGCTCGCTGGTGACGCGCATCATCGAGGACGACCGCTTCGCATCGAGCGAGGAGCGCTGCGCGTTCCTGGCCGAGCTCCGCGGCTGGAGACGCGCGCTGCCCGACGCCGAGCTCGTGCGCGCGGGCTGCGATGCCGAGGCCGCCCCGCCTACCAGGGGGTGAAGCGGGCCAGCCCCCGGATCTCTTCTGCGTCGGCCTCCAGCAGGAAGCCGGCCGCGACGGCCGCGTCGGTCGCCTTCTCGAAGCGCGCCAGGAAGTCGGAGCGCCCGCCCGGGTAGAGGCGTGCGCGCGCCGCCGCGTCGAGCGCGCGCGTGGTCCCGAACAGGAAGGCGAACTCGGCGCCGCTCTGGCCGAGGCCGGAGAGCACGGCGCTCGGGGCGTCCACCCAGGGCGTGCGGAGGCCGCCGCGTGCGATGCCGTTCTCGTCGAGCGCGAAGGGGCTGGCGCCGTCGGCCAGCACGAGGTGCGGAGCCGAGGGGGGCGGCGCCCCACCGCCGGCCCAGCGCTCGAGATGCGCGAGCCCCGCCTGGAGCACGTAGTGCTGCTGCGGCCCCGCGTTCATGGGGGCCCCCATCTTCATGCCGAACACCTCGTCCGTCGGCGCGAGCAACGTCGCGAGCTTCTCCGGAGACAGGCTGCCGTCGTCGTGGCCGCTCGCGACCAGCAGGTAGGTGTCGGCGTGCGCCGCCCCGGCGATCTCCCAGAGCCGGAAGCGCTCGCCATCCGGCTGCCTCGAGCCGGCGCTCCCGAGCCCGATCACGTCGGTCTCGGACTGGACCGTCAGCACCGGCACCCGCACGTCCTCCCGGATTCGCACCGAGCCCGCCATCGGGGAACGCGGGGTGCCTTCGTCGCGGACGGCCGCGGCGGCCTCTGCGAGCGAGCGGCGATCGACGCCCATGCTCCCCTCGAGCGAGGCCGCCATCCCGCCGCGCCCGTGGATCAGGAAGCCGTCGAAGACCCGGGCCTCGGCATCCACCTCGTTCACGTAGGCCACCAGGAAGATCGCCGACTGGGATTCGCCGATGGCGAGCAGGCGACGCGGCGAGAGCCCGCCGAGCAGGGCGCCGCTGCGGGCCGCGCGGCCGACCTGGCTGAAGACGTCGAAGCTGAAGGCGTCGCCCGGGTGCGAGAGCGACGCGTAGCGCTCCGCGTTCACCTTCTTGAGCGGGAGCTCCACGGCCGCGAAGCCGCCGCCCTCGATGCCGACCCGCTGCGCCGAGACCCCGACCCAGGCCGCGCCCTCGCGCATCAGGTGACGGTGCGTGAAGCTCCAGTCGGGGCCGGCGTCGACGCCGCCCGACACGTTCAGCCACTCGACGACCACCGTTCCGTTGAAGCGATCCGCGTCGAGGGGGCGACGCACGACGGCGCGGGTGCGGTAGGGCGCCTCGCCGGGGGCGGCGGCGTAGGAGCGCGCCTGGCCGGAGAGGAAGAACTCCTCGTTCGAGTAGCCGAGCGCGGCCAGGTCGTAGGCCACGGGCTCTCCGAGGAACGGGGCGCCGGGGACGGAGGTGCATTCGGGGCGAGAGGGCATCAGGGTTCCTTCCGATCGGACTTCGAGATCAGCTTGGCGACCCGCGCCTCGTGCTCGGGCGACGCCAGGCTGGCGATCTCGGCCTGGATCGCGATCTCGAGCGGCCCGGCCACGGCCTTCTCGGCATGCGTGTTGAGCGCGCGCTTGGTGTCGCGGAGCGCCTTCGCGGGGAGGCGGGCCAGCTTCTGGGCGAGCTTCGTGACCTCGGGCATCAGGGCATCGTGCGGCACGACGCGGTTCGCGAGGCCGAGCGCGACGGCCTGCTCCGGCTCGATGCGCTCCCCGGTGAAGATGAACTCCTTCGCCCGCAGCAGGCTCGTGTAGAGCGGCCAGAGTGCCGCGCCGCCGTCACCCGCCACGAGGCCGACGTTCAGGTGCGGGTCCGCGAGATGGGCGCGGTCCGAGAGCAGCACCAGGTCGCAGGAGAGCGCCAGGCTCGCCCCGAGGCCGACCGCGGGGCCGTTCACGGCCGCGATCACGGGGAGAGGGAAGCGCAGCATGTCGAGCAGGATCGTGCGGGCCTCGTCCATGGTCTGCTCGCGAAAGGCGGCATCCTGCTGGAGCTGCACCATGAAGCCGAAGTCGCCGCCGGCGCTGAACGCGGTGCCTGCGCCGGTGAGGATCACCACCCGCGCCTCGGGGTCGGCGGCCAGTGCGCGCCACACCTCGGAGATGCCGCGATGGAGGGCGGCGTTGGTCGCGTTCAGCTGCTCGGGTCGGTTCAGGGTGACGGTGCGGAGCGGGCCGTCGGCCGTGACCTGGATCTCGTCGGGGAGGGAGGTGCTCACGGCGAGACATGTACCGCGGAACCGGCTACTCCGCGTAGGGTGCGCCGGCGGGCGGCCTCGGCTACACGGCGGAGAGGGGGTGCCGGGAGGGCTACCATGAGTCTGGCCGGACGCGTCGCACTGGTGACCGGCGGAGGGCGTGGAATCGGGCGCGCCATCGCCCTCGGTCTCGCCGAGGACGGCGCCGACGTCGCCGTCAACTACCGCCGGGACGCCGTCGCCGCCCAGGAGACGGTGACCGAGATCGAGAAGCTCGGCCGGCGGGCCCGGGCCTACGCCGCCAGCGTCGAATCCTACGACGACGACCATCGCATGGTCGAGGCTGCGGTGCGCGACTTCGGCTTCGTCGACATCCTGGTGAACAACGCGGGCATCGCGAGCCGCGGCAACAGCGTGCAGCGGACCGACCCGGCCGAGCTCGAGCGCGTCGTCCGCACGCACGCCTTCGCCGCCCACCACCTCTGTCAGCTGCTGCTGCCGAGCATGAAGACGCGGCCGCGCGGCGACATCGTGATGATCTCGAGCGTGGCCACGCTCCACTACGGCGCGGGCGGCGCGCCCTACAACATGGGCAAGGCGGCGCTCGAGGCGCTCGCCTTCACGCTCGCCAAGGAGGTGCGCCACCACGGCATCCGGGTGAACGTGGTGGCCCCCGGTCTCGTCGAGACCGAGATGGGACGCCGGCTCATGAAGGCGACCGCGGGCGTCACCGACCTCCGCACGCTCGATGCGATGATGCCCTTCGGCCGCGTGTGTCAGCCCGAGGACGTGGCGAACACCGTGCGCTTCCTGGTCTCCGAGCGCGCCGGCTACATCACCGGCGAGAAGCTCAACGTCTACGGCGGCGGCCCGCAGACGCGCCGCGACCCGCCCGGCTAGGGAGCCTCTGCACGAGTCCTCGTGCGACCGCCGTGCCCGGGACCGGTGGCCCGGCTCCTGGGTCGCCTTCGCCTCCGTAGGACCGGACTCCACCGGTCCTCGTGGCCCCGGGAGCGTGCGCGTTCTGCAGAGGTTCCCTAGGTGTGGGACCCGAGG
>JBFIYM010000127.1:0-13328 GCA_041605395.1 Myxococcota bacterium | reverse complement strand
GATCTCGCGCGAGATCGCGACGCCGAGACCACAGCCGGCGGCGAGGGCCAGGAACGGCGTGAACCACGGCGCCACGGCGACACCGGAGCGCTCGATCAGATACGGCACCACGACCACGACCGCGGAGACGGCGAGGGAGCCGAGAATGAGCTTGTGCGAGAGGGAGACGCGCACGGAGGGCGTATCGGCGCGCCACCCGAGGGCCTTGAAGCGCCTCGCCCCCGGGCGCCTGGGGCTGGAGCTGCCTCCGCACGAGGGCGCTGCGGTGGCTGGCGCTGCCTCCGCAAGCTCGTGCCGTGGGGCTAGAAGTGCCTCCAGCCCGGGGCGCCGGCGGGAACGCCCCACACGCGCGGCGGTCCGGCCTGCAGGGCCCCGATCTCCCGGACCGGCAGCCCGAGCCGGCGCGTGAGCTCGCGGGCGCCGGGGCCGCGCGGCCGGACGCTGAACAACAGCTCGTAGTCCTCGCCGCCCGCGAGCAGGAGGCGCTCGGCGCCGAGGCCCTCCCGTCGGCAGGCCGCCTCGAAGCCACGAGGTCGCGGCAGCCGTTCGACGTCCAGCCGCGCAGCCAGGCCGGAGGCGCGGCACAGGTGACCGAGGTCCGCGACGAGGCCGTCCGAAACGTCGATGCAGGCGCCGACGCTCCGCAGCCTCGCGAGGGCACGCCCGGCGTCGATGCGCGCCGTCCCGACATGGCGTACCCGACCCCGCGCGCGCTCGAGGCCCGCCCTGCCGAGCACGCCGGTCACGAACAGGCGGTCCCCCGCGCGCCCGGCGTCGCGCCGCAGCGCCCGGCCGCGCGCCGACGCACCGAGCGCGGTGAGCGACGCGGAGACCTCGCGGGCGCGGGTGACGTTGCCGCCGACCAGGGGGATGCCCGCGCGGCGCGCCTCGCGGAGCAGCCCCCGGACGAAGCCGAGCGCGACCGCGAGCGGGAGCCGTGGGGGCACGGCCAGGGCCAGGAGCAGGCCGAGTGGCCGCGAGCCCATGGCGGCGAGGTCCGAGAGGCAGCCGACGCCGGCCCGGCGGCCGGCCGTGGCCGGGGTCTCGTGATCGAAGCGGAAGTGGACGCCCTCGACGAAGGCGTCGGTGGTGACCACGACCTCTTCGCCGCGGCGCAGGCGCAGCACGGCCGCGTCGTCGCCGATGCCCACCGGGACCTCACGCCCGTCGCCGCGTCCCGCCAGCCGCGCGATGCGGTCGATCAGACCGAACTCCCCGACGTCGGATACGCGCCGCATCGAACCCGATGCTAGCGGTGCTCGCGGGGATGCCGGCGCCGGGTCGGGTCAGCGGGGCTTAGCGCTGGCGACGGGGGCGGGGCGGGAGGCGGGGGTGCGCCGCACGCCGCCGCGCTTGCCCGAGCGCGCGGGCTTGCGGTCGAGCGCCGCCTCGAGCACCTCGTCCATGTGCGAGACGCCGACGAAGCGGATGCGCCGAGCCAGCTCGGCCGGAACCTCGCGCAGGTCGGCCAGGTTGCGTTCGGGCAGGATCATGGTGCGGATGCCGGCGCGGAGCGCGGCCAGCGCCTTCTCGCGCACGCCGCCGACGGCCAGCACGCGCCCCCGCAACGTCACCTCCCCCGTCATGGCCACGTCGGAGCGCACGGGCACGTTCATCGCGAGTGAGGCGAGCGCCGTCGCGATCGTGACCCCCGCCGACGGGCCGTCCTTCGGGATGGCGCCCGCGGGCACGTGGACGTGCACCTCGTTGCGCGTCAGCTCGCTCGGATCCACGCCCAGGTCGGGGAGACGCCAGCGCACCCAGGTGAGCGCGGTCTGGCCCGATTCCTTCATCACGTCGCCGAGCTGTCCGGTCAGGACGAGGCCGCGGCCGCGGGTCATGGCGACCTCGATGCGCAGCACGTCGCCGCCCGCCTCGGTCCAGGCGAGCCCATTCGCGACGCCGAGCTCGGGGCGGGTGGTGGGCTCCTCGGCCGCGTGCCGGGGCGGTCCGAGCAGGCGGGAAAGGGCGCGTCGGTCGACGCGGAGGGCGCGCAGGTCGCCCTCGGCGGCGCGGCGCGCGGCCTTGCGACAGACGCTCGCCACCTGGCGCTCCAGGTTCCGGACGCCGGCCTCGAAGGTGTAGTCGGTCACCATCGTGCGCAGCGCTGCCTCGGACCAGCGGATGCGGTCCTCCGGCAGGCCGCACTCGTGGAGCTGCCGCGGAATCAGGAACGAACGGGTGATCTCGAGCTTCTCCTCGGGCGTGTAGCCCGCGACGCGGATCACCTCCATGCGGTCGCGCAGCGCGGCGGGAATGCGGTCCAGCACGTTCGCGGTCGCGATGAAGAGCACGTTCGAGAGATCGAAGGCGACGTTCAGGTAGTGGTCGCTGAAGCGCGCGTTCTGCTCCGGGTCCAGCACCTCGAGCAGCGCCGAGGACGGGTCGCCGCGGAAGTCGGCCCCGAGCTTGTCGATCTCGTCGAGCACGAAGACCGGGTTCCGGGTGCCGGCCTGCTTCAGCCCCTGCACGATGCGGCCGGGAAGCGCCCCCACGTAGGTGCGCCGGTGGCCCCGGATCTCGGCCTCGTCGCGCACGCCGCCGAGCGAGATGCGCACGAACTCGCGGCCCAGGGCGCGCGCGATCGAGCGGCCCAGCGAGGTCTTGCCGACGCCCGGAGGCCCGACGAAGCAGAGGATCGGCCCGCGCGAGTCCTGGCGCAGCTTGCGCACGCCCAGGAACTCGAGGATCCGCTCCTTGATCGGGGAGAGGTGCGCGTGGTCCTCGTCGAGGATCGTACGCGCGTTGGCGAGGTCGAGCCGGTCGGGCGACATCGCCGACCAGGGCAGGTCCGTCAGCCATTCGAGGTAGCTGCGCACCACCTGCGCCTCGGGCCCGTCGGGGTGCATGCGCTCGAAGCGCCGCAGCTGGCGCAGCGCCTCCTCGAGCGCCTCGGGCGGCAGCCCCACGTCCTCGATGCGGGCGCGGATCTCGGCGGCTTCCTCGACACGCGGATCGACCTCGCCGAGCTCGGCCTGGATGGCCCGCAGCTGCTCGCGCAGGTAGTGCTCGCGCTGGCCCCGGCTCATCTCCTCCTTGGCCTGCGATTGGATCTCCGCCTGCATCGTGGAGACCTCGAGCTCGCGTCGCAGCAGGGCATCCACCTTGCGGAGCCGGGCCAGGGGGTCTGCGACCTCGAGCACCTCCTGTGCCTCCGAGAGGCGCAGCTTCAGGTTCGAGGCGACCAGGTCCGCGAGGCGGCCGGGCTCGAACACGTTGGCCGTGATCGAGAGCACCTCCGGCGGCAGGTTCTTGAGCGGAAGCAGCTCCTCGACGCGTGCCCGCACGGCCCGCATCAGCGCCTCGCTCTCCACGCCCCACTCGGCCTCGGGGTCGGGCGGAATCGGTCCGACCTGCGCCCACAGCGCCGGCTCGCTCTCCACGAACGTCTCGATCCGCGCCTTGGCCAGGCCCTGGACGAGCACCTTCACGCGGCCATCGGGGAGCCGCAAGATGCGCATCACCATCGCGACGGTGCCCACCGCGTGCAGATCGTCCGCCTCGGGATCCTCGATCTCCGGGTTTCGCTGTGCAGCGAGCAGCAGCAGCCGATCGCCGGCGAGCGCGTCCTCGACCGCGGCGACCGAGCGCTCCCGGGTCAGGAACAGCGGGAGCACCATGTACGGGAATACCACGAACTCCCGCAACGGGAGGACCGGCATCTCCTCCGGCATCTGGAAGTCGGGGGGACCTACCTCGGACATCCCTCGCTGTTTCGACGCGGCTGCGAGCCGACTTGAGGGCCCGAGTCGCGAGACCGCTACTCCACGTAGCCGAGCGTCCGGAGCTTCTCGAGGATCTCCTCGTCCACCCCGGAAGCCTTCGTCTCCACGCGCTCGATCGGCAGGTCGGCGTAGCTCGAGACCGCCTCGACCGGGGTCGCTTCGAGGAAGGGCGCGACCTGGCCCGGTAGGTCGCGCGCCTGGGGGAGACCCAGCGCGGCCAGCAGGGTCGGCAGCACGTCGACGCCGCGGAGCGGGGGCGCGGTCGTTGCCGGCTCGATCCCCGGACCGCGCGCGTAGAGGATGCCATCGCGCGCCCGCTCGCTCGCGTGGACTCCGGGCATCTCGGGAGGGCCCGAGCCGGCCTCGAAGCCATGATCCGAGATCACCAGGACGAAGTCGTCGGGCCCGAAGCCCGCGGGCAGTTGGCCGAGCAGCGCGTCGCTGAAGCGGTAGTAGGCGAACAGCTGTTCGAGGGCCTTCGTGCGCTGCGCGGGGAGCGATCCCGCGCGGCCGGGCTCCGGCGCGCTCGGGATCGGTTCCCAGAGCAGGTGCGAGACCCGGTCGATGCCCGGGAGGTAGACCATGAGCAGCGCGGGCCGGACCTTCTCCTCGACCTCGAGGGCCGTGTGCACGGTCAGCTCGTCGTCGCGATGGATGCCCCGCAAGAACTCTGCATGCGCCCCCTCTTCGCCGGCGAACGGGTTCGGCTCGTCGCTCAGCGGGGGAAGCGCCTCGCCTCGAATCGCGCGGCTGCGGCGGACCCAGTCGAGCGGCCACGCGTAGGCGATCGTGACCTCCGGCGCGACCACCTCCTCGACCTCCACGCCGAAGACCTCCTCCGCGAACTCCTGGGCCAGCTCCATTCGGCGCGCCGCCACGCTCGGCACGCCGTGGTCGCTGATCATCACGCCGTTCACGCGATCGGGGGGCTGCGTCATCAGCCAGTTCACGACGCCCACACGGCGCCCGGCGGCGCCGACGATGTTCCAGAGGGCGGGAACCCGGCGGTCGAGGTTGGTGTAGAGACGCGCGCGACCCTGCGCGCCGGGCTTGCCCCAGCCGTGGACGCCGTGTCGCTCGGCGGGGAGACCGGTCGCGAAGGTCGTCCAGATCCGCGGCGAGAGGATCGGCCCCGCCGGGCGCACCGCCGCACGCACGCCCTCGCGGGCGATCCGGGCCAGGTTCGGCAGCTCCCCTGCCGCCACCAGCGGATCGATCACCCGGTTCGTGGCGCCGTCGAGCCCCACCACCAGCACGCGACCGGGCGGGCCCGAAGGGGCCGGTGCGCAGGAGAGCGCGAGACCGAAGCAGAGCAGCCATGAGAGCCGGCGCAGCAGAGGATTCCCTTCGCGATCGGGCGGGCCGCGGCCCGGCCGCTTCAGTCGGAGGCGGCAGGGGCCGCGGCGGGGTCGTCCGCGAGCGGACCGATCTCGTCGAGGGCGACGACACGGCCGCGGACGACGCCGAGCAGATGGGGGCGACGCGCGACCTCCCCTTCCGGCCCGATCTCGAGCACCCCGGCGACCCCGGCGCGGCGCGGCTCACGGAACAGCGCCTCGAGCAGGGCCTCGCGATCCTCGACCCCGGCCGCCGCCGCGGCCAGCACGAGATTCGCGGCGTCGAAGGCCTCCGCTGCGAGCGCCGTCGGCGCGCGCTCGAAGCTCGCCGTGTAGCGCTCGCCGAAGGCGACCACGTTCGGCGCATGGATCGCCTCGTGGTAGGCGGCGGGGAAGACCGCGCCGTCGAGGTGACGCCCCCCGAGCTCGAGCAGGCCCGGATGGTTCCAGGCCGAGGGGCCGAGCAGGCTCACGCCGCGCACCTCGTGGAACGCGAGGTGGGGCGCGATCAGGCCGGCGGCCTGATGCGTGTCGGGAATGAAGACCGCCTCGAAGTCCACGTAGGGCGGGAGCGGCTCGCCGTCGGGGGTGGTGAGCGCCGCAGCCTTCTCGCGGAGCTCCTGCGCCTCCGTGGCGGGGAGCCGCTTGGCACGTTTCAACATGCGCTCGCGCTCGGCCAGCGCCTCGGGTGCACCCGGCGGCAGCAGCTCGTAGCCGATCATGCGCCGGATCGGCGCGGCGAAGTCGGAGGCCTTCACCGGGTAGCGGCCGACCGCCACGACCTCCCCGCCGCGGGCCTCGACCGCGTCCCAGAAGGCGGCGCGCAGGGCCCGCCCGAATCCATCGTCGGGATAGAGGATGGCGAAGCGGCTCTGGCCGGCCTCGCGAATCGCGTGCTCGGCCAGCAGCTCGGCCTCGAGGCGCGGCGAGGTGCCGACGCGCAGCACCCCGGGCTTCCCGACCGCGAGCCCCTCCCGGCGCGAGAGCGACAGCAGCGGCACACCCGTCTCGGTCGCAGCGCGCGCGGCGGCCTCCGCCTCCTCGGGAAGCAGCGGACCGAGCACCGCGAGCACGCGGGGATCGGCGGCCAGCTCGCGCACGGCGTCCGCGGCGGCGCCCGGCTCGCCCCCGCTGTCGCGCACCAGGAGACGCGGGCCGTGCCGGTAGCCGGGCTCGCCCACGGCGACGCCCGCAGCGAGCTCGATGCCGGCCAGGGCATCTCTCGCGTAGCCGGCCACGGAGCCCGACAGCGGCAGCACCACGCCGAGCGTCGCCCCGAGGCCGCCGGTCGCGACGAACGGGTCGGCCGGCACGTCGTCGAAGGGCCGCGGTGTCGAGACCAGGGCGAGGACGCTGTCGTCGGGCTTGGCGGTCTGCCGCGCCTCGAGCCGCACCAACGCATCGGCGTCGCCGGGCGCGAGCGGCAGCCGCTTCGCGAAGCCGAGCGCGCGTTCGGCGGCGCGGCGATCGCCCGCCCGCAGCGCCCGCTCGGCCTGCGCCAGGCGCACGCGGGCGGCGATCGGGCGCCGGCCCAGGGCCACGGCCACCGGGTCCAGCAGATCATCGGGCAGCGCCGCCACGACCTCTGCGATCTCGTTCTCGACGGCCTCGTCGCTCGCCCCGGGCCCCGGGTCGGCCGCGAGCTCGCCCAGCCAGCGCAGCCGATCGGTGGCATCGTTCGCCGCGGCGGCGAGGTCCGCCAGCAGCCGTCGCGCCTCGCGCTGCTCGGGCGGCGTCAGCTTCGTGAGACGGATGCGGAGCGCCGTGGTCCGCGCGCTCGCCGACGCCCCGCGCGCGCGCCGGAGCTTGGCGAGGGTGAGGCGCGCGCGGTCGCTCTGATCCCCGTTCGGATGCTCGCGCAGCACCCATTCGAGCTGCCGCTCCGCCGCGTCGGGCTTTTCGAGACGCACGGCCAGATCGGCCAGCAGCAAGGCCGCGTCGTCGGCGAGGGGGCTGCGCGGATGGCTGTTCAGGAACGCCGAGAGGGCCTGCGCCCCGGCGCGGGGATCCTCGCTCGCCGCGCGCAGCGCCTCCGCATAGGCGCCCTGCTCCGCCGTCGAGCCTCGCGAGATTCCGCCGGCGCAGGCGGCCAGCACGCCCGCCAGGGCGAGTGCCATCAGACGAGCACCGAGCCGGCTCACTCGAAGAGCTCGCGCAGCTTGTCCAGGAAGCCCTTCGTCACCGGGGAGACGTCGGTGCCGCTCTCGGCGGCGAACTTCTCGAGCAGCTCACGCTGACGCGCCGTGAGCCGGCTCGGCACCTCGACGAAGAGGCGCACCAGCTGATCGCCGCGCGTCTGCGCCGCCACGCTCGGCAGCCCCTTCCCGCGCAGCCGCAGCACCTTTCCGGACTGGGTGCCTTCCGGGATGCGCAGACTGACCTTGCCCTCGAGCGTGGGAACCTCGATCTCGGCCCCCAGTGCGGCCTGCACGAAGGGAATGGGCACCTCGCACACCAGGTCGGGGCCCTCGCGCACGAAGAGCGGATGCGGCTTCACCCGGATCACGACGTAGAGATCGCCGGGCGGCCCGCCCGCGATGCCGGCCTCGCCCTCCCCGGCGACACGCAGCCGCATGCCGTCCTCGACGCCCGCCGGGATGCGCACCTTGATGCTGCGCTCGCCCTCGGTGCGTCCGGTGCCGCGGCAGCTCTTGCAGGGGTCGCGTACCACCGCGCCCTCGCCGCGGCAGGCGTCGCAGGGGCGGCTGATGCGGAACAGGCCCTGCTGGTAGATCGTCTGGCCGCTGCCACCGCAGCGGCCGCAGGTCTCGGGCGACGTGCCGGCCCGCGCTCCGGACCCCTCGCAGTCTCCGCAGCGCATCATGCGCGGAATGGCGAGCGAGGTCTCGATGCCGGTCAGCACCTCGCGGAGCTCGATCTCGTGGGTGTAGCGGAGATCGGCGCCGCGCTGGCCGCGGCCCCCGCGGCGGCCGCTCATGCGGGCGCCGAACAGATCGCTGAAGAGGTCGTTGAAGAGGTCCCCGAAGGCGCCGAAGTCGGCCCCCGGGAAGCCGCCCGGACCGCCGGCGCCGACCCCCTCGAAGCCGAAGCGGTCGTACTGGCGCCGCTTGTCAGGGTCCGCCAGCACGGCGTAGGCCTCGGACGCCTCCTTGAACTTCTCCTCGGCGTTCGGGTCGTCCGGGTTCCGGTCGGGATGGAACTGCAACGCGAGCTTGCGGTAGGCCCGCTTGAGCTCTTCGTCCGTCGCGCCGCGCGGCACGCCGAGCACGTCGTAGTAGTCGCGCTTGGCCAAAGGCTTCGTGGACGGTTGGGTGGGCGTCGCGTTCGGGCGGGGTGGTTCAGTCGGGGTCGGCGTCCGAGCCGCTGCTCCCGAGCTTCGCGTACAGCTGTTCCGTCATTTGGTAGGAGAGCGCCGAGAGTTCGTCAACTGCGATGCCGAGCCCCTCGAGATCCCGCGTGGACAGCGCACTGCGGGCCTTCTCGACCGCCGCCACCAGACCTTCGCGCTCGTCTTCGGTCACGTGCTCCGCGTACTCCTCGAGTGTCCTCTCGGTCGAGTAGATCAGGCCGTCGGCCTTGTTCATCAGCTCGACCACGTTGCGGCGCTCCTGATCGGCCGTGGCATGCTCCTCCGCCTCGCCCACCAGCTGCTGGATCTGGTCCTGGCTGAGCCCCCCCGAGGCCGCCACCCGGATCTGCTGGCTCTTCCCGGTGCCCAGGTCGCGCGCCGACACGTTCACGACGCCGTCGGTGTCGATCTCGAACGTCACCTCGATCTGCGGCACCCCGCGCGGGGCCGGCGGAATGCCGACCAGCTCGAAACGGCCGAGGCTCTTGTTGTCCTCCGCCATCTCGCGCTCGCCCTGGAGCACGTGGATGCGCACGACGTTCTGGTTGTCCTCGGTCGTCGAGAACACCTGACCGCGCCGCGTCGGGATGGTGGTGTTCTTCTCGATGATCTTCGTGAAGATCCCGCCCTGGGTCTCGACGCCGAGCGAGAGCGGCGTCACGTCGAGCAGCAGGACGTCGTCCACCTCGCCCTTCAGCACCCCGCCCTGGATGGCGGCGCCGATCGCCACCACCTCGTCCGGGTTCACGCCCTTCTGGGGCTTCTTGCCGAAGATCTCCGCCACCTTCTCCTGGATGCGTGGCATGCGCGTCATGCCGCCGACCAGGATCACCTCGTCGATGCCTTCCTTTTCGAGGCCCGCATCGGCGAGGGCGGTTTCGCACGGCTCCACCAGGCGGTCGATCAGGTCGGCAACCAGCGCCTCGAGGCGCTCGCGCGTGATCGTCACGTTCAGGTGCTTGGGGCCCGACTCGTCGGCGGCGATGAACGGCAGGTTCACGTCGGTGGTGAGCGTCGAGGAGAGCTCGTGTTTGGCGCGCTCCGCCGCCTCCTTGAGCCGCTGGAGTGCCATCTTGTCGCCGCGCAGGTCCATGCCGGTGTCGCGCTGGAACTGCTCGATCAGGTGATCGGTGATGCGCTGGTCGAAGTCCTCGCCGCCGAGGTACGTGTCGCCGTTCGTGCTCTTGACCTCGAACACGCCGTCGCCGATCTCGAGCACCGAGACGTCGAAGGTGCCGCCCCCGAGGTCGAAGACCGCGATCGTCTTCGAGTCCACCTCGCCGAGGCCGTAGGCGAGCGCCGCCGCAGTCGGCTCGTTGATGATGCGCAGCACGTTGAGCCCGGCGATCTTGCCCGCGTCCTTCGTCGCCTGGCGCTGCGCGTCGTCGAAGTAGGCGGGAACCGTGATCACGGCGTCGATCACGTCGGAGCCCAGGAAGTCCGCGGCCGTCTCGCGCATCTTGGCGAGCACCACCGCCGAGATCTCCTCCGGCGAGCAGAGCCGGTCGCCGACGCGGATCCAGGCGTCCCCCTTGGTCGAGGACTCGATGCCGAACGGCGCGATGTCCGCGAAGCGGTTGACCTCGTCGGTGTCCTGGCGGCGACCGATCAGGCGCTTCGAGGCGTAGACGGTGCGGCTCGGGTTCGTGACCGCCTGGCGCTTCGCGACGTGTCCGACCAGCTTCTCGCCGCGGTCCGTGAACGCGACCATCGAAGGGGTCGTGCGCGAGCCTTCCGAGTTGGGGATGACCTGCGGCTCGCCGCCATCCATGACGGCGACGCAGGAGTTCGTGGTTCCGAGATCGATCCCGATGACCTTCCCCATCGCCCCCTCTTGCCGGGGCCGTTGGGGGAACGGTCACCGGCTCACTCAGGGTCGGACGCCGACCCCTTCGAAACCATCACGCGCGCAGGTCGCAGCAGCCGGTCGCGGAGCCGATAGCCCTTCTGGAGCACGCGTGCGACGCGCCCGGCCTCTACGTTCGGTTCTTCCACCTGCGCCAGGGCCTCGTGGACGTTCGGATCGAACGCCTCACCTTCGGCCTCGATTCCCTCCACTCCGTGCTTCGCCAGCGCCCCGAGGAGCTCGCGCCGAACCAGCTCGACGCCCTGCAACATCCCCTCGAAGTCCGCGCCGGAGCTCGCCTCGGCGTGCTCGATGGCGCGTTCCAGGTTATCGACCACCGGCAACAGGTCCTTGACTACGTTCTCGTGGCCGTAGCTGAGGGTTTCCTGCTTCTCCCGCAGCATCCGCTTGCGGTGGTTGTCGAAGTCGGCCTGGAGCCGCACCCAGCGTTCCTTGAGCTGGGCGTGCTCCTCCTGGAGCGCCGCGAGCGCCTGCTCCGCGGCCGAAGGCCCTCGCCCCTTGGCCGACCGGGCCTCGGCCCGGGCCTCGACGGCGGCCTCGGCCTCCTTGAGCGCCTCTTCGAGCTCGGCGCTGGGCGCCAGCGAGCCCTCGGACTCCTCCGCCAGGGACTCCCAGCCCTCGGCGCGCTTCGGGTCGTCGGCGTGACTCACGCGTCCAGCACTTCACTGAGACGGTGGGAGACGTAGGCAACCAGGGGCACCACCCGGGCGTAATCCATGCGACTCGGGCCGATCACGCCGACCGAGCCCGCGGGGCCGCCGGCCCGGCCGACACGGGCTGCCACCACGGCGAGCCGCTCGAAGTTGGGCTCGCCGAGGTCGCGGCCGAAGGCCACACATGCGCCGCGTTCCTCGAGCATCCTGCCGACCCAATCGACCAGACGCTCCCTCTCCTCCAGTGCGGCGAGCAGCGAGCGCAGCCGTTCGGGGTCGCGGAACTCGGGCTGGTCGAGCAGCGCCAGCTGGGTGCCGAGCACCAGCTCGGCCGCCTCGCCCATCTCGCCGGGCACCACCCGCAGCACGCGCTCGAGCAGGAGGTCTGCCTGGGAGCGGAGCGCGGCGGCCTCGGCCAGCAGCTGGTCGCGCACCGCCCGCAGGGTGCGGCCCGTGACCCGCTCCCGAAGGGCCGAGGCCATGCGGTCGAGCTCGGCCTGGTCGGCGCGCCCGCGCTCCTCGAGCATGCGCCGGAAGATGCGGCCGCCCTCCGCCACGAGCACCGCCAGGACGCGCTCGCTCGAAACGCGCACGAAGCTGACGTTCGCGAGCACGACGCCGTCGAGACGAGGTGCCATCACGAAGCCCAGCTGCGACGTGCGCTCGGAGAGCAGGCGGGAGGCCGCCTCGATGACACCGTCGCCGGTCAGGCGCCCCTCGAGGTCCCGCCGCTCGAAGGGGCCGAGCTCGCGCGCGGGCAACAGCTGGTGGACGAAGACGCGCAGGCCGAGCTCGCTCGGGATGCGCCCGGCCGAGCGGTGCGGCTTCTCGAGGAGGCCGAGCGCGTGCAGCTCCGCCAGGGTGTTGCGCACGCTCGCCGACGACAGGCGCATCGGCAGGAGGCGCGTCAACGTCGCCGAGCCGACGGGCGCGGCCAGACCGACGTAGGCCCCGACGAGCGCCTGCAGCACCTGCGCCTGGCGCTGGCTGAGGATCGGCTCGAACGCGTTGCCGAACGCGTCACGGGGAGTGGGGGCGGAGTCGGACATCCGTCGAAAACCTTCGATAAATCAAAGGGCTATCACGCAGGGCCGCCCCAGTCAACTTGGCGCAGCGAGGAGAGGGGCGGCCGGGGTCGAGCCGGTTTGCTGAAGAAGTGGGCGGCCACGGTGTCGGCGAAGGCGAAGCCGCGCGGGCCGGGCACGAGGTCACCGTTCTCGCGCTCCTCGACGAGACCGTCGCCCACCAACGCGTCGATCGCCGTCGCGAACCAGTGGCGCGGCGGGCAACCGAACTCGTCGGCGAAGCGCGCGGCGTCGAGGCCGGCACGGGTTCGGAGTGCGAGGAAGGCGGCCTCGCCGCGCGCGGTCGGGGCATCGAGGACCTCGCGCTCGGGCGGCGTGAAGCGCCCCGCTTCGATCCGCGAGAGCCACGCCGGCAGGGCGCGCTCGTTGGCGCTGCGCGCGCCGAACGGCGCTCCGGCGTCGGCGGGCTCGCTCGAGTGCGCGCCCACCCCGAGGGCCAGCACCGGCCGCCGCTGCCAGTAGCGCTGGTTGTGGCGCGCCTCGTAGCCGGGGCGCGCGTAGCTCGAGACCTCGTACCGCGCGAATCCAGCGGCGCCGAGCCGCTCCTCCACGAGGCCCAGCATGTCGGCCACGCGATCGTCGTCGGGGACCGCGAGCTTGCCGGCCGCTCGAGCCCTCGCGAAGGGCGTGCCGTCCTCCAGGGTGAGCGCATAGACCGAGACGTGCTCGGGCTCCACGTCGCGTACGCACGCGAGGTCGCGCTCGACGTCGCCGAGCGTCTGCCCGGGGGCGCCGACGATCAGGTCGAGCGAGAGGTTCTGGAACCCCGCGGCTCGCGCCGCCGTGATCGTGCGCTCGGCCTCGACGCCGCGATGCGCCCGACCGAGCCGCCTGAGCGTCGTATCGTCGAACGACTGCACGCCGAGCGAGAGGCGGTCGACGCCGGCCTCCCGGAAGGCGGGCAGCCGCTGGCGCTCGAGCGTGCTCGGGTTCGCCTCGAGCGTGACCTCGCGGACGTCGCCGGGAAGGCGCGAGCGGACGGCGTCGAGCAGCCGCAGCACGCCCGCGGGCGTGAGCAGGGCGGGCGTGCCCCCGCCCAGGTAGATCGTCTCGAGGCTGCGCTCGCCGAAGCGCGCCGCGCGCCCCTCGAGCTCGGCGCCGAGCGCCGCCACGTAGCGCGCCTCGTCGGCCGCCGCGAGCCGACGCGCCGCCACCACCGCGAAGTCGCAGTACGGGCAGATCCGTTGGCAGAACGGCACGTGCAGGTAGACGCCCAGCGAGCGGTCGGACATGGGGGGGAGCCTCGCGCCTCGCCGCGGCGTGCGCGAGCCCGCCCGCGGGTTCGGGGGGCGCCCGCTTCGCGGGTTCGGGGGGCGCCCGCCTCGCGGGCTTGGGGGGCGCCCGCTGCGCG
>JBFIYM010000126.1:0-13340 GCA_041605395.1 Myxococcota bacterium | reverse complement strand
GCGCTCGACCAGGTCGAGCTCGCCGATCGGCTCGGCATCCACTACGCGTGGGAGGTCGAGCACCACTTCCTCGAGGAGTACAGCCACAGCTCGGCACCGGAGGTGTTTCTCGCGGCCTGCTCGCAGCGCACCCGGCGCATCCGGCTCGGCCACGGCATCGTGCTGATGCCGCCGGGCTACAGCCACCCGGCGAAGATCGCCTCGCGCATCGCCACCCTCGATCTCGTCTCGAACGGGCGCGTCGAGTTCGGGACGGGCGAGTCCGCCTCGCGCCTCGAGCTCGAGGGCTACGGCATCGACCCCGCCGACAAGAAGGCGATGTGGCGCGAGACCACCGAGCAGGTCTGCAACATGCTCGTGATGGACCCGTACCCGGGCTACCAGGGCAAGTACTTCTCCATGCCCTGCCGCAACCTGGTGCCGAAGCCCGTCCAGAAGCCACACCCGCCGCTCTGGGTGGCGTGCTCGAACCGGAACACGATCCTGGAGGCGGCGCGGCTCGGCATCGGCGCCCTCACCTTCGCCTTCATCGACCAGGGCGAAGCGCGGCAGTGGGTCCAGGACTACTACGAGACCTTCAAGCGTGAGTGCGTTCCGATCGGCCATGGCGTGAACCCGAACATCGCCATCGTCTCCGGCTTCTCGGTGCATCCCGATCAAGCGGAGGCCGAGCGGCGCGGGGCCGACGGCTTCAAGTTCTTCGGCTTCGCGCTCGGCCACCACTACGTCTACGGCGAGCAGCGGCCGGGCCGCACCAGCATCTGGGAGAACTTCGAGAAGCACGGGAACCTGTTTCCCGGTCCGGAGGGTCGGGCGATCGGCACCCCGGACGCGGTGCGCAGCTACCTGCGCTCGATGAGCGAGACCGGCGTCGACCAGATCGTCTTCATCCAGCAGGCGGGACGGAACCGCCACGCACACATCTGCGAGAGCCTGGAGCTCTTCGCGCGCGAGGTGATGCCGGAGTTCCGCGAGAAGGAGGCCGAACGCGAGCAGCGCAAGGCCGAGGCGCTGGCGCCGTACGTCGAGGCCGCGTTGGCGCGCAAGCGGAAGCTGGCGCCGCTTGCCGAGGACGAGATTCCGACCGTGAAGGCCTATGGCCGCCCGGACGCGCAGGTCCCGGCGCCCGGCGAGAGCCGCTGAGCCGGCCGTGACGACGCTGCCCCCCGGCGCGCCGATGGCCGACTCGCCGCTCGCCCCCTGGAACGCCGAGCTCGCCTTCCGCCCCGTCGTCGAGGCGACCGCCGACAAGGCGGGCCTCGAGTTCATGCGGCACCTGGTCAAGAACCTGGCCGAGTCGCTGGGCGTCGCCTACGCCTTCGTGGCCGAGTTCGCCGGTGGGCCGGACCGCGTGAAGACGATCGCCTTCTGGAGCGTGGACGGCTGGCGCCCCAACGTCGAGTATCGCCTGGCCGGCACGCCGTGCGAGAAGGTGGTGGCTGGCGAGGTGTGTCTGTTCCGGGACGAGGTCCAGGGCCTGTTCCCGGAGGACTCGGATCTCGTGGCCCTCGGGGCGAAGAGCTACCTCGGCGTTCCGCTGCGGGGTGCGCAGGGGCAGGCGCTGGGCCACCTGGCGGCCCTCGACACGCGCCCGATGAGCGGCGATCCCCGGGGTGTGGCCGTGTTCCAGGTCTTCGCCAACCGGGCCCGCGTCGAGATCGAACGCCTCCACGCCGAAGCGATGCTGCGCCAGGCCCAGGGAGCGCTCGAGATCCAGCTCGAGACGGCCCAGCACCAGCTCGCCAGGACCCGGGACGACCTCGAGCTCGCGTCCGGGGAGCTGCGCGCGCTTCTCGAGATCAACCAATCCACCACGAAGCACCTGCGCCGCGAGGACCTGTTCCAGGCGATCGCGAGCTGCGTGAAGCCCCTGCTCCCCCCGACCGAGCGCTTTGGCATCGAGGAGCCCACCGGGCCCGAGAGCCTGCGCGTGCACGTGCTGGCGCTCGACGGCCCGAGCGCGTCGCCGATGGTCGAGGAGTTTCCCTCGGCGGGCACCGTGTGTCGCTGGGCGCAGGAGCAGCGCAAGTGGTTCGTGTCGGGGGAGCGGGACGAGCTGCGCGAGCGCTTTCCGACGACGTGGGAGGTGATGGCGCGCGAGGGCATGGAATCGCTCTGCGCGCTCCCCCTCGTGCGCGAGGAGCGCAGCTTCGGCGCGCTCTTCTTCATGTCCACCCAGCGCTTCGCCTACCGGGAGCTCCCGATCACGCTCCTCGAGCGGGTCGCCAGTGCCGTGGCCGTGGCCGTGGACAACTGCTTCGCCTACGAGGAGCTGGCGCGCCTCCGCGACCGGCTCGAGGCCGAGAACGTCTACCTCCAGGAGGAGATCCAGGAGACGTTCGAGGAGATCGTCGGGCGCAGCCAGGCGGTGCGGGCCATGTTGGCGCTGATCCAGACGGTCGCCGCCACCGAGGCCACCGTCCTGGTGACCGGCGAGACGGGCACCGGCAAGGAGTTGATCGCTCGTGCCATCCACTCCCGGAGCCGGCGCAGTGCGCGGCCGCTGGTGAAGGTCAACTGTGCGGCGATCTCGGCCGGGCTCGTCGAGAGCGAGCTGTTCGGGCACGCCCGGGGCGCCTTCACCGGCGCCTTCGAGCGGCGCCTCGGGCGCTTCGAGATCGCCGATGGGGGAACCCTCTTCCTCGACGAGGTCGGCGAGCTGACGCTCGACACCCAGGTGAAGCTGCTCCGCGTGCTGCAGGAGCACGAATTCGAGCCGGTCGGCAGCAACGACACACGCACGGTGGACGTGCGGGTCATCGCCGCAACCAACCGCGACCTGGAGCGCGAGGTGGCCGAGGGCCGCTTTCGGGCGGACCTCTACTTCCGCCTCAAGGTCTTCCCCATCGAGGTGCCCCCGCTGCGCGAGCGGCGCGAAGACATCGAGCTCCTGGTCCGCTTCTTCGTGAGCCGCTTCGCCCGCGAGCTGGGCAAGCGCGTCGACGCCATCTCCCCCGAGGCGCAGGCGCGCCTCGCCGCCAGGCCCTGGCCGGGGAACGTCCGGGAGCTGTCGAACGTGATCGAACGGGCCGTGGTGCTGGCTCGCGGGCCCGTGCTGGACCTCGACGCGGTGCTGCTCCCCACCGCCCCAGCGCCATCGCCGCCGCAGCGCGGCGACGCCTCCGCCATGCCCACCGGCACGCTGGCCGACGTCGAGCGCCGGCACCTGCTCGACGTACTCGCGCGCACGCAGTGGGTGATCGAGGGACCGCACGGGGCGGCGCATCAGCTCGCCCTCCGCCCGAGCACCCTGCGCAGCCGCATGCGCAAGCTCGGCCTCTCCCGACCGGACCCGCACACGAGGACCCCATGACGCTGCCCGAACGAGGAATCCCGCGCGAGGCGTTGCTCGCCCAGATGAAGGAACGCAAGGCGCGCGACGCCAACTGGCGCGGCGCGCGGACGTTCAGCCTGGTGTTTCCGGCGGGCGACGAGGTCGAAGAGATCCTCCACGACGCCTGCAACCTCTACCTCCACGAGAACGCGCTGAATCCGCTGCGTTTCCCGAGCCTGCGCGAGATGGAGATCGAGGTGGTGGGCGATACCGCCGCGCTCCTCCACGCACCGGAGGGGTCGGGCGGCTGCCTGACCTCCGGCGGCACCGAGAGCATCGTGATGGCGGTCTACGCCGCGCGCGAGCGCGCGCGGGCCGAGCGGGGAGTCACGGAGCCGGTGCTGGTGGCGCCGCGCACCGCGCACCCGGCCTTCGCGAAGGCGGCCAAGTATCTCGGCCTCGAGCATCGCCAGGTGCCCATCGACGCGGACCTGCGCGCCGACCTCCGGGAGGCAGAGCGGCTGGTGGACGAGCGCACCGCGTTGGTGGTGGGCTCGGCGCCGAACTACCCGTTCGGCACCGTCGACCCGATTCCCGAGCTGGCGGCGCTGGCCGCCCGGCAAGGCATCTCGTTCCACGTCGACGCCTGTGTGGGCGGCTTCCTGCTGCCCTTCTGGGAGCGGCTCGGCGAGCCCGTGCCGCCCTTCGACTTCCGGGTCGAGGGCGTCAGCACGATGTCGGCGGACGTCCACAAGTACGGCTACTGCGTGAAGGGCGCCTCGGTGCTGGTGCATCGCGACGAGGACCACCTGAAGAAGTACCAGCGCTTCCTCTATACGAACTGGCCCGGCGGGCTCTACTTCTCGCAAGCGATCGCGGGGACGCGGCCCGCCCCTCCGATCGCAGCGGCCTGGGCGGTGACGCGGCGGCTCGGGATGGAGGGCTACCTCGCCCTCACGCGTCGCGTCCGCGAGGCGACGCGCAAGATCCAGGCGGGGATCGGCGCGATTCCGGGTCTGCGCCTCGTCGGCGCCCCGGTGGCCAGCGTCTTCGCCTTCACCTCGGACACGGCCGACCCCTTCGCCGTGGCCGACCGCATGGAGGAGCGCGGCTGGGGGGTCGACCGCCAGCGCGGCCCGGACGCCATGCACGTCATGATCTCGCCGCTCCACGCCGACGTCACGGACGACTTCCTGGCCGACCTGCGCGTCGCGGCCGAGACGGCCACGGCCCGCACGAGCGACGACGCGCGCTACAGCTGAGGGGCGGCCGGGCCCGCGGCCGGGGGTCGGGATTGCCCGCCTCGCCGGGGCCGGGCGCCGTCCCCACGGCGCGTTACCTCCGCGCGCGAGGCGGCATCCGAGCGTCATGACCCCGCCTCGTCCCGATGGCCCCAGTCGGCCCGAAGGAGCCCCGATGCCCGCACGCGCGCTGACCTGCCGAGAGATCGCCGACTTCCTGATGGCCTACGACGACGACGAGCTCTCCGCCGAGGAGCGCCGCACGTTCGACGCGCACCTCGCGGTCTGCCCCGACTGTGTCGCCTACCTCGCGAGCTACCGGCGCACCGTCGCGCTCGGCCGACGGGCCTTCGCCGACGAGGACGCGGCCGCCGCGCGTCACGTCCCCGAGGAGCTGGTCGCCGCGGTGCTCGCGGCCCGGCGCGGCTGAGCCCGCGGGCGTCCGCCCGAGGCCCAGCGGCCTCGCTGCGCTACCGCGCGAGATCCTCGAGCAGCGTCACGGCGAGCGCGGTCCAGCCGGTCTGGTGCGAGGCGCCGAGGCCGCGGCCGGTCTCCCCGTGGAAGTACTCGTGGAAGAGCGAGAGTTCGCGCCAGTGCGGGTCCTGCCAGAGCGCGCTGCCCCCCTGCCAGGGGCGCTCGCCCGTTTCGCCCGGCAGGAAGACCGAGGTCAGCCGCCGCGCGATCTCGCGCGCCACCTCCCCGAGCGTCATCGGGTTCCCCGAGCCGGTGGGGCACTCGACCGTCACGCTGTCGCCGTAGTAGTGGCCATAGCGCTCGAGCGCCTCGACGATCAGGAAGTTGATCGGGAACCAGATCGGGCCGCGCCAGTTCGAGTTGCCGCCGAACAGGCCGGTGGTGGACTCCCCGGGCACGTAGTCGACCCGGTGTTCGTGTCCGTTCGCCCAGAAGCGGTACGGCTGCTCGGCGTGCACGCGGGACACGGACCGGATGCCGTACGGCGAGAGGAACTCGCCCTCGTCGAGCAGGTAGCGCAGCACCCGCAGCAGGCGCTCGTGCGAAGGCACGGCGAGGAGCCGATGGCCGTGCTCCTTGCGCGAGGTGCAGTAGTGGATGTGTCGGGAGAGGTCGCTGCGATTCGCGAGGAACCACTCCATGCGCTTCTTGAAGCCCGGCAGGCGCTCGATCACCGCGTCCTCCAGCACCTCCACCGCGATGAGCGGAAGCAGGCCCACCATCGAGCGCACCTTGAGCGGCACCTGGCGGTCGGGCAGGTGCAGCGAGTCGTAGTAGAAGCCGTCCTCCTCGTCCCAGAGCCCTTTGCCGCCCAGGTGGTTGATGGCGTCGACGATCGCGACGAAGTGCTCGAAGAAACGCGAGGCCATGTCCTCGTAGACCGGGTCGTCCTTGGCCAGCTCGAGGGCCATCGACAGCATCGTGGCGCAGTAGAAGGCCATCCAGGCCGTCCCGTCGGCCTGCTCGAGGTGGCCGCCCGTCGGCAGGGGCTGGGAGCGATCGAAGACGCCGATGTTGTCGAGGCCCAGGAAGCCGCCCGAGAAGAGGTGCTTGCCCTCGGCATCCTTGCGGTTGACCCACCAGGTGAAGTTCATGACGAGCTTGTCGAAGACGCGGCGCAGGAAGGCCGTGTCGCGCTTGCCGGCCGGCGCCGAGATCTTGTAGGCGCGCCACGCCGCCCAGGCGTGCACGGGCGGGTTCACGTCGGAGAAGGCGAACTCGTAGGCCGGAATCTGCCCGTTCGGGTGCATGTACCACTCGCGCAGGAAGAGCAGCAGCTGCTGCTTCGTGAAGTGGGCGTCGACCTTCGCGAACGGGATCATGTGGAAGGCCAGGTCCCAGGCCGCGAACCACGGGTACTCCCACTTGTCGCAGACCGAGATCAGGTCGCGGGCGTGCAGGTGAGGCCAGTCGACGTTGCGGCCGCCGCGACGCTCCGGCGGGGGCGCGGGCTGGGCCGGGTCGCCGGCGAGCCAGGCCTCGGTCACGTAGTGATAGAACTGCTTCGAGTTGAGCAGCCCCGCGTAGCCCTGGCGCGCCACGCTCTCCGCGGCGGACGTCATGGTGGGAGGCAGCAGCGCCTTCCAGAAGGCCTCGGCCTCGCTGCGCCGGGCCTCGAACAATGCCTCGAAGGGCGCGCCGAAGGGCTCGGCGGGGGCTTCCGCATCGCTCGACAGCCGGAGCCGCAGCACGCGGGTCTCCCCGGGTTGGAGGAGCATCCGGAAGTGGGCGGCGGCCTTGGTGCCGTGCCCGGCCGGGTTCACGGCCTCGTGCTCGCCGCCGATCACGAAGCGATGGAAGGCGTCCTTCACGAACGGAGTGGGATTCGGCACGCCATGCAGACGCTCCAGGTTCGTCTCGTTCTCGGTGAACAGGAGGGCTCCGGGCGCGTCGTCCGCCGTGAGGCTGAACTCGCCGAGCTCGGCATGCGCGGCGTGGATGCGCGCGGCGCCTTCTTGCCGCAGCGTCGGGCGCGGCGCGTAGCCCTCGCTGCTCCGACCCCACGCCCAGGTGTTCCGGAACCAGAGTGTGGGCAGCACGTGGAGGGGCGCCGCCTCGGGTCCGCGGTTCGCCACCGTGATGCGGATGGCAATGTCGTTCGGGCTCCTCTTCGCGTACTCGGCGAAGACGTCGAAGTAGCGCCCGCCCTCGAAGACGCCCGTGTGCTCGAGCTCGAACTCGCCCTCGTCCTTGCCGCGGCGTCGGTTCTCGTCGACCAGGCGGCCGTAGGGGAACTCGGCCTGCGGGTACTTGTAGAGGGAGCGCAGGTAGCTGTGCGTGGGCGTCGAGTCGAGGTAGAAGTAGTGCTCCTTCACGTCCTCGCCGTGATTCCCCTCCGGCCCGGTGAGGCCGAACAGCCGCTCCTTCAGGACCGGGTCCCGCTCGTTCCAGAGCGCGAGCGCGAAGCAGAGGCGCGACTGGTGATCCGAGATCCCGAGCAGCCCGTCCTCTCCCCAGCGGTAGGCGCGGCTCCGGGCGTGGTCGTGCGGGAAATAGCTCCAGCAATCGCCGTGCGCCGAGTAGTCCTCTCGGACCGTGGCCCACTGGCGCTCGGCCAGGTAGGGCCCGAAGCGCTTCCAGTGCTTCTCGCGGGCGGCATCCTGCTCGAGGCGTGTTCGTTCTTCCGTCGGGCTCATTCGGAGTCTCCCTGCACGCGGACCACGTGCCCATCGGGGTCGGAGGCCAGGAAGGCGGCGCGGTAGCCGAGCTTCGCGTCGGGCAACGCCACGGCGCGGGCCTCGAGTCGCTCCGCCACGCCGTCCACGTCGCTCGTGGCGAGCGCCGTCTCCCAGTGGAGCAGGTCGTTCGCGCGCGCCCCGGCCGGCCTCGGGCGGCCGTCCCGGGGCGCCAGGTACTCGAGCAGCTCCACCCCGGGGCCGCTCGGCGCGCGCAGCGTCGTGATGCGGAGGCGGGCGCCGAACACGTTGTTCAGGTGCTCCTGCTCGGTGCCCCAGTTCTCGCTGGCACCCGCGACGCGCAGGCCGAGCCTGTCGCGATAGAACGCGAGGCTCGCGTCGGTATCGGCCACCACGATGGCGGTGTGGTCGATGCCCAGGAAGAGCCGCCCCCCACCGTCCTGCCAGCGCGGGTCGCCCTTCCCCGGCGGAAAGGCGATCAGCTCGAGGAAGTGCCCCTCCGGGCCCCGGAAGTAGAAGGCCTCGATGCCCGCCGCGTTCGGGTTCCAGTCCGGGAGGCGCTGCGGTCCGCTGGAGGCGTGCTCGACGTCGTGAGCGCGCAGCCGGGCGTACGCCTTCCCCATGTCCGACACGACGATCGCGACGTGCTGGAACCAGCGGTCGTTCCCGCGCGAGTCCTCCGGGAAGGCCCGGCCTCGCGGCGCGAGGAACTCGCGCAGCTCGAGTCGCTCCTCGCCGAGGCGGAGCGTCACCACACGCAGGCGCGTGCCGAACACGCCCGTCAGCCGCTCCACCGGCTCGCCGGCGAGCTCGACGTCGGCCAGCGGCTCGAAGTCGAGCACCTCGCGCAGGAAGGTGGCCTGGCGGTCGGCGTCCGAGACCGTGAACGCGATGGGGCCCACCGCCTCGACCCGGGCTTCGGCGCCGGCAGCGCGGACCGCGAGCAGGACGAGCAGCGCGATCCACTTCGACGCGGCGGCGAGCACCGCCAGACGGCGTCGCATGCGCAGCGAGCGCCTCACCCGAGCTGCTCGAGGACGCGATCGCCCACGCGGAGGGCGTTCGCCATGATGGTGAGCGCCGGGTTCACCGCCGAGCTCGACGGGAAGAAGCTCCCGTCCACCACGTAGAGGTTCTCGACCTCGTGGGCCCGGCACGCGAGGTCCAGCACCGACGTCTTCGGGTCGACGCCGAAGCGCAGCGTGCCGCACTGGTGGGCGACGCCGGCCAGCGGGATGCGTCCGCCGATGTAGAGGTTGGCCGGAACGATCTTCCGCATCTTCGCCTTCGCGAGCATCTGCTTCACCTGGGCGCCGAGGCGCTCGTGGCCCTCCAGGTTGTTGGGCGTGTAGACCAGCCGGATCCGACCGTCCGGCGCGAGCTCGACGCGGTTGTTCGGGTCGGGCAGGTCCTCCGAGGTGAGCCAGAACGGGATGCCGTGGCTGGCCATCAGCTTGAGGATGCGTTTCGGCGTGCCGGGCGGGGCTCCCTCGCCGAGCACCTCGGCGTGCGCGTTTCCCATGAGCTGGATGCAGCCGAGCGGAAACGGGAAGTCCTCGGCTTCGAAGTAGAAGTCGGTCATCGCGAACGTCTTGTGGAAGAGCGTCGGATTCGGCTCCTTCGAGAGCGCCACAAGCATCGAGTTGTTGTGGCTCATGTAGTGGCGACCCACGAGACCGGAGCCGTTCGCGAGCCCGTGCGGATGCCGCTCGCTGGCGGAGCGCAGCAACAGGGCGGCCGAGTTGATCGCGCCGCCGGACACGACGACGAGGTCCGCCCGATGGCGCTCCTCCTGCCCGTCCCGCTCCGCCACCACCTCACGCACCTCTCGTCCCGAAGCGTCCGTCTCGAGTCGCGTCACGTACGTCCGCGTGCGGAGGGAAACGTTCGGGTGGCGCAGCGCCGGCCGCACCGCCAGCACGTCGGCGTCGCTCTTCGCGTTCACCAGGCACGGAAAGCCGTCACAGGTCGCGCAGCGGATGCACGGGCTGTTCAGTGCGTCGCTCTCGTCGAGCAGGACGCCGACGGGCACGTGGAACGGCCGCAGGCCGGTCTTCGCGAGCTGGTCGTGGAGCATCTGGATGCGGGGCTCGTGCGAGACGGCCGGGTGCGGGTAGGGCGCGCTCGCGGGCGGCTCGGTGGGGTCCTCGCCCCGGGTGCCGTGCACGTGGTAGAGCTGCTCGGCTTCCGCATAGTAGGGCTCGAAGTCGCGATACGAGAGCGGCCAGGCCGGTGAGCTCCCGGCATGGTGCTTGAGCTCGCCGAAGTCGGCTTCGCGCATGCGGAACAGCGCCGCGCCGTAGAACTTGGTGTTGCCCCCGACGTTGTAGTGGGTGCCGGGGCGGAAGGCGCTGCCGTCTTTGTCGAGCCAGCTCTCGTCGGCGTGATAGCGCGCGTCGCTCACGGCGGCCTGGGGGTCCCAGTTCTCACGCTCGCGTCGGATCCAGTCGCCGCGCTCGAGGAGCAGGATCTTCTTGCCGGAGGGCGCCAACCGATGCGCGAGCGTTCCGCCGCCCGCGCCGGTTCCGATGATGATCACGTCCCAGTGTTCCATCACGCCTCCCGGGCCGCCGCCAGCTCGGGATAGCGGCAGCGAAAGATGCAGCGCTGCGCGTTCGCGTGATGCAGCTTTGCGCAGTGCACGGCGCGCACGC
The DNA here is from genome assembly GCA_041605395.1 of Myxococcota bacterium. Lineage (GTDB taxonomy): Bacteria > Myxococcota_A > UBA9160 > UBA9160 > UBA6930 > JBFIYM01. The sequence continues at coordinate 3,061 of JBFIYM010000126.1, read as the reverse complement.
CCCGCACCCGCACGAAGCCCTCGGCTGCGAGCAGCATCCCGAGCGGCGGCGCGGTGAAGTAGAGCCAGAGCGAATCGAAGAGCCCCGCCCCCGCAGCCGAGCCGAAGCTGCGCGCCGGGTTCATGCTCATCCCCGAGAGCGGAGCCTCGACGCTGATCCAGGTGGCGACGAGGGCGCCCACGAAGAGCGGCGTGAAGCGCGCGAGGCGCGGGTGGTTCGAGACCACGAGCACGGTCCCCATCGTGACGAAGGAGATCGCGACCTCCGCGGCGAAGGCGATTCCCACCCCGAGCGGGCCCGGCCGGGTCGCGGCGTAGTTGACGGTCGGTGCGGAAAGCAGCGCGCCGACCCCGGCCGCGAGCGCCAGCACGCCCAGCACGCCGCCCGCGAACTGCGCGGTCACGTAGCCGAGCGCATCGGCCGGCGCGATCCGGCCCAGACGGAAGAACGCGAGCGTGAGGGCCGGATTGAAGTGCGCGCCGGAGCGCTGGCCCCAGGGCGAGTAGACCAGCGCGATCGCCGTCCCCCCCATCGCCAGGCCCATCAGCACGCGCCGGAGCGTCGCGTCGGGAAGGGCTCGGTGGAGCGGGGAGGCGGGATGCTCGAGCAGCACCGTCATGCCGAGCGCGGAGACCATGAAGGCGCCGAGGAGGAACGCCTCGATCAGGTACTCGGGCCAGTGGCGGCGAAGCGTGCCTGCGGGGGCCATGCGCGCTTCGATGCCGCGCGTGGCGGGCCGTAACCGGGACGTCGCCTCCGATCGCACGCCGCTCCGTGGAGGTCAAACGCGGCCCGCTGCGCGCGTCGGCTCGAGTCGGTAGTAGAAGTGCCCGTCCCGGAAACGGTGCTCGTCGAGCACGTGCCGCACCACGCCCTGCTCGACCCAGCGCTGTCCGAGCGCCACCGCTTCGTCCCGGTTGAGCCCGAAGCGCTGCACCAGCCAGTCCACGGCCTCGCGCCCGACGAAGGCGTCGGGGAACACGCGCAGCAGGTGGCGCCGTTCGCGGATCGCCACCTCGCCCGAGCTGCGGAGGAGCTCCGCGGCCGCCACGACCTCGGCGTCGCTCCAGTCGTCGAGGCCGCGCTCGCGGTCGGGCTCGTCTGCTTCCGTGGCTCCCGGCGCGGTAGGAGCGATGCGGGCCGCCCCGGGGTCGGTGCTGGCCAGCTCCGGCGCCAGGCGGTGTGCCCATGCGCGCGCGGCTTCCTCGAGGCCGGGCGAGCGCAGATGGAGGTCGCGCTGGGGGAACGGGATCGTGATCCCGCACCGGCCCAGGCTCTCGACGACGCGGAAGTTGAGATCGCTCGCGAGACGGTTCCGGTTCCGCGCGTCCCGCGTCCACACCAACAGCTCGAAGTCGAGGGAGCTCTCGCCGAAGCCCGCGAGCTGCACCTGGGGGCGCGGATCCGCCTCGACCTCGGGATGGGCGCGTGCCACCTCGAGGAGCGCGCGACGCACGCGCGCAGGATCGGAGCCGTAGGCGACGCCGACGGACACGTGGATGCGCGAGCGCGGGTCGCCGAGGCTCCAGTTCACGACCTCCGTCTCCAGGAACTTGGAGTTCGGGATCAGGATCAGGACCCCGTCGATCGTCCGCACGGTGGTGCTGCGCCCGCCGACGCGTACGACACTGCCCTCGAACGAACCGACGTTCACGTAGTCGCCCGGCCGCACGGGCCGCTCCAGGTTGATGAGCAGGCCCGAGACGAAGTTGTTGGCGATGTTCTGGAGGCCGAAGCCGATGCCGACCCCGAGCACCGACGCCGCGATGGCGAGCGCGCGCACGTCCACCCCGAAGCCCTGGAGGAGCACGAGCGCTCCGATGAAGGTGAGGCCGTAGCGCAGCAGGATCGCAAGGGTCTCCTGGAGCCCGCTCTCGACCCCCGCAGCCTCGAACACGTGACTGCGGATGCTCCGCACCGCGAAGCCGATCCCGATCCAGAGCGCGGCCAGCAGGGCGGGCAGGGCGACCAGATCGAGCGCGGAGTAGCTCCGCTCGTTCAGGCTGAAGAGCGGTGCGTGGAGTGCCCGTGCCAGCAGCCGCAGCGACGCGTCGCGTGCCTGAAGCAGGGGCTCATGCTGCTGGCTCACGAGCCACAGGGCCCCGAGCCACAGCGCCGTGCGCACGGCGAGTGAGACGACCGCGAAGGCGCGGCCGTAGCGCACGTCGGGCCCGGGCGTCTCGCCGCGACGCCGGGCCAGCCAGCGCGGCAGGCGACGCGCAGCGCGGCCGATCGCGAAGTGGACCCCCGCCGCCGCGGCGAGCCCGAGTGCGGTCAGGAGCGGGGCCGGCACCTGCGCCGATCCGCCAGCACCTCCCGATCCAGTCGCAGCAGCTCGCCGAGCGACCAGGCCTGGAACGGGCAGCCGCGCGGCAGGTGGGGGGACTCGGCGTCCGCGATCTCCGAGACGTGACCGAGCCCGGCCTCGCCGAGGTGGGCGAGCAGGGGGGTGAGGAAGCGATCCCGCGCCTGGCGCCGGGCCGCGGGCCGGCCTCCGCGCACGCGCACCCACGCCTCGACGAAGGGGCCGAGCAGCCAGGCCCAGGCCGTTCCCTGGTGGTAGACGGCGTCGCGCTCCGCGGGTCCGCCTTCGTAGCGGGGCGCGTAGCCCGGCTCGTCCGGCGCGAGCGAACGCAGGCCGAGCGGCGTCCAGAGCCGGGCCTCGACGAGGTCGACGACGCGTCGGGCCTGCTCCCCCTCGAGCAGCGGGTGGGGGAGACCGCCCACCGCCAGGATCTGGTTGGGCCGGACGCTGCCGTCGTCCACGCCCGGGCGGTGGCCGTCGTCCACGACGTCGAACAGGCAGTCCGTGCGCTCGTTCCAGAAGCGCGCGGAGAAGGCCGTCTGCGCCCGCTTCGCGAGCGCGGTCCAGTCGCTGCGCCCGAGTGCCCGCGCCGCGAGCCGGAGGGCGTTCACCCAGAGCGCCTGGATTTCGACGGGCTTGCCGATCCGCGGCGTGATCACGCGCTCACCGACGCGGGCGTCCATCCAGGTGAGCTGGACGCCCGGCTCGCCCGCGGCGACGAGGTCGTCGCCGTCGACGCGGATGCCGTAGCGGGTG
>JBFIYM010000125.1:0-13413 GCA_041605395.1 Myxococcota bacterium | reverse complement strand
CTCGAGAAACAAAACCGGAATCAGGGATTCCGCCCGGCCTGCGCGCGCTCCCGGGGCCACGAGGACCGGTGGAGTCCGGTCCTACGGAGGCGAAGGCAGGCCCTACGTACAGCCCGGCCTTTGGCAGCTCCGACCGCTGCCGTCCCCGCCCGCTGCTCCGAGCGGAATGAAGGGCACGGATCCACCGCGGCCCGCCGAGTCCGGAGTAGGAGCCGGTCCACCAGTCCCGGGCACGGCGGCCGCACGAGGACTTGCCCTAGCCCCGGGACTGCTTGAGCCCCTTCTTCGCTTCGGCGTCCTCGGGGTCGCGGAGCAGGGCCAGCTCGAACTCGCGGGTGGCGCGCTCGCGGTCGCCGTCCTCGAGGGCGAGGCGTCCGAGGATCGTGTGCGCCTTCGAGGCCCTGGGCTCCGCCTGGAGCAGGCGCCGCGCGGCGGCGAGGGCCTTGGCCCGGGCCACGCGCACGGTGTGGCGGGCCTCCAGGTAGGCGGCCCAGGCCTCGGCCAAGGCGTACTCGGGCTCGCCCGGCTCGAGCGCCACGGCACGCCGCAGCAGCTTCACGGCCTCGAGCGGCTTGTCGGCGTCGAGCAGCTCCCGGCCCCGTCGGAAGCACTGCTCGGCCTCGAGGCGGGCCTGGGGGTCGACCCCCGCTGCGGGCGCCTTCCCGCTCCCCGCGGTGGGCGCGGCCGTGCGCTCCGCTGCCGGCCCCTTGCGTCGTCCCACCACCTCGCGGGCGAACGTGACGGGCGGCGTCCGACGCGCGCTCCCGGCCTCGGGGGCGGTCTTCGGCGCGGGCGCCACCGGATCGAGATCGAGCGCTCCGCTGAGCAGCAGGGTCGCGAGGAGCGCGGGTGCCTCCGACGTCTCGCTCCCGAGCGCGGCCAGGGTGCGGCTGCCGTCGACGTGATCCAGCAGGCGGACCTGCGTGGCGTCGAGGCGCAGGCGCTCCTGCTCGGCGGCGGCGCCGCGGCCGAGGCGCGGGCGCGCGGCCGCGTGCGGCGCCAGGAACGCGGCGAGTGCCTCGGGCCGCGCGTGCCGGCGCAGGCCCGCCAGCACCAGGCTCTCCATCGGCGGCAGCGAGAACGGCTCGAGCTCGTCGGGGAGCCGCTCCAGCTCCGAGAAGCTCCACTGCGGGTCTGGCCACTGGAAGCAGCCGGTGAGCTTCTCGAACACCTGGTCGCGGAGCGCGCGGTGCACCTCTTCGCCGGTGAGCAGGCCGAATTCGACCAGCACCTCGCCCATGCGCTGTTGCTCGTTCGCCATCACCTGCTCGGTCATGCGCTCGATGACCCGGTTGTAGTCCGTCTTGCTGAGGGTGCCGTTACGCAGCAGCATCCGGCCGAGGGTTTCGCGCAGCGACCCCCCTTCGGCGCTGACGACGGAGCCGTCGCTCAGGAAGAAGCGGGTCCGCAGGCCATCGCACGCCACCTCCAGGACGCCGGTCTCGCCCGCCGCCGCGAGCTCCACCAGCGCCGCGGCCAGCATCAGGCTCGCGGCCCCGGGCAGCGGGGTCCCGGGCACCTGCGCCGCGGGCTCTCCCGCCTCGGCCATCATCTCACGGAGTGCGCTGGCGAGCTTGGTCGGCTCCACGGGCTTGCGCAGCATCTGCGCGGGGCGGATCGAGGCCGGGATCGTCTGCTCGTAGGGGTCGAGCGCGTCGATCAGCAGGATCGGGGGCGCAGCGGGCATGGAGGACAGCGCCGCGCAGCTCGCGATCACGTCGCCGTCCGGGAGGGGCTGCGAGACCACCGTGGCGTCGAAAGCCTCGGCGTGGAGGGCCTCCACGGCCGAGGCGATGTCGCCCACCCGCGTCACGGCGATGCCTTCGCGGCGCAGCGCGAGCCCGAATGCGCGGAGCTCGTCCTCGCTGGCCGTGACCAACAGCACGCGCAGGGCATGGTTCGACGAATCGGGCACCCTCGTCGGAGCCTCCCGCAGCCCTCATCGGCCGATCGGCCCCGGGACCGCACCGCACGCGCGGATATACTCCGCAGCCGTGTGGGGGTCGGACCATGGCGCAGCTCCAGGCCGGAACGAGCGCGGTGGCGCTGCCGGTGGCCCTCGGCGAGCCGATGATGGGCTACGGGCTGCGCAAGGGCGGCGCGGAGGCGTTCCACGACACCCTCCACGCCCGCGCGCTCTACCTCCGGGGCGACGCGGACTGCCTCCTCGTGACCCTCGACGTGTGCCTGATCGCGACCGCCCAGGCCGAGCAGGTGCGGAGAGCGCTCGCCGCCGCCACCGGCCTGCCCCGGCAGCGCGTGCTGGTGAGCTGCATCCACACGCATTCCGGGCCGGATACGGGGATCGTGGCCCTGGCCGCCGGCAAGCCCGTGCCCGAGCGCGTCGCGGCGCTGCTCGATGCGGCCGTCCGCGCCGGGCGGGAGGCGGTCGCAGCGGCGCGACCGGCCTCGCTCGGGTTGGCCCACGCGGAGGCCCGGATCGGCCGGAACCGTCGCCTCGCGGAGGGCCCGCTCGACGCCGACGTGCTGGTGCTCCGCGTCGACGACGCGCGCGGCGCTCCGCTCGCCGTGGTCTACACGCATGGCTGCCACCCCACCGCGCTCGGGCCGGAGAACCTCGCCTACTCGGCGGACTGGCCGGGCGCGGCGGCCGAGCGCATCCGCGATGCGCTTCCGGGCGCGAACCCGATCTTCCTGCTCGGCGCGCACGCGGACGTCGACCCGCGTACGCGCGCGGTGAAGGATCTCGCGACGTCGGGCAAGACGACGGGCGTCGGCTTCGACGAGACGGAGCGACTCGGCCACGAGCTCGGCGACGCGGTGGCCTCGGCAGCGAGCGGCGCCCGCACCGAGCCGGCGGCCGCCGTCGGGGCGCGCTCGGCACGCGTCACGCTGCGCGCGCACGCGGAGAGCGAGGACGAGCGCCTGGCGGCACTCGCGGCGCTCGAGCTGCCGGCGGAGGCGCGGCCGGGGACGGACGACTGGTTCCAGCTCGAGCGCGAGCGGACCGCCGGGCTCGCGCCCGGCGAGCGCCGCGAACGGCTCGCGAGCGTGCGTCGCTACCTGCGCGGCCGCCTCGCCAAGCGCTTCGCCGGCGGGGCCGAGGCGGCGGTCGAGGTGCAGGCGCTTCGCCTCGGCGACGCCCGCCTTGCTGCGTTTCCGCTCGAGGCCACGGTGGACGTCGGGCGCGACTGGAAGGCCCGCCTCGGGACGGAGCACGCCGCCGTGCTCTCGATCGCAAACGGCTGGCTTCGCTATCTCCCCCACACGCGGAACTTCGAGGAGCCGGCCGCCCACACCCACTACGAGGTGCTGATGTCCACGTTCGAGCCCGAGGCCGCGACCCGTCTGCTCGATCTGGCGGAGCGACTCGACGGAGAGCTCACGGCGGAGCTCGGCCGATGACGGCGGCGCGCGTGTCCGAGCTCCTCGCGAACGGTCAGCCGGGGGTGGTCGTCGAGGTCGCCGGCTGGCTCCGCAGCGCCCGGCACGGCAAGGAGGTCTCCTTCCTCGACCTCTCGGACGGCTCCTGCCTGGCCGGTCTCCAGGTCGTGGCCGGGCCCGAGCTCGCGAACTTCGAGCGCGAGGTGCGCACGCTCGGCACCGGCGCCGCCGTGCGGGCGGAGGGCGAGCTGGTGGCGTCGCCGGCCGCGGGGCAGCGAGTGGAGCTGCGCGCGTCGCGCGTCGAGCCGGTCGGGGACGTCGCGCCCGACTATCCGCTCCAGAAGAAGCGCCACAGCTTCGAGTTCCTGCGCACCATCGCGCATCTGCGCCCGCGCACGAACACGCTGGGCGCCGTGCTGCGCGTGCGGAACGTGACCGCGCGCGCGATCCACGACTTCTTCCAGGAGCGCGGCTTCGTCTGGCTGCACACGCCGGTGCTCACCGCGGCCGACGCCGAGGGCGCCGGGTCGATGTTCGAGGTCAAGGGCTCCGAGGAGTTCTTCGGCCGCACGGCACGGCTCACCGTCTCGGGCCAGCTCGAGGCCGAGATCGGCGCCCTCGCGCTCACCCGGGTCTACAGCTTCGGGCCCACCTTCCGCGCCGAGAACTCGAACACCAGCCGGCACCTGGCCGAGTTCTGGATGGTCGAGCCCGAGATGGCCTTCTGCGATCTCGACGGCAACGTGGCGCTCGCCGAGGCGTTCCTGCGCTTCGTGCTGGGGCGTGTCCTCGAGCAGGCTGCCGACGACATGCGGTTCTTCGACCAGCGCATCGAGAAGGGCGTGGTGGAGACGCTCGAGCACGTGGTGGCGTCGCCCTTCGAGCGGCTCACGTACTCGGAGGCGGTGACGATCCTCGAAGGCTCCGGGCGGAGCTTCGAGCATCCGGTGCGCTGGGGGGCCGACCTCCAGAGCGAGCACGAGCGCTACCTCACCGAAGAGCACGTGAAGCGACCAGTGGTGGTGACGGACTACCCCGCGGCCATCAAGGCCTTCTACATGTACGGCAACGACGACGGCAAGACGGTACGCGCCATGGACGTGCTGGTGCCGCGCATCGGCGAGATCGTCGGCGGCTCCCAGCGGGAGCACCGCCACGACGTGCTCGAGGCGCGCATGCAGGCCCTCGGCATGGAGCTCGAGCCGCTGCGCTGGTACCTCGACCTGCGGCGCTTCGGCTCGGTGCCGCACGCGGGCTTCGGGCTCGGCTTCGAGCGCTTCGTGCAATTCGCCACGGGCATGGCGAACATCCGCGACGTCATTCCGTTCCCACGCGTACCCGGATACGTCGAGTTCTAGAGGCGCGCGCCGGCTCACCGGCGCCGTCGAACGCCTCGACGCCAAGGAGGCCCCGTGGCCGAGCTCCTGACGAGCGAGAATCTGATCGCCCTGCTCACGCTCTCGAGCATCGAGATCGTGCTCGGCATCGACAACATCGTGTTCATCTCGATCCTGTGCGGGAAGCTGCCCGAGGAGCAGCAGGCACGTGCGCGACAAATCGGCCTGCTGCTCGCGATGGGCATGCGCATCGCCCTGCTGCTCGCGATCAGCTGGGTGATCGGCCTGACCGAGCCGCTCTTCGCGGTGCTCGGCCAGGAGTTCAGCGGGCGCGACCTGATCCTGCTCGGCGGCGGGCTGTTCCTCGTGGCCAAGGCCACTTGGGAGATCCACGACAAGCTCGAGGGTGGCGAGCACCTGCAGGCCCGGCCGCGCGGCGCGAGCTTCCGCTCGGTCCTGCTCCAGATCGTGATGCTCGACGTGGTGTTCTCGCTCGACTCCGTGATCACCGCGGTCGGTCTGGCGCGCGAGATCGCCGTCATGATCGCGGCGGTCGTGATCGCGGTGGTCGTGATGATGATCTTTGCGGGCCGCATCAATGCGTTCATCGAGCGCCGACCCACGCTCAAGATGCTGGCGCTCTCGTTCCTGCTCCTGATCGGCGTGATGCTGATCGCGGACGGCTTCGGGCAGCACATCTCGAAGGGCTACGTCTACTTCGCGATGGCCTTCTCGCTGTTCGTGGAGATCCTGAACATGCGCATCCGCCCCGCCAGCCCGGTGCCGGTCCAGCTCCACCAGAGCTACGTCCGCAAGGGCTAGCCGGCGGCACGGAGCGCCCCGACGGGGCTCCCTGGCGCCTATAACGGCGTTAGTTAAGTTTCACGGCGTTCGCGCCGACGAGCCCCCCGCCATGGGATCCCCCGCCTTCGAACAACGCCGCACCCGGCAGCGCGCCCAGGTCCGGCGCGCCATCCTGGACGCCACGGAAGCCCTCCTGCTGGAGGACGGCGAGGAGCGCTTCTCCATCCGCCGCCTGGTGGAGCGCTGCGGCTACACCGCGCCCACGATCTACCACCACTTCGGCGACAAGACGGGCCTCATCGACGCCCTGCTCGACGAGCGCTTCGAGCGCCTCGCCCGCCAGCTCCGACGGGTATCCCGCGACGGCGACCCCGTCGGTTACCTGCGCGCGCTCAGCCTCGCGCTGGTGCGCTTCAGCCTGCGCCACCCGACGCACCATCGGCTACTCTTCGCGCCGCGCGCCCGACAGCATGCCCCTCCGCGTTCCGCGTTCGAGGTGCAGGAGACCATCGAGCAGGCCTGGCACGAGCTGTGGGAGGAGGGGCGTCTCACCACCGGGGACGCCGCGTCCGCCGGCCAGGCGATGTTCTGCCTGGCCTACGGCCTCGCCTCGCGGCGCATCGCGCGCCCCGACCACGATTGGTCCAAGGCCGGCATCGAAGATGCGATCGATGCGCTGCTGCGCGGGCTGGTGGCCCCCGAGCCCGCCAAGAAGCGCCGTAGGAGAAAGGCGAAATGAGAGGTTGCTGGAAGTCGGGGACGGCGCTTGCCTTCGCGACGCTGTTCGCGGCGGGCTGCGGCGGCGAAGCGGAGGTCGTCGGCGAGACGGTCCGGCCCGTCGCGCTCCAACGCGTCGACGTGGCGACCGTCGAGGAACGCATCGAGGGCAGCGGGCAGCTCGTCGCCAAGGAGCACGCCGAGATCGCCTCCGAGGTGGAGGGGGTCGTGACCGAGCTCCCCGTGGACGAGGGCGACTTCGTCGAGGCGGACCAGATCCTTCTCGAGATCGACCCCGAGAAGCGGGGCCTCTCGGTGAAGAACGCCCGCGCGCAGCTCGCCGACGCCCAGGCCGCGCTGGCCGAGGCGAAGCGTGAGTACGACCGCGTGCTGGTGCTCCACGAGAAGGGCATCGCCTCCGATGCCACCCGCGACCAGCGCGCCACGGTCCTCGCCCGCGCCGGCTCCCAGGTGGAGTCCGCCCGGGCGGCCTACGGTGTCGCGGAGCGGGCCCTGCGCGATGCCAGCGTGCGCGCCCCTTTCTCCGGCTGGGTGGCGCGACGCGACGTGTCCCGCGGCGAGTACGTGCGACCTGGTGAGGTGCTCTTCGAGCTGGTCGCACTCGACCCGATCGAGGTCGAGTTCAGCGTGGCCGAGCGCGACTCGGCACGGGTCCACGTGGGCCAGCAGGTGCGGGTGGCGGTGGCCCCCTACCCGAACGAGTCCTTCGAGGGCGAGGTCACGGTGATCTCGCCGACCGTCGACCCGAAGACGCGCACGCTGCGCGTGAAGGCCCGCATCGCGAACCCGGATGGGCGGCTACGCCCCGGCCTCTTCGCGCGTACGGATCTCGGGGTCGCCACGCGCGAGGGCGCTCTGCTCGTGCCCGAGCAGGCGGTGCTCCAGCGCGCCGACGGCGAGGTGGTCTTCGTCGCGACCGAGGACGACCGGGCGCGCCGCGTGGTGGTGACGACGGGCCTCCACCGCGACGGCCGGGTCGAGATCGTCGAGGGCCTCTCGCCCGCCGACGACGTGATCGTGAGCGGGCACGCCGCCCTGGTGGACGGCTCGCCGATCGCGCGGCCGCGCTCTGCCGGGGTCGCCGCCGACGACCAGAGCCAGAACGTCACCGCGAAGGGCGCCGCGCAGGGAGCCCGCTAGATGGGCTGGATCGACACTTTCATCGACCGCCGCCGCATCGAGCTCGCGCGGTCGGAGACTGGCTAGATGGGCTGGATCGACACCTTCATCCGGCGGCCGGTGCTCACCTGGATGGTGACGCTGTCGATGGTGGTGTTCGGGGTGCTCGGCTTCGTGCGCCTCGGCGTCGACCAGTACCCGAAGATGGAGTTCCCGACCGTGAACGTCACCTCCACCCTCGAGGGCGCGAGCCCCGAGGTGATGGAGGAGGACGTCACCGAAGTGCTCGAGGAGTACCTGAACACGATCCCCGGCGTGAAGCGCCTGATCTCGCGCTCGCGCCAGGGCGCCTCCTCGATCTCGGTCGAGTTCGAGCTCGGCACCGACCTCGACAGCGCGGCCCAGGACGTGCGCGATCGCGTCGGCCGTGCCCGCTGGGACCTTCCCCGCGATCTCGAGCCGCCCGTGGTCGCGAAGTTCGATGTCTCGGGCTTCCCGATCATGTGGATCCCGATCACGACCCAGCGGCCGCAGGTCGAGGCCAGCGAGTTCGTGAAGGATCAGGTCAAGCCCAAGGTCGAGACGATCCCGGGTGTCGCCGGCATCGAGATCTTCGGCAAGCGCGAGCGCCAGATCCGCATCTGGCTGGACGGGGAGTCGCTGCGGGCGCGCGGCCTCACGGCGAACGACATCGTCTCGGCCCTGCGCCGCGAGCACGTCGAGCGGCCCGGCGGCCTGGTCGAGGGCGAGCGCATCGAGTTCGCGGTGCGGACCGAGGCCGAGTACCGCTCGGTCGGCGAGCTGGCCGCGATGGTCGTGGCCTACGTGGACGGCGCTCCCGTCCGTCTCGCCGACGTCGCCCGCATCGAGGACGGGGCAGAGGACGAGCGCGGCTACGCGCGCTACAGCGGCTCGCCGGCCGTTGGCATCGGGGTCACCAAGCAGTCGGACGGCAACACCGTCGCGATCGCCGAGGAGATGCACCGCCGCATCGAGGCGCTCGAGCCGACCCTGCCCCCCGACATCGAGTTCGTGACGGGCGAGGGCGTGGCCGACTTCTCGATCGCGATCAAGGAGGCCATCGAGGAGGCGATCTTCAGCCTGTGGTTCGGCGCGATTCTGGCCACGCTCACCGTGTTCGTGTTCCTGCGCCGCTTCCGGCCGACCCTCGTGGTGGGCCTCGCGATCCCGATCTCGCTGATCGCGACGTTCGGCGTGATGTGGTGGCTCGACTACACGCTCAACACGATGACGATCCTGGCGCTCACGCTTGCGGTCGGCATCGTGATCGACGATGCGATCGTGGTGCTCGAGAACATCGAGCGCCATCGCGAGCACGGGGAATCCGCCGCCGAGGCCGCCTCGTCGGGCGCCCGCGAGATCGCCTTCGCGGCGACGGCGGCGACGATCTCGGTCGCAGCCGTGTTCGTTCCCGTGGTGTTCGTGTCGGGCATGGTGGGGAACTTCCTCTCCGAGTTCGGCGCCACCGTGGCGACGGCCGTGCTGCTCTCGCTCGTCGTCGCGCTCACCCTCACGCCCATGCTCGCCGCGCGCATCCCGGCGGCGCAGGAGCGCGAGCACGGGAGCGTCTACCACCGCCTCGAGGTGTGGTTCGAGAAGCTCGAATCGGGGTACCGCGGGGTGCTCGACTGGACGCTCGCGCACCGCAAGGCGACGCTCGCCGTCGCGCTCGTGAGCTTCGTGGTCTCGTGCGGCCTCTCGACGCAGCTCGGCTCCGAGTTCTTCCCGCCCGCCGACGTGGGCCGCTTCTTCGTGGCGGTCGAGACCCCGCCCGGCACCACGCCCGAGGGCACGCTCGAGGTGATGAAGAAGAACGAGGCGTGGGTGTTCGCCCAGCCCGAGGTGGCGGGTGGCTTCGTCGGCGTGGGCTTCGCGGGGCCGGAAGGGGGCGCCGACCCCACGCGGGGGATCATGTTCGTGATGCTCAAGAAGCGCGAGCATCGGGAGCGCAGCGCCCAGGAGATCATCGCGGAGGGCCGCAAGGTGCTCGGCGCCATCCCCGGCCAGAACGTGCGCCTGTCCGACATGTCGGGTCTGGCGATGAGTTCCGACCGCGGCGACTTCGAGATCGAGCTCCAGGGCAACCTCGAGATCGCCGAGCTCGCGGCGCTCGGGGACCGCTTCGTGGAGGCGCTCGAGGCCAAGGGCGGCTTCGTCGACATCGACCAGAGCCTGAAGCTCGGTCGCCCCGAGCTGCGCGTCATCCCCGACCGCGAGAAGGCGGCCGCGCTCGGCGTGGACGCCGATCAGCTGGCCACGACCGTGCAGGCCATGATCGGCGGCATGGACGTGGGCACCTTCAGCGAGGCGGGAAACCGCTACGACATCCGCGTGCGGCTCGAAGAGCAGTTCCGTAGCGATCCGGACTCGGTGCTCGGCCTCTACGTGCGAACGCGCACGGGCGAGACCATGGAGCTCCGCAACCTCGTCACGATCGAGAAGGGGGCCGCGCCCTCGACGATCACCCGGGTGAACCGCCAGCGCGCGGTGCGCATCTCGGCCAACCTCGAGGAGGGCCGGGATCTCGGCTCTGCGCTCGAGGACGCCAACGCGATCGCCGCGCAGATGCTGCCGGAAGGCGTCGCGATGCTCCCGGCCGGCGGCACCGAGGAGTTCGTCCAGAGCTTCCAGAGCCTGATCTTCGCCATGGGGCTCGGCATCCTGGTGATCTACATGGTGCTGGCAGCCCAGTTCGAGAGCCTGGTGCATCCGCTCACGGTGATGCTCTCGCTCCCGCTCGCCATGGTCGGGGCGCTGGGCGGGCTCCTGATCATGAACGCGCTCGGGCGCCCGGGGATGACCATCAACCTGTTCAGCATGATCGGCATCATCCTCTTGTTCGGCCTCGTGACGAAGAACTCGATCCTGCTGGTGGACTACGCCAACCAGCTGCGCCAGCGCGGCATGGACAAGGTTGCGGCCATGCGGACGGCTGCGCCGATCCGCATGCGCCCCGTGCTGATGACGGCGATCGCCATGATCATGGGCGCCGCGCCGGCGGCCTTCGGCATCGGCCCCGGCTCCGAGTCGCGCTCGCCGATGGCGATGGCGGCGCTGGCCGGCATGGTCTCGTCGGCCGGCCTCACGCTGCTCGTGGTCCCCGTCTTCTACCTGACGCTCGACGACGGCGTCGAATGGCTGCGCGGCAAGCTGCGGCGCCGAGCGCCCGCGGCCGGGCCGCCGAGCGTCGGCCCGGCCCCGGCCTCTTCAGCTCTGGCCCGGGAAGGCTAGACTGGCGCGTCCTGCTGGAGGCCGCATGCGCAATCCCCGCAACTTCTCCCGCCCGCTCGCGATCGGCGCGCCCAAGCCGTGGAACGACATCCCGGTGCGCCCCTCGCGCATGATCCACTTCTTCGATCCGAGCAACCCGCGCATGGCCGCGAAGGTGCCCGACATCGCCAAGAAGGTGGACATCCTGCTCGCCAACCTCGAGGACGCGATCGAGGTCAAGAACAAGGTCGCGGCCCGCGAGGGCCTGGTGAAGATCGCGAACGAGACCGACTTCGGGGACACCCAGTTCTGGACGCGGGTCAACTCGCTCGACAGCCCCTGGTTTTTGGACGACATGCTCACCGTGATCGCGGGCGCCGGCCAGAAGCTCGACGTCGTGATGATCCCGAAGGTGGAGGGCCCCTGGGACATCCACTTCGTGGACCAGCTGCTGGCGCAGCTCGAGGCGAAGCACGGCCTCAAGAAGCCGCTGCTGATCCATGCGATTCTCGAGACGGCGCTCGGCGTCGCGAACGTCGAGGAGATCGCGGGCGCCTCACCGCGCATGCAGGGCCTCTCGCTCGGGCCCGCCGATCTCGCCGCCTCGCGGCGCATGAAGACCACGCGCGTGGGCGGCGGCCATCCCGGCTACCTGGTGCGCGAGGACCCGAACCCCGAGGACGCCGAGGCGCCGCGCGCCAAGGCCCAGCAGGACCTCTGGCACTACACCATGGCGCGCATGGTCGACGCCTGCGCGGCGACGGGCGCCTTGCCCTTCTATGGGCCGTTCGGCGACATCGGCGACCCGGTCGCCTGCGAGGACCAGTTCCGGAACGCCTTCCTGATGGGCTGCGTCGGCGCCTGGTCGCTGCATCCCTCGCAGATCGAGATCGCGCGCCGCGTCTTCAGCCCGCCGCCCGACGAGGTGGCGTGGGCGAAGCGCGTGATCGAGGCCATGGGCGACGGCTCCGGCACCGTGATGCTCGACGGCAAGATGCAGGACGACGCGACCGTGAAGCAGTGCCGCGTGATGGTCGGCCTCGCCAAGCTGATCGGGAAACGCGACCCGGAGATGGCGACCGCCTACGGCTTCTCGAAGCGGGAGCTCGACGACTAGGGAGCGTGGAACGGTTCGCCGACCCGGCGCGCCGGCCTCAGCGCACCGGCTGCGAGACGCTCGGCGCCGGCGTGCGCGCGAGCAGGCGCAGGCCCTCGAGCAGCACCCACACGTCCGCGGCGAGGATCAGCGTGCCGAGCGCCGCCAGCAGCCAGCGGTCCGCGAACGCCTCGTAGTAGCTGCGCACCTCGCCGAGCATGGCGAGCACGGTGGCGCTCCCCACGAGCAGCATCGGCACCAGCGTGTAGACGACCGGCTTCCCCTGCCGGCGGAGCCAGATCGAGACCACCAGCAGGGTGATGCCGGCGACCAGCTGGTTCGTGGTGCCGAACAGCGGCCAGAGGATGAGCCCGCCCTTGCCGCCCGCCTGGGTGACGGCGAGGAGCAGGGCCGCGCCGATCCCGAGCGCGGACGCGAGGTAGCGATTGCTGAGCGCCTTCAGCCCGTACGCTTCGGCCAGCTCTGAGATGACCAGGCGCTGGATGCGCGCCCCCGTGTCGAGCGACGTCGCCGCGAAGGCGATCACCATGACGGCGATGAACGTCTGCGCCGTCACCTCGGGGATCCCGAGCGCGCCCACGAAGCGCGCGCCGCCGTTCACGAAGGCGGCGAGCTTGGCCTGGAGGCTGTCGGCGGCGCCCCAGCTCGCGTAATGGCTCGACCAGTCGGCGAAGGTCAGGAAGCCGGCCGTCGAGGCGAGCACGGCCAGCATCCCGAGCGTCCCCTCGCCGAGCATCCCGCCGTAGCCGATCGCCCGCGCGTCCGTTGCGCAGCCCACCTGCTTCGACGTCGTGCCCGAGGAGACCAGGCCGTGGAAGCCCGAGATCGCGCCGCAGGCGATCGTGATGAAGAGGAACGGGATCATGGGGGGCGCGCCCACCGGGTTCGGGTTCACCGCCGGCGCGACGATCTCGGGGCGCAGCACCATCAAGCCCAGGCCGAGCAGCAGGAGCCCGGTCACGAGCTGGTGGGAGTTCAGGTAGTCGCGCGGCTGGAGCAGTAGCCAGACGGGGAGGACCGAGGCGACGAAGGAGTAGCCGAGCAGGATCCACACCCAGCTCGTGACCGAGATCTGGCCGAGCACCGGGAGGGCCGCCGCGACGGCGTCGCCGTAGAAGACCGCCACCAGCAGGACCGCGTAGCCGGCGAGGGAGGGGGCCGTGAGCGAGACCCCGCGCCGGTAGACCAGCCAGCCGAGGCTCATCGCCACCGCGATCTGGACGTTGATCGGGAAGATCGAGCCGGGGTAGGCCACGAACAGCGTGCCGATGATGAAGGCGAAGACGGCGAGCACGATCCAGATCAACACGGACACGATCACCAGGAACAGCGTGCGGACGCGCGGGCTGATCACGTGCCCGGAGATCTCGCCGATCGAGCGGCCGCGGTGACGCAGGCTGATCACCAGCGCCGCGAAGTCGTGGACCGCTCCCATCATCAGCGTCCCGAGCGCGACCCAGAGCAGGGCGGGGAGCCAGCCCCAGATCACGGCAATCGCCGGCCCGACGATGGGCGCGGCGCCGGCGATCGAGGTGAAGTGATGTCCCCACAGCACGGCCTTTCGCGTGGGCACGTAGTCGATGCCGTCCTCGAGCTCACGGGCGGGGACGGGCTCGTCCTCCGTCAGCGCGAAGATCCGCTCGGACAGGAAGCGGGCGTAGAACCGGTAGCCCAGGAGGAAGAGCGCGAAGACCAGGATCGCCAGCAGCGCTGCGTTCAAGG
>JBFIYM010000124.1:0-13512 GCA_041605395.1 Myxococcota bacterium | reverse complement strand
GGCGGGACACTCCCGCCCCGGCTCGCCGCGCTGCTCGCCGCGGTGCGCCGCGACGTGGCGGGCCTCGAGGCCGACCGCCGCCAGGACCTCGACATCGAGCGCGTGCTGGCACTCCACCGGAGCGGCACGCTCCCGGTCTGACCCTCGAGCCCGGCTTCCCCGGCCCACGCCAAGCCCGGCCATGCTCCCCTGTCCACGGCAAGCCCGGCCCTGCCGGGCGCGCAGCGAGGCGAAGGCGAGCGGAGTCCTACGGAGGGAAGACCCGGCTCAGGAGGGCGTCCAGCGGCCCCCCGCCGTAGCGCCGGAAGCGCCACGAGCGCACCGTCAGCTCGATCGCGAAGAGCGCGGCGATCGCCAGGTAGGAGAGCACGCCGGTCCACAGGGCCCAGGCCGCGAGCGAGCCCGAGAGCGCGAGCCACCCGGCCGTGCCCCCGTTCGCGACGAAGAAGAGGCACCAGACGGCCGTCACCGTGCGGCAGTAGCGCACTTCGGCGGGCGACAGCGCGCCCACCTGGAAGCGCGCGACGCGCTCGATCAACGGTGGGCCCCGCAGCAGCGAATAGCCGAACACGCCGAGCAGGCCGAGGCTCACGAGGACCGGCGCGAACAGCAGCAGCAGCGGGTCGTCGAGGGCCACGGCCGCGGCGGCCGGGACGCCGGCGGCGGCGAGCGGGAGCAACAGGGTGCGCAGCGCGTCTTCCCGCTCGCCGTTCCAGATGGCGAACGTACGCACGGCCAGCGCCGCGAGCACCAGCCCGGCCGTCGCGCGGGTGCCCGCGAACGCAAGGCCGGCCCAGATCGCGAGCGGGTAGGCCAACCAGGGGAGCGGGCCGAGCATGCGTCGATCGCCGACGTCCGAGCTATACACGGCGCTGATGGTTGCATTCAGGACGCCTTCCATCCATCGTGCCGGGGCGGCATGAAGCGCGAGCGCCTCCGCGAGGTCCAGGTCGAGCACGAGGTGCCGTTCCACGACGTGGACGCCCTCCGGGTCGTCTGGCACGGCCACTACTTCAAGTACTTCGAGCTCGCGCGCACCGCGCTGCTGCGCTCGTGCGCCCTCGACGCCTGTGGCCTGACCGAGGGGCAGGAGCGCGATCTGCTGGCGGGGCGCTACCGCTTCTTCGTGGTCGCCGCAGGCTGCCGCCACGTCGGGCCGCTGCGCTACGGAGATCGCATGCGCATCCACGCCTGGTTCAGCGAGGTCGGGCGGCGCATCGGGATCGCCTACGAGATCTGGAACCTGACGCTCGACCGCCGTGCCGCCCGCGGTCACACCGATCTCGCCAGCGTCGACGAGGAGGGCACGCTGCAGCTCACGCTCCCCGACGAGATCCGCCAGCGCATTCGGGGCCCGGCGGCTCCCGGCCCGTGACAGGCGGGTCCGCACCCGGCAGTATCCCGGCTCCGAGGGGAGAGGAAATGCAGTCGAGTCCCGAGCACCCGTCCGAGGCGAAGCGCCCGGTGCCGCCGCACACGCCGCTCACCGAGTACTACGGCGAGGATGCGGAGCGTGAGCGCTACGTGGCCGATCTCTTCAACCGGACCGCGCGCTACTACAACACCGTCGAGAAGCTCTTCGGCAACGGCGGCCTGCTCTACCGTCGGCTCGCGCTCCGCCGCGCGGGGCTCCGACGCGGCATGAAGGTGCTCGACGTCGCGATGGGCACGGCCGCGGTCGGCCGCGGGGCGGCGCGCATCGTCGGCGACGAGGGCCTCGTCGTGGGCGTCGACCCGAGCCCCGGCATGCTCGCCGAGGCCGCGAAGGTGTTCAAAGGCCCGCGCGTCCGCGGCTACGGCCAGGCGCTCCCGATCCGCAGCGACCACTTCGACTTCGTCACGATGGGCATCGCGCTTCGCCACGTCTCGGACCTGCGCGCTGCGTTCAGCGAGTACCTGCGCGTGTTGAAGCCGGGCGGTCGGCTCTGGATCCTCGAGGGCCACGTTCCGACCTCCGCGCTCGGCCAGCGCGCCACGCGCTTCGTGTGGCAGAAGCTGATCCCCGGCATGACGTACGTGGCCACGCGCAGCCGCGAGGCCAAGGAGCTGATGGACTACTACTGGGACACCGTCGACAAGGCCGTGCCGCCCGACGTCATCGTCGGCGTCCTGCGCGAGGTCGGCTTCGAGAACCCGCGCGCCCAGGTCGTCGTCCCCGGCGCCTTCGTCGAGTACCACGGCACCAAGCCCTCCGCCTAGCCGCCCGGCCCAGCGGGGACGTTCGTCAAGACGTCAAGATGCAGTCGGGCGGCGCCCGGTCAGTCGTGGGTCTTGACGGTGAGCACGGGGCAGGGGGACTTCTGGACGACGCGCTCGGCGATGCTGCCGAGCAGGAGGTGCTTGAGGCCGCTGAGTCCGCGGGTGCCGATCACGATCAGGTCCGCCCGCTGCTCGACGGCCTCCTCCTCGATCACGGTCGCGGGGTAGCCCTCGCGCACGATCAGCTCGACCGTGAGGCCCTTGGCGCGGAGCGGCTCCGCGTAGCGGTTCAGGTTCTGCTCCGCCTCGTTCTTCACCGAGGCCCAGAAGTCCTGGGGCAGGTAGGCGCCCTCGAGCTGCTGGAACTCCACCGGCAGGTGATAGGCGTGGAGCAGCAGCAGCCGGCTCTGGTGCTCCTCCGCGAGGTGGGCCGCCCACTCGAGGATCGAGTCGACGTGGCGGGAGAAGTCGAGGGGGACCAGGATGCGCTGGACCTGGATCATGGCGGGAGCCTACGCCCGCGCCGTTGCGCCGCGCAAGGGCGAGGCGTACCGTTTCGGCCCTTCGGGGCCGTAGCTCAACTGGGAGAGCGCCGCGTTCGCAACGCGGAGGTTGGCGGTTCGATCCCGCTCGGCTCCACCAGCCACCCCCGGTGACCGCGTCCTCGTGCAGGACCGTCCGTGGCGGATCACCGGGCCAGCGCCGCGGATGCTCCGGGTGCCGATCTGGGCGCTACGGCGAAGGCGTGTGCTCGTGGTGGGGGTGGTGCTGATACGTGTGCTCGTGGTGGTGCTCGATCGGATGGTGGAAGCTGCGCCGAACCCACAGCGCGAAGACGACTGCGCACAACACCGCACCGAGGATCACCGGCGCACTGTACGCCAGGCCGGCCAAGGTCAACAGGAACTCCATCCCAGGCCTCACTGCGCCGCGGCCGCGCCCCGCGCGGCTCTACGGCAGTTGTGACAGGAGGCGCCCCTCGGGCGACCGGGCCCGAGGGGTGGACCCGTCGTTCGGGGCGGTGGGCCGGGTTCCGCCGGAAGACGCCGGCGAACGGCCCACCCTGGCTAGCCGGGCGGCGCGGACTCCATGGGTCTTCCTCCGACCGGATGATGTCGGAGCATACACCCCGCACCCACGCTCGGGGAAGCCCCAGCGTCCCGCCGGCGCCTGCCGCCGCCGCGCCGAGCGGATTGCTCACCGCTGGCTCTCCTCCCGAGCCCGCGCCAGGAGACCTCGCTGGCGGATGAACGCGGCGATGTGCTCGCCGACGTAGGCGTTGCCGGCCGGGGACATGTGACTGTGGAACAACGCGCGGAAGTGCTTCGGGTCGTCGTGCGCCAGCTGGCGAAGCGCGCGGTGGAGGTCGAGGTACGGGAGCCCCTCCGCGGCGGCGCACGCCGCCATCGCCTGGTAGGCCTCGGGCTCGCTGTCCTGCATGGCCGCCTGGGCCACGATCAACGACCGCACGCCCAGCTCCGCGCCCCGCCGGGCGAGTCGCTCCAGGAGTCGGCAGGAGACCGAAAGGGGTTCGTCGCTCATCGGAGAGCGGGCGCCGAGCAGCCAGGGTCCCGGCCAGATTCGGCTCGCCACGGTGTCCACGAGCAGGCTGTGGCCGAGCCAGCGCCGCAGCGGATCCAGGTCTGCATGGGGCGGCGGAACCGGGCTCGCGCGGTTGACCAGCTCGCCGTCGACGAGCGCGAAGCAGGGCTTGTAGGCGCCGTCGCGCGCGCAGTGGGCGACACGGAAGCCGACGTCCGCGTCGAGGAAGGAGACGATCAGCAGGTCCGGTCGGTGGCGCTCGGCCAGCTGGAGCCCGCGCATGACCGTCTGGTCGAATCCGTACCCGGCGACGCCCCCGTTCAGGACGCGCGCGCGGAGTCGCCGCTCGAGGTCCGCGGGCCAGGTGTCGCCGTCCCCGACCTCGTCGCCGAACGTGAAGGAGTCGCCGACCGCCACGATGAGCGGCCGAGCGGGCGCCGGGGGCTGGTTGCCGCCGTTCGAGCGGATGCCGTCCTCGAGGGTCGTGACGGGCACCCCACCCCAGCGCATCGCGATGCGCTGCTGGTGCGCGCGTGGGACCCAGCCGAGCTCCCGATCGAACTCGACGCGGGGGATGGCCCGCCAGCGCTCGCGACGGGCGACGATGAGGTTCTCGGTGGACCAGGCGTCCTGCCAGACGCGAACTGCCAGCTCACCGATCAGGAGCGAGAAGCACACGCTCACGACCAGCAGGACGGCCCGCCCGCGCGTTTCCCCGAGTCGTTCCCTAGAGCTCCGTCCCTTCCGCTTCCGGGTCGAGCCCGTTGGCGTCCGCCACGCGGCCGAACCACTCCCCGCTCTGCTTGAGCGTCCGGTCGCAGCTCGCGACGTCGAGCCAGGCGAGGCCGAAGCGCTGGGCGAAGCCCTCCGCCCACTCGAAGTTGTCGACCAGGGTCCAGGCGTGGTATCCGCGCACGTCTGCACCGTCCTGGATCGCACGGTGCAGGGCGGCCAGGTAGCCGCGGAAGAAGGTGATGCGGCGCGGGTCGCGGATCACCCCGTCCGGCCCCGGCCCGTCGGAATAGGAGCAGCCGTTCTCGGTGACCTCGAGGACGGGGCTCTCGTAGTCGCGCGTCACCCGTATCAGCGTGGTGTAGAGCGCTTCGGGCCAGACCTCCCAGCCGAAGTCGGTGTGCGGGCCCTCGGGGCCGCCCAGGCCGAGCGCGCGGGCGCCGAGGCCGAGGCGATCGCGCGCGGCACGCACCTGCATGCGCGAGTAGAGGTTGATGCCGAGGAAGTCGAGCGGCACGCGGACGCGCGCCATGTCGCCCTGGCGGACGTCGAGCTCCGCGGGCAGCCCTCCCTCGAAGCACTCGGGGTAGCTGCCGCGCAGCGCCGGGCGCAGGAACCAGTCGTTCAGCCAGCCGTGCATGCGCTCCGCCGCGGCCGCGTCCGAGGCGCTCCCGCTCTCGGGCTCGGTCGGCGACATCGAGAACGCGGTGCCCACGCGCAGCCCCGGCCGCTCCTCCTTGACGGCGCGGAAGGCCTCGCCCTGCGCCAGGTTCACGACGTGGGTCGCGCGCAAGAGCGCCTCGCGGTCGCGGCGGCCCGGGGCGTGGATGCCCATGCCGTAGCCGAATTGGGTGAACACGGCGGGCTCGTTGAAGAGCATCCAGCTGTCGACGCGATCGCCGAGCGCGCGGACCACCGCGTGGGCGTAGTCGGCGAAGCGCGCCGCCGTGTCGCGCTCGGGCCAGCCGCCCCGCTCCTCGAGCGCCTGGGGCAGGTCCCAGTGGTAGAGCGTCGGGAAGGGGCGGATGCCGGCGGCCAGCAGCGCGTCCACGAGGCGCCGGTAGTAGTCGAGGCCGGCCGCGTTCGCCGCGCCGCGCCCTTCGGGCTGGATGCGGGGCCAGGCGATCGAGAAGCGATAGCTCGTGAGGTTCATCGCGCGCAGCAGGGCGACGTCCTCGGGGTAGCGGTAGTAGGAGTCGCAGGCGCGGTCGCCGGTCTCGCCGGTGCGGATCTTCCCGGGCGTGTGGGCGAAGCGGTCCCAGATGGATTCGCCTTTGCCGCCCTCGTGGGTGCCGCCCTCGATCTGGTACGCCGCGGTGGCCGCGCCCCAGTGGAAGCCTTCCGGGAAGTGGATTCGCGTCATGCGCGGAAGGCGATGCTCCTCATGGGGGCGTCCAGCCTAGCGCGCGGGGTCGCCGAGCAGCAGCGCGACGAGCGCGCCGACCAGCAGCGCGCCGTCCACGACGCCGGCGCCGTAGCGCTCGCTCGGCCGGAAGCCAAGCAGCGCGACGCCCATCGCGAGCGGAAGCGCGGCGAGCGGACGCACCGGGGCGGGCGCGAGGAGCGCGCCGGCGAAGCCACCCAGCAGGACCACCGCCGTCACGGCGAACGTGCGCCTCCGGCCGAGCCGCGCGGCGAAGCCCTCGCCGTCGCGCAGGTTCGAGAGCGCCACGTTCGCGAGCACCGCCGCCCCGACGACGAAGGCGGCGGGGGCCACGTGCTGCGCGCCGGGGTCCTCGGCGGCGGGCAGCCCGACCGGCACCGCGGTCCAGGCGAAGGTGAGATACGCCGGCTTCACCAGGAGGTGGTGCTTGAGGCGGCGGTGGGCGAGCCCGAGCGCGGCGACCAGCGCCGTGATCAGCAGGGCCCGGGGGCGAAGCGTGAGGGCGCAGCCCGCCGCCAGCGCACCACCGCCGCTGGCCAGCGCGAGCAGCAACGCGCGGTGGCGCGCGACGAAGGCGGCGCGCGCCGGCGCGCTCACGCGGTCTCGCTCGAGGTCCCGGAGCCGATCCACCACGTAGACCACGAGCGTGCCGCCGAAGGCCAGGCCGAGCAGGGCCGGGGCGGGCGCGACCCCGAGCGCTTCGCTGCCCGCCGCGGTCATCGCGGCCGCCGCCGCGGCCAGCCACAGGCTGCTCCACAGCAGGGCGTCGAGCGCGGCGAGGGCCATGGGGGGAGGCTACCTTGATCCGATCGTGCGAACGGTTCCTGCCATCGTGGCCGCGGGCGATGCGCGGGCCGCGCGCGCCGTCTACGGAGAGAGCAAGGCCTACCTGGAGGTCGGCGGCCGCACCCTGATCGCGCGCGTGGTCGCGGCGCTCCAGCGGGTGCCCGAGGTCTCCGAGGTCTGGGTGGTCGGCAACGCCGAGCGCCTGGCCAAGGCCCTGGAGACGGAAGCGATCAAGCGGGAGCTGGCCAAGCCGCTCTGGATCGTTCCCCAGTACCGGAACCTCTACGAGAACGCCTGGTTCACCTACCGGCGGCTGCTCCCGGGGGCCGGGGCCGAGGGTCGCGACCCGACGCCCGAGGAGGCGGAGCTCCCGGTGCTCTACCTCTCGTGCGATCTGCCCTTCGCCACGCCGCAGGAGCTGTCGGAGTTCGTGCGCAAGGGCCTGGTCGCGAACGTCGACTACGTGCTCGGCCTGACGGGAGAGGCGGCCCTCGAGCCCTACTACCCGAGGGACGGCGTCCCGGGCATCCGGATGGCGTACTTCAACCTGCGCGAGGGGCGCTTCCGGCAGAGCAACCTGCACCTCGTGAAGCCCGCCAAGCTCGGCAAGCGCCAGTACATCGAGGACATGTACGAGCACCGCTACCAGCGTCAGCTCGGGCAGGTGATCGGGCTGGCGTGGCGCATCTTCATGGACCGCGGTGGGGGCGCTCGGGTGCTGTTCTACTACGGCCTGATGCACGTGGCGGGCGTGCTCGATCGAAGCGGCATGCGGCGCCTCGCCGACGGCGCGCGTCGCTTCATCGGTCTCCAGCGGGTGGAGCGGGCCTGCGGCGCGCTGCTGCGGGCGAGCTTCCGCTTCGTCGAGACCGACGTCGGCGGCTGCGCCCTCGACATCGACAACGAGCACGACCTCGACGTGGCCCGCGCCCGCTTCGGGGAGTTCGAGCGCACCCTCGCAGAGATCGCCGAGCACACGCACGGGCCGCTGCCGTTGCCCGCCTCGGCCGGGAGCGACTCCGTGCCGCTGCGCGTGCTTCCCCCCGCCCCGCAGGCCCTGCCCGAGGCCGCGTCGTGAGCGACGCCCAGCTGTTCCGCCTCGCCTCGCGCGGCGTGATCGAGGTGGCCGGGGCCGACCGTGTGCGCTGGCTCGACGGCATGATCTCCGCAGACGTGCAGTCGCTCGGGGTCGGGGAGGGCGCCTGGGGGCTGCTGCTCACCCGGCAGGGCCGCGTGGTGGCCGACCTGCACGTCCTGCTGCGGGCCGACCACCTCTGGCTCGAGCTCGAGCGGGACGCCGTGTCGACCGTGAAGGAGCGGCTCGAGGGCTACGTGATCGCGGACGACGTCACGCTCCGCGATCGTTCGGGCGAGCTGGCGCGCCTCGCGCTCGAGGGCCCGAGCGCAGGGAACGTCCTCGAGGCGGCCGCCGGGGGCTCCGTCTCGCTCGCCCCCGACGCCTGGTGCGAACGCACGATCGCCGGCGCGACCGCCACCGTCGCCGCCTACGGCTTCACCGGCCAGCCCGCCTTCCAGCTCTTTGCGCCCCGCGCGGCGGAGGCCGATCTCGTCGACGCGCTCCGCGCCGCCGGCGCGATCGAGGCTGCGGCCGACACACTCGAGTGTCTGCGCATCGAGGCGGGCCGTCCCCGCGTCGGCTACGAGCTCGACGAGAGCGTGCTCCCCGCCGAGGCGGGCCTCGAGGCGGCGATCTCGACCACCAAGGGCTGCTTCACCGGGCAGGAGGTGGTGACGCGCATGCGGACGCGCGGGCGCGTCGCGCACCGCCTCGTGGGTCTCCGCCTCGACGCCACCGCCCTTCCCGCGCGCGGCACCGAGATCGCCCAGGACGGCGCGCCGATCGGTCAGCTCACGAGCGCCGT
Organism: Myxococcota bacterium; assembly: GCA_041605395.1. Lineage (GTDB taxonomy): Bacteria > Myxococcota_A > UBA9160 > UBA9160 > UBA6930 > JBFIYM01. The sequence goes on along the minus strand of JBFIYM010000124.1, from coordinate 4,986 downwards.
GCACTCGCCCGCCGAGGGCGCGATCGGCCTCGGCTTCGTGAAGAGCGCCGCCGCCGTCCCCGGGAGCGAGGTGGAGGTCGGCGGCGCGAGCGCCCGCATCGTGGCGCTGCCGATCCGTTGAGCGGCGCCCTCGTCGTCTTCGCCAAGCGCCCCGACCCGGGCCAGGTGAAGACGCGTCTGTGCCCCGCCTTCTCTCCCGAGCAGGCCGCCGCCTTCTACGCCGCCATGCTCGACGACGTGCTCGAGTCGAGCGACCGCGCCGCCGCCGCGCTCGGCCTCGCCCCCGTCCTCGCCGTCCACCCGCCCGAGGCAGCGAGCCAGCTCCCGGCACCGACCGGCTGGCAGTGCGAGCCCCAGCAGGGCCCCGACCTGGGTGCCCGCATGGAGCACGCCCTGGCCCGGCAGCTCGACGCCGGACGCTCCCCGGTGCTGCTACGCGGCAGTGACAGCCCCACCCTCGGCCGGTCCACGCTCGCTGCCGCACTCGAGGCACTCGAGCAGCACGACCTCGTGATCTGCCCCGACCGCGACGGCGGCTACAACCTGGTCGGCGTGCGTCGGCCCGCGCCCGGCCTGTTCACCCACCCCATGAGCACCGGCACCGAGCTCCAGGACACCCTCGCCCGCGCCGAGCGCGCGGGCCTCGGGGCGACCCTGCTCGCGCCGGGCTTCGACATCGACACCGCCGGAGACCTCCTGCTTCTCGCCGAGGCTCGCAAGAGGGGCGAGGCCGGAGACTGCCCGCGGACCCTCGCCTGGCTCGACGAGAACGGACTCTGGCCGAGCTAGCCGCTCGGCGGCGCGCTCTACCAGATCGAGAACCGCGGAGCGATTCCGAGCTTCTCCATCTTCGTATAGAGCGTCCGTCGCCCGATCCCGAGCTCGCGGGCGGCGGCCGAGCGGTTGCCGCGGGAGCGGCGCAGGGCCCGGGCGATGCGCCAGGCCTCGGCCAGCTCGACCCAGTCGCGCAACGGAGGCGGGCTGCCACCGTTGCGGGCCGCCACGCCCTGGAGGAACTGCTCCATCAGCGCGTCGAGCGACGGGTTCGGCGCGGGCGCGTCGGGAGCGCGGCTGGAAGCGGGGGGTCGGGGGGGGACGATGCGAACCGGAGCGGCCATGGAATCACCTCCGCGGAGAGCCCATAGCAAGGGCCGTTCCAGCCCTGGGGAGCCCGGAGGACGCGTCTCGCGGCAGCCGCTGCCCGTTCACTGGGCAGCGCTGCTGCGAAGCTGGGCAGATTCCGGCACAACGGAGCCCAGAGGTGCCCGCCCCGGGGCCTGCCGGCTTGGCACGTCCGTTGCTCTAGTCGAGGCGCAGTCCACTCGGGTGGCGCGCTCCGCTGCCCCGATCGGGGCCCCGTGATACGGTGCCTCCCCAAGCCAGAAAGGAAGCCGCCATGCGAAAGATCGAGGCTGTGATCAAGCCCTTCAAGCTGGACGAAGTGAAGGAGGCCCTGCACGGAATCGGGATCCAGGGCATGACCGTGACCGAGGTGCGCGGCTTCGGCCGGCAGAAGGGGCACACCGAGCTCTACCGCGGCGCCGAGTACGTCGTGGACTTCCTGCCCAAGATCAAGGTCGAGATCGCGGTGACGGACGACATGGTGGACAAGGTGGTGGAGGTCATCGTCTCGGCGGCCAATACGGGGCGCATCGGCGACGGCAAGATCTTCGTGCTGCCGATGGAAGAGGTGGTCCGGATCCGGACCGGGGAGCGCGGCGCCGAGGCGGTCTGACGGCGCGGAAAGGCGTACGAATTCGAAGCAGGGGCGGCTCCAGCGGGTAATCTCCACCCCCCATGGCAACCCGGCGGCTCCGGCGCGGCTCCCTGCTCGGCAAGTACCGGCTCGACCGAGCCATCGGCGAGGGCGGCTTCGCCTCCGTCTGGCGGGCTCGCGACACCGTCGAGCACCGCATGGTCGCGCTGAAGGTCGTCGAGCCGGCGCAGGTCGCCGCCTGGGGGCGCGACGCGATCGCCCACGAGGCGCGCATCGCCACACGGCTCGCGCACCCGAACATCGTCGCGGTACGCAACGCCGACTGGGTCGACGGCTACTTCGTGATGGCGACGGATCTGGCCGAGCGCAACCTGGCCGACTACGCGGGCGCCCGGCGTTCGGGCAACGTGGCGCTCGCGATCGTGCGCGACGTCGCGGCTGGGCTCGCCCACGCCCACCGGCAGGGCGTCCTGCACCGGGACGTGAAGCCCGAGAACGTGATGATCTTCGCCGACCGTCGGGCCGCGCTCGGGGATTTCGGCGTGTCGCGTTTCGCGCCCGGCGCCACGGTCGCGGTCACCGACGCCGGCACCTTCGGCTACGTGGCCCCGGAGCAGGCCTACGGGCGGCCGCGGCTCTCTTCCGACGTCTTCTCCCTCGGTCTGATCGCCTACGAGCTGCTTGCAGGCGTGCTGCCGACCTGGCCCTTCGATTGGCCGCCGGCCGGCTACCGGCGCTTCTGTGCGCGTGTCCCGGAGCCGCTGCGGCCGGTGCTGCGCAAGGCCGCCGCCTTCGATCCGCGGCAGCGCTACCCGAACGCGGTCGAGTTCCACCGGGCCCTCGAGCGGGCCTTCGTGAAGGTCGAGACGCCCCGCCCGGCCCGTCGCACCCGCCGGAAGCGTCCGCCGCCCGCGCTCTCCCCGCTGGCGGTGCAGGCCGAGAGCTTCCGCCGGCGCTCCGGCGCCGCGCTCGAGCTCCGCTTCCACTGCCACCGCTGCAACGGCCCCATCTCCGAGGCCATGCGCGTCTGCCCCTGGTGCGGCTTCGATGACAACTCGTTCCGGGAGATCACGAGCTACCCGCTGGTGTGTCCGCACTGCGAGCGGGGCGTGAAGCCGGAGTGGACCGAGTGTCCCTGGTGCTACGCCGGCCGTCTCGAAGGCAACGGCCGGGCCCCGCGCCACGACCCACGCGCCGAGCGGAAGTGCGCCGCCCGCGGCTGTCCGGGCGAGCTGCGTCCGTTCATGCGCTACTGCCCGATGTGCAAGCGCAAGCCCGGCCGGCCCTGGTCGCATCCGCACCTGCCCGACCGCTGCTCCGGCTGCCGCGGCCCCATCTCCCAGGGCTTCTTCCATTTCTGTCCGTGGTGCGGGAAGAAGCCGGGGCGCAAGCGCCCGTACACCTAGTCGCCGGACTCCCGCCCCGCCGTCCGGAGGCCGAGCAGGTGCATGCGGTGGTAGAGCGAGCGGCGCGGGATCTCGAGGCGGCGCGCGGCCGCGCTCTTGTCGCCGCCGCACATGCGCAGGGCGAGGCGGATGCGCCAGGCCTCGGCGTGACGCAGCCACTCGGCGAGGCCGAGCGAGGGCCGGCCCTCGAGCGCCACCGTGCTCTCGTAGAGCGCCTCGAGCAGCGACTCCAGGCGCTCGGGGGAGAGCGTTCTGCGCTCGGGAGAGAGCGTTCTGCGCTCGGCGGGTTCCAGCACGGGAGGATCCGACTGCAAGACGTGTTCCCCTCCGTGGCCGGCGTTCCGCGCCTCCGCCCCGGGCGCTCGCTGATTCGGCAGGCAGTGCTGCCCGAATCGGTGGCAACTGCGCCCGCGGGAGGCCCCGGAAGTCGGCAAGTTCCCGCACAGCTGTGCCGGGATCGGCACGAGCGGGGCTTGGCACGCGCGTTGCTCTAGGGGGCTGAGCGCGCGCACGACGCCCGCGCGACGGAGGATGTCATGGAACCCGTTCCCACCCTGAGCCCGGGCGACACCGCCTGGATGATGACGAGCACCGCACTGGTGCTGATGATGACGCTGCCCGGTCTGGCGCTGTTCTACGCCGGTCTGGTGCGGTCCAAGAACGCGCTCTCCCTGTTCATGCAGTGCATGGTGTCGGCTGGCGTCGCAGGCGTGCTCTGGGTGCTGTTTGGCTACTCGCTGGCCTTCGGCGAGGGCAACGCCTTCGTCGGCGATCTGTCGAAGGTCGGCCTGGCCGGCATCACCGTGGACACACTCTCGGGAACGATCCCCGAGTACGTCTTCGTGATGTTCCAGGGCATGTTCGCGATCATCACCCCCGCGCTGATGGTCGGGGCGTTCGCCGAGCGCATGCGCTTCGGCCCCTTCCTGGCGTTCATCACGCTGTGGCTCGTCATCGTCTACTGCCCGCTCGCGCACATGGTGTGGGGCGGCGGTTGGATCGGCCAGCTGGGCGCGCTCGACTTCGCGGGCGGCCTCGTGGTCCACATGTCGAGCGGCTTCTCGGCGCTCGTGGCCGCTCTCTTCCTCGGCAAGCGGCGCGGCTTCGGCAAGGAGCCGATGCCGCCCCACAACCTGCCCTTCGCGGTGATCGGCGCCTCGTTGCTCTGGGTCGGCTGGTTCGGCTTCAACGCCGGCAGCGAGCTGGCGGCCGACGGCGTCGCGGCCCTCGCGTTCATCAACACCAGCACCGCCGCCTCCGTGGCCGTGCTCGGCTGGATGCTCATCGAGCGGCTGCACCGCGGCAAGCCGACGGTTCTCGGCGCGGCGACGGCCGCGGTGGCGGGCCTGGTCGCGATCACGCCGGCCTGCGCGTTCGTGACGCCGATGGGCTCGCTCGCGGTCGGTCTCGGCGCTGCCGCGTTCTGCTACCTGGCCGTGACGCTTCTCAAGCCGGCCCTCGGCTACGACGACTCGCTCGACGTCTTCGGCGTGCACGGCATCGGCGGCGCCTGGGGCGCCCTGGCCACGGCCCTGTTCATCGCCGAGGTGCCCGAGGGCGTGACCTACGGCGGGCAGCTGATGATCCAGCTCGAGAGCATCCTGTTCACCGCGGTCTTCGCCCCGGCGGCGACCGTCGTGATCCTGCTGGTGCTGCGCACCGTCTTCGGCACCCTGCGCCTCGACGAGGAGGCCGAGTTCGACGGGGTCGATCTCGCCGAGCACAGCGAGACCGCCTACGTGTTCGGTACGGCGAGCGGGACCTCGACCTCGCACGCGAGCGTCGCAGTGGACGTACCCGCCCTCACCGGCGCGGCGCGCCAGGAGCCGAGCCAGAACCCGGCGTAGCAGGCGGGGCGGCAAG
>JBFIYM010000123.1:0-13794 GCA_041605395.1 Myxococcota bacterium | reverse complement strand
GGGACGGCGGAGGCCGAATCACGTTGCGGCTCTACGAGCGCAAGAAGCCGGTGATCGCGGCGATCAATGGCCCCGCCGTCGGCGTCGGCGTCACCATGACGCTGCCGATGGACGTCCGGATCGCGAGCGAGAAGGCGCGCTTCGGGTTCGTGTTCGCTCGTCGGGGCATCGTGCCCGAGGCGGCCAGCTCGTGGTTCCTGCCTCGCGTGGTCGGCATCAGCCAGGCCATGGAGTGGGTCGCGACGGGCCGGCTCTTCCCCGCGGCCGAAGCGCTCGCGGGGGGGTTGGTGTCGCGTGTCGTGCCCGAGGCCGAGCTGCTGCCGACCGCACGCGAGCTGGCGCGGGAGATCACCGAGAACACGAGCGGCGTCTCCGTGTGTCTGGCCCGGCAGCTGCTCTGGAAGATGCTCGGCGCCGACCACCCGATGGAGGCGCACCGGATCGACTCGCGCCTGATCCACGCGATGGGGGCCTCGCCCGACGCCTACGAGGGGGTACAGAGCTTCCTCGAGAAGCGGCCGGCGAAGTTCACGATGAAGGTCTCGAGCGATCTTCCCGACGCCTACCCGTGGTGGCCGGATCGGAAGTTCGAGTAGTCGGCGATCCGTGCGCCCGAACCGACACGGCCGGCGTTCGGGCGCGGCTGGCGAGCGCGATTCCGGCGATCACCCCGAGGCCGCCGAGCGCCTCGAGCGGCGTCAGCGCCTCGCCGAGCCACCACCAGCCGAGGAGCGCCGTGCCGACGGGCTGCGCCAGCAGGGCCACGGCTGCGAAGGTCGCGCGCAGGTGCGCGAGCGCCCACACGATTCCGACCACACCCGCGAGGTGGGAGATCCCAGCCGAGGCGAGGAACACGCCCCACGAGTGCCACGGGAAGCCCACGAAAGGGTCGCCGCGCAGGAGCGCCGCGACGCCCAGGACCAGGGTCGCGGTCACCCCGGAGAGGGCGACCGCGGGCGCCGCGTCGAGCCCGCGCCGCGCGCGCTGGATGAAGAGCAGGTACCCCGAGTAGAAGAGGGCGGCGGCCAGGGCCATCGCGTCGCCGCGGAGCGAGCTGCGCGCGTCGAGGTCGTCGCCGAGCAGGAGCGCCGTGCCGAGGAGCGCGAGCGCGCCTCCCGCCACGAGCATCGGGGCGAGCCGTTCGCGCCAGACGAAGACCGCGAAGGCGCCGACGAAGACGGGCGTGGTATTCACCAGGAAGGTGGCGGTGGCGACGGTCGTCTCGACCAGGGCGCTGTTCCAGAGCGCGAGGTCGACGCCGAAGCAGGCGCCCGCCGCGAGCGACGCCAGCACGGCGTCCCGCCCGAGGTCGCGCCAACGCGTCCGGGGCAGCAGCCAGGCGAACAGCACGGCCGTGGCCAGGGCGAGCCGCCAGAAGCCCGTCACGATGGGGGGCGCCGGCAGCGCGAGGCGGACGAAGATCGCCGCGCAGGCGATCCCGAAGCTTCCGAGGAGCAGCAGGGGAAGCGGGCGGGCCAAGGCCCGCGAGGCTAGCTCGGCCGGTTCGCGCGTGGATCAGTCGGCCGCCGGGAGCCGGACGCGAAACCGGGTTCCGCGCTCGTCGCTCTCGACGTCGACGCTGCCGCCATGCCGGCTCACGATCTCGCGCGTGACGGCGAGGCCGAGGCCGGTGCCCTGCCCCTGGGGCTTGGTCGTGAAGAAGGGCTCGAAGACGTGGGGCACGTCCGCGGCCGCAATGCCCGGCCCATCGTCCTCGACGCTGAGCTCGGCCTGCCCCTCGGGCGCGCGGAGCGTGACGCGAATCCGGCCGTCCCGGCCGCTCCCGGCGAGCGCGTGGATGGCGTTCTGCAACAGGTTCAGCACGACCTGTCCCAGCTGACCGGCGTCGCCCGACACGGGGGGAGCCCCGGCCAGGTCCGCCTCGATGCGAATCCCCGGACGCGCCTCGTGGCGCGCCAGCGGTAGGGCTGCCGTGACCACCTGGGCGAGATCGACCGGCAGGTTCCGTCGCTGGTCGCTGTGCGCGAGGCGCAGCAGGTCGTCGACGATGGCATGCAGACGCGCCACGCCCTCCTGGGTCTCGAGCAGCACCTCCTCGATCTCGGCGTGGCTTCCCGCCTCCTTGCGGAGCGACTGCAGGTGGTTGAGGTTCGCCAGCACGAACGCGACCGGGTTGTTGATCTCGTGGGCGAGGCCTGCCGCCAGCGTCCCGGCGGCGGCGAACGGCTCGCCCCGGGCGATCTGGAGCTCCTTCTCGCGGAGCGCCTGCGTTCGTTCGCTGACGAGGCGTTCCAACAGCGTCGCGCGCGCCTCGGCCTTCGTCATGGCCTCGACGAAATGGCGAAGCCGAGCGCCCGTGAAGGTGACGACGAACCCGAGCTGGCCGATCGGGAACAGCGAGGGCAGCTCCGCGAGGCCTGCGCCCGAGGTGATGTCGGCGAGGGCGCAGACCCCCCAGAGCCCGGCCGCGGTGGGAACCCCGGCGAGGGTCCTGGCCCGTCGCCATCCGTGGCGGCGGAACAGCACGAAGAGGCGAGCCAACGCAGCGACGATGGGGACCAGCGCCAGCGCGCCGAAGGTGGTGACTTCGGCGTCGACGTAGGTGTCGCCCAGCAGCGGGCGTACCACGGGCTCTCCCGAGAAAGTGAGGCCCGGAACGAAGGAGGCGACCGCGAGGAAGCCGAGCGTGGCCAGGGACACGCGCTCGATCCCGCGCAGCGAGACGCCGAGCAGGCCCTCCGAGAACCGGATGAAGCCGACCGTGTGGATCGCCAGGCCCAGCAACATGCTCCGGCGCAGGACGATCGCCTCGGCCGCCGTGGTCGACTCGTAGAGCAGCGCCGTGGGCACGGCCGCGAACACGATCCCGAGCGCGGTGAAGCCGAGCCACAGGTGCCCCCGGTCCGCGCGGCGCAAGCCGAAGATCCAGAAGTTGAGCGCCGCCGCGAGCGAGGCGACCGCGACCAGGGCCGTCGTACCGATCGCCACCGGGCTCACGATGTCCGCTCCAGCTCGGCGGGCGGGAGATGCACCGAGAACGTCGTGCCCCGGTCGCCGGTCTCGACGTCGATGCGCCCGCGATGGCGCGCCACCAGCTGGTGGGTGACCGCGAGGCCCAGCTCCGCACCGCCGCCCTCCGCACGTGGCGCGGCGAACGGATCGAAGAGACGAGGCAGCAGCTCCGGCGCGATGGCGGGGCCGTCGTCGTGGACACGAAGCAGCACCGCGCCGTCCGAGAAGCGCGTCTCGATGCGCACCTCGTGCGCCTCCGGCTCCCCGGCCGGAATCGAGCGCAGGGCGTGCACCACGAGGTTCAGCACGACCTGCCCGAGCAGGCGCTCCTCGCCACGCACCAGCGGCACCGGCTCGAGCTCGGTCGCGATGCGCGCGCGCAACCGCGACTCGGGCCCGACGATCGGCAGGATCGACTCGACCACGCGGCCCAGGTCGACCGGCCCCTCCGGGCCTTCGGCGCGACGCGCCAGGCGCAGCAGCTCCGAGACGACCCGACGCACCCGCTCGACGCCCTCGCGCGTCTGCTCGAGCAGCGCATCCAGCGCCTGGCTCTCGGTGTCGTGCCAGCGACCGGTCAGCTGGTTCAGGTTGGCCGTGACGAGCGCGATCGGCTCGCGGATGTCCTGGGCCAGGCCCGCGGCGAGTGCGCCCACCGTCGCCATGCGGGCGCCGTGGGCAACCGCCAGGTCGCTCTCGCGCAGGCGTCGGGTGCGCTCGTCCACCTCGGCCTGGAGCGCCTCGGCACTCGCCTCGATGCGGGCGCTGGCCTCCACGAAGCGGCGCAGCAGGAGCGCCGTGAAGAGGCAAGCGAAGACGCAGAAGCCCAGCGCCATCAGGTGCGGGCCGTGGTGGAAGCCCAGGAAGGCGCCGATGTCGTTGACGGTGCAGGCGCACCAGGCCGCGAGCGCGATGCTCAGCGGCCGCGCCTCGCGGCCCAGCACCGGGCTGCGGGCGTAGGCCCAGATCTGCTCCACGAAGACCGGCAGGAAGCCCGAGAGCGTCACGGCAGCCACCGGCGACAGCGCGGCGAGCACGTACGGCTGTCCGAACGGCTCCACCCGTGCCGTGATCGCCGTCCCGGCGAAGAACCAGCTCGGCTCGAGCGTCGGGACCAGCACCACCAGAGCCGTGTAGACGGGGGCCATCCGCAGCAGCGGGCCCGCCGGCCGCTTCAGGTACGCCTCCGTGAAGCGCGTGAAGCCGACCACGATCGGGAGCGCGCTCGCGATCGAAACGAGCTGCGCGTTCTGTGCCTCCGCCAGCGTGGTCGCGCCGTAGAGCGCGCCCGAGCCTGCCGCGAGCCAGCCGGCGCCGGTCGCCGCCACGGCCAGCCACAGGTGCGCGCCCTCGCGGGGCCGCTGGGCGTAGATCCACAGGTTGAAGATCGCCACGCACAGGGCGAGCAGCGCGAACGAGGCCGTGAACAGCGCGGCGGGGCTCATCGGAGAGGCACATCGGCCTGGCGCGGATTCGCCTTGAGATCGGTGGGTTATCCTGCCGACGTGCCGATCGCGCTCGGTTTCCTGGCGGCCTGCCTGCTGGCACTCGGTTGGCGCATGTTCGGCGGCTATCCCGCCAGCGCCGGCCTCACCCGCTTGGCACGCCGGGAGGCAGCGTTCGTGGAGGCGGCTGCAGAGGCGCTATTCCCCCGCGGAGGCGCGGTGCCGCCATCAGGCCTCGATGCCGGGGTGACCGCCTGGTGCGACCGCTGGCTGGCCGCGCTCCCATCCGGCACGCGGGCACTGGTGCGGGCGCTGTTCGCGCTGATGGAGCACGCGACGCTCCTGTTCCCGGCGCCCGGCTGGGACGGCTGGCGCCGTTTCTCGGCGCTCGACGCGGAGCGACGCGCTGCGGTCCTCGAGCGCTGGCGCACGAGCGGCTGGTTTCCCCGCCGGCTGGTGTTCACCAGCCTGCGCGCCATCGTGACCCAGGCGTACTTCGCCGACCCGACCGTGCTGCGGACGCTCTCGCTGGCGCCGCGCGAGATCCGCGCCCCGTGGCACGCCGCCGACGCGCTCTATCCGCCGGTCGGCGCGCCGAAGAGCGCCATCGCGATCTCCCCGGACGCCGTCGAGGTCCACGGCCCCCTCGACCAGCCGCCCGCGGGCGAGCCGCTCGGCCCGCACGGCCCGCTCCACCCCGACTATCGGGCGCCTTCCCCGTGACCGGATGGGTGAGGGTCCACGCCGAGTACGAGGGGGACTCGCGCGACGAGGCGGACGTCGTGGTCGTGGGCTCCGGGCCGTGCGGTGCGGTCGTGGCCCGCGAGCTCGCCGAGGCGGGACGCAGCGTCGTGCTGCTCGAGGAGGGGCCGCCCTTCACGCCCGCGGACTTCGAGCTGGACGGCGCACTCTCGATGGCGCGCACCATGCGCGAGGCCGGGCTCCGCGCGACGCGTGGCCACGTCATGCCCACCATGCAGGCCATCGCCCTCGGCGGCGGCTCACTCGTGAACTCGGCGATCTGCGTGCGCCCGCCCCCCTTCGTGTTCGAGGAATGGGCGGGCCGCTTCGACCTCGCGCACACGAGCCGCGCGGCGCTGGATCCGCACTTCGAGGCCGTCGAGCGCTTCCTCGGCATCGCACCCACGCCGGATGCGGTGCAGGGGCGCCGGAACCTCCTGTTCCGCGAGGGCTGCGAGAAGCTCGGCTACTCGGTGGAGGCGATCCCGCGCAACGTGCGTGGCTGCCGGGGGAGCGGGGAGTGCTTCACGGGCTGCCGGGCACGCGCCAAGCAATCGATGGACATCTCCTACGTGCCCGCGGCGATCCGGGCGGGAGCGCGCGTCTACACCTCGGTGCGGGCCGAGCGCGTCCTCGCGAACGGGCGCCGCGTCGACGGGGTGCGCGCACGGGTGGTGGCGCCCTTCACCGGGCGTCCGGGGCCGGCGCTCGAGGTGAAGGCGAAGGCGGTGGTGCTGTCCGCCGGCTGCATGGCGACGCCGCTGCTGCTGCTCGCGAGCGGGCTCGGGAATCGATCGGGGCAGGTCGGCCGCAATCTGCAGTTCCACCCCGGCCTCGCGGTGATGGGCGTCTTCGAGGAGCGCGTCGATCCGCAGTTCGGCGCCACCCAGGGCATGCAGAGCCTCCACTTCCTCCGCGAGGGCTTCAAGCTCGAGACGCTCTGGGCGCCGCCTGCCGTGCTGGCCGTGCGTCTGCCCGGGTCCGGTCTCGCGCTGAAGGAGCGTCTCGCGGAGATCCCCCATGCCTCGATCGTCGACGCCATCGCGAGCTGCCACCGCTCGCTCGGCGAGGTGCGCCCGAAGCGCCGCGGCTCGCTCGAGCCGCAGCTGCGCTGGCGCCTGGATCCGGCCGACCTCCCCGTCCTCGAGCGCGCGCTGGCCACGATCGTCGACGTGCTGTTCGCGGCCGGGGCGCGCAAGGTGCTGCCCGGCGTCCACGGCCTTCCCGAGGAGCTCGGCCCGGGCGAGGTCGGGCTCCTGCGCGATCGCGAGTACCACGCCAGCGACTTCGTGATGGGCGCGAACCACGCATTCTGCACCACGCGCATGCATGGCGACCCGGCGCAGGGGGTGGTGGACGATTGGGGCCGCTGCCACGACCTCGAGAATCTGTATGTGGCGGACACGGGTGTGTTCCCCCGTTGCACGTCGGTGAACCCCATGCTGACCGGCATGGCGCTGGCCCACCGCACCGCCCAGGCGCTCCACGAGCGGCTCTAGCCCCCCGGAGGGGGGATCGGACTCCACCTCCGGCCCCCGCCGTCCGATAGGGGAGGGGTCCCGGGATCCGGCTCGGAGGAGGAGCACGCTTGCGCATCGCACGGCTCGGCAGCGTCCTCGTGCTCATCGCGGCTTGTGCCGCGGGCCCGGCCCTTGCGGTGAGCGAGGGCCACACGGGCGAGTGTCGGCGCATGACCCGGCAGATCGCGCGCTACGAGAACGATGCCCGGCTCGCGAGCTCGCGCGGCAACGCGCTCTGGGAGGACGCGAGCAAGGACCGCGTCACCCACCTCGAGACGCGCCGCGCCAAGCTCTGTCCGAGCTACCGCCGGACCAACCCGTTCGCGCGGTTCTACGACTTCGTGGCGTCGGCGGCCAAGGCCGCGGCGCCCTACGTCATCCCCGGCCTCTAGCCTCCGCTGCACCGGTCCGGCGGGCGCTCCGCTCCCGTCTGACGCAGACTGGCGGCGGAGGTTCCCCCATGAAGCTCTACGACAGTGCTGCGGCGCCGAACCCGCGCCGCGTCCGCATCTTCCTGGCCGAGAAGGGCATCCAGGTGCCGATCGTGCCGGTGGACATCGGGAAGGCGGAGAACCGCCAGCCGCCCTTCCTCGCCAAGAACCCGCTCGGCGGCGTTCCGGTGCTGGAGCTCGACGACGGCAGCTTCCTCGCGGAAAGCGTCGCGATCTGCCGCTACTTCGAGGAGACGCAGCCCGAGCCGCCGTTGATGGGGACCGACGCGGCCGATCGTGCGCGGGTCGAGATGTGGCAGCGCCGCATGGAGCTCGAGCTGATGCGCGGCGTGACGGGCTGCTTCCAGAACACGCACAAGTTCTTCGCCGGCCGCATCCCGCAGGTGCCCGAGTACGGGGAGGTGTGCCGCAAGGCGGCGCGCGCGCGGCTCGCCTGGCTGAACGACGAGCTGGCCGACCGCCCCTTCGTGGCCGGCGACCGCTACACCATCGCCGACATCACCGCGCTCTGTGCCATCGACTTCGGCCGCGTCTCCGACATCCGCATCGCGCCCGACCAGAAGCACCTCGCCCGCTGGCACGAGTCCGTCTCCTCCCGCGAGAGCGCCAAAGCGTAAGAAAGGGGTCGGTCCTGTTTCGTTAGAAACTTCCCTCGGCGAGGCGGGCGAGCCGAGCGAGGTCGCGAAGCACGAAGCGTCGGAAGACGGGCCGCGCCGCCCGGCCGAGCCAGCGCGAGCCCTCGAAATGCGCGAAGCGCGTGGCCCCTTCCCCGAGCGGCACGGCGGCCATCCCGATCTCGCCCAGCCCCGAGCGCATCACGCACCAGCCCGGCCGCAGCACGGCGTGGATGCGCTGCGAGATCCCGAGTGGATGACGCGTGATGCACTCGACGTGCTCGCCCTCCCGCCGCAGCACCTCGACCCCGCGCACGTTTCCCTCGAACTGCGGCACGCCGCCCTCGAGGTCGTCGATGTAGGCCCAGACCCGTTCGAAGGGCGCCGCGATCACGCGCTCCTCGAGGCTCACGTGCGGGAGCGCGCCGGCCAGCACGCGCAGCCGCGCCACCGCATCGAGCTCGACCGAAGGCCAGCTCACGACGCGCGCCACCTGCGCCGGAAGGCCGCGCGCGCGCGGGAGAGCCGCGACTTGACCGTTCCGCGCTCGACGGCGAGGAGCGCGGCCGCCTCGTGCTCCGAGAGGCCCTCGAGATCGCGCAGCACCAGGATCGCGCGCTGCTCGGGCGCGAGGGCGTCGAGCACGCGACGGACGTCGCGCGCCAGCGCCGGGTCGTCCCGCGCCGGCAGCGACTCCGCGTCGGCCGCCTCGGCCCGCGCCCCCTCGCGGCGAGACGCCCGGGCATGCCGCACGGCTTCGCGGGCGGCGATGCGCCGGACCCAGCCGCGCAGCGCCCGCGGCTCGCGCAGATGCGGCAGGTCGCGCAGCACCGCGATCAGCGCCTCCTGGGTGGCGTCCTCCCCCTGCTCGAGTGCGATCGGCCCGCAGATGCGTCCGACGAAGGGCACGAGGCGATCGAGCAGGCCCGCGAGCGCCAATGCATCCCCTCCCTGTGCCGCCCGCACCAGCTCGACCTCCGCGTCCGAATGGAGCATCCCCTCGGAAGGGGGGGATGCGGACGCGAAAGGTTCCCCGGGAGCCGTCGGGGAGGACTCCCTGGGAACCTCGTCGGGCTCGGGGCCCCCTCGTTCGGGGGACGGTCGATCGGAGGAGCTGGGCATGGCGGCGATGGCACGGAGCATGGAGCGCAGCGACGCCGCGCGCGAGCGCCGCTGGAGGCGTCTCCAGGCCGGCTCGGGCCTGGTGTTCGCCCTCTTCGTCGGCGTCCATCTCGTGAACCAATGGCTCGCGGTGCTGGGCCCCGGGCCCTACGACGCCTTCCAGGGCGCGGCGCGAAGCCTCTACCAGCACCCGGCGCTCGAGCCGACGCTGGTGCTGCTGCCGCTCGTCGTGCACGTGGTGGCGGGGCTCCGATGCCTGCGCCTGGCGGGCGTCTTCGGGCGCAGCGGCTCGCTCCGCATGCGGCTCCACCGCGCGACCGGCCTCTTCCTGCTGCTCGTCGTGTTCGGGCACGTCGCCGCGGTGCGGGGCCCGTCGCTGGTATACGACTTCTTCCCCGGCTTCGCGGGCGTCTCCTTCTCGCTCTGGTGGATGCCCGGGGTCTTCGCGGTCTACTACACGCTGTTCGGCGCCAGCGCGCTCTACCACGGGCTGAACGGAACCTGGCTCGCCCTGCACGCGCTCGGCCTGCGCCGCGACGCTTCGGTGCCGGGCGGGCGCCCGGCACTGGTCGCGCCGGTCGCCGCCGGAGTGGCGTTGCTGGTACTCGCGCTGCTCGCGTTCAGCGGGCGCCTGTTCCCGATCGCCGACCCGCGCGACAACGACTACGCGCGGATGTGGGAGGCGCAGTTCGGCGTCGAGCTCGACGCGCGCTGAGCGCTCAGTAGGTGAACTCGTCCACGCGCGAGGCGAAGACGTTCCACTCCGCGAGGTCGCGGAGCGTGCGGCGCTCCCCGTGCGCCTCGATCGAGATCACCCACGGCACCACCGAGGGCCCATTGCCGCAGCGGTGCTGGAAATCCACCCCCACCCGGTAGCGGCCCGAGAGGGGCTTCGGGAAGCGGATCGTCTCGATGCGCGGCGCCGCGTCCTTGCAGCGGCGGTCGGCGTCGAGCGCGCCCCCGGAGCGCACCGGGGTGTTCGCGTAATAGACGGTCTCGTCGAGCGGGTCCGACACGTAGAGGTCGAGGTCGGCCGCGCCCGAAAAGGCGAGCCGCACCACCAGCTCCGTCTGCGCGGCGCGCGGCGCCGACGCCAGCGTGGCCTCGAGCGCCGCGGCGGCCGCCCGGGAGGCGTCGTCCCATTCCGGGCGCGGCGGAGGCGGCGGCGGCTCCGGCGGCCCGCTGGCGCAGGCGAGCGTCGTCACGAAGAGCGCCGCTATCGTTCCGATGATGCCGATGCGATTCCGTGCGCTGGGGCGAGCCACCGCGGCCAGCATAGCCGTGCTCCTGGCCGGCGCGGCAGCGCCCGCCGAAGTGCTCGAGGGCCGCGTCGCCGGGCCGGACGGGACCGCGATCCCCGGCGCCATGGTGAGCTTCCAGCGCGGCGACCCGATCCGGCAGACCACGGTGTGGAGCGACGCCGAGGGTCGCTTCCGCTCGCCGGAGCTCGGCAGCAGCGAAGGCCTCGTGCTGCGCGTGCGGCGCATCGGGTGGCAGGACCTGCGCCAGCCGCTGGCCGAGCTGCCGGCGGCGCCGCTCACGCTGCGCCTCGCGCCCGAGCGCGACCCTGCTGCGGTCGCCGCGCAGCTGCCCGCGAACCGCTGGCTCGCGCTCCTGCTCGAGAAGCTCGAGGACCCGGTCGAGCGCGAGGAGTTCGTGCGCCAGTGCACCTATTGCCACCAGCAGGGGAGCCACGCGACGCGGCTTCCGCGCGAGGACTGGCAGTGGGAGAAGATCCTCACGCTGATGGCCCGCATGGGCGGCGGGGTCTCGCCCGAGCTGCGCGCCAAGCTGCCGGAGCTGTTCCGCGCGGCCTACGACCCGGCGCACGCCGTCCCGCGCCTCACCGCGGGGCTCGGGGAGCCGGGCTTCGCGCCGCCCCCGGCCCCCGAGGTGCGCCGCGCCGTGGTCGACGAGTGGGAGCTCGGGCTGCGCGCCTCGATGCAGCACGACCTCACGGTCCACCCCGACGGCCGCATCTACTCCGTCGACATGACGCAGGACCGGCTCTACCGGCTCGATCCGGCGACGGGCGCGATGGCGAGCTTCCCGCTTCCCCAGGGCGAGATCCCGCTCGGCGGCGTGTTCGGGGGGCGCGACCAGCCGCTGCCCTCGACCGCGAACGCCCACGTGGGCCCGCACTCCCTCCAGGTCGCTCCCGACGGCGCGATCTGGGCCACGCTCGCGCTCGGCAACCAGCTGGCCCGCTTCGATCCGGGCGACGAGAGCTGGCGCGTGTACCCGCTCGACGAGGGGTTCTATCCGCACACCCTGCGCTTCGACGAGCGGGGGCGCATCTGGTTCACGCTCGCCGTCTCGAACCACGTGGGCCTGTTCGATCCGGCCAGCGAGCGGCTCCAGCTCGTCAGGCTCCCGGCGGCCAGCTTCGGCCAGGCCGTGGCCCTGCGGCTGCTGCCCGCGCTGCTCTGGCTGTCGCAGCGCGTCGATCTGTCCGGCATGGCCGCCGAGGGTGGCGACGCCGGCGCGCTGCCGGTCCCGTACGGGATCGACGTCGCGCCGGACGGCGGCATCTGGTTCAGCCAGCTGAACCAGCACAAGATCGGACGCATCGACCCGGACACGCTCGCCGTGGAGCTGATCGACACGCCCTTCACCGCGCCGCGCCGGCTGCGCTTCGACTCGAAGGGCGCGCTCTGGATCCCGGGCTTCTCGTCGAGCGTGGTCGCGCGCTTCGACCCGAAGACGCGGCGCTTCGAGTCCTTCGAGCTGCCGATCGAGCCCGCCGGCAGCGAGACGCCGTACGCGCTCCACGTCGACCGGCGCAGCGACACGGTCTGGATCTGTGGGACGAACAGCGACACGCTGATCCGGCTGCGTCCGACGCCGGAGGGGCCCGAGTTCACCGTCTACCCGTTGCCCACGCGCGTCACCTACACCCGCGAGATCGACTTCGACGCGGAGGGGCGGGTCTGGACCTCGAACTCCAACGCGCCCACCTGGCAGATCGAGGGCGGCTTCCCCCGCGTGCTGCGGCTCGATCCCGATCCGGCCGCGCCGAGACTCGCCGCCGAGGCGCAATGAGCCGCGGCGCCTTCGCCCTCGTCCCCCTGCTCGCCGCGCTCGTCCTGCTCGCCTGTGACGTGGCGCAGCACAGCCAGCGCGCGCGCCGCGTCGAGGCGCGCGGCCTGGTCGAATCGCTCGACCGGGAGCTCAAGCAGGTGATCATCGACCACGAGGACATCCCCGGCGTGATGCCCGCCATGTCGATGAGCTTCGACGTCGCCGACCCGCGCCTGCTCGACACGCTGGCGCCCGGCCAGGTGATCGAGTTCACCCTCGAGATCCGCAGCACGAGCTTCCGCGTCGTCGCAGCGCGCGTCGTCGAGGAAGCCGGCAGTGCCGGCCGCTCGGGCACCCTGGCGCGCGGCTTCGCGGGCGCGGTGGGGGAGGCCGAGCCCGCGCCCGACTTCGCGCTGGTGGACCAGGACGGGCGCCCGGTCTCGCTCGCCGACCTGCGCGGCAAGACGCTGCTGGTCGACTTCATCTACACCCACTGCCCCGGGCCGTGCCCGATCCTGACGGGCACGCACGTCGAGCTGCAGCGCCTGCTCCCCGAAGCGCTCCAGGAGCGCGTGCGCTTCGTGTCGATCTCGCTCGACCCCGCACGCGACACGCCGGAGGCGATGCGCCACTACGCCACGGCGCGCGGCGTGGACCTCGCGCACTGGTCGTTCCTGACCGGGGACGACGACACCGTGGCCGACGTGCTCCAGCGCTACGGCGTCGGCGCCAGGCCCGGCGAGAACGGCGAGATCGAGCACCTCGTGATCACCTACCTGATCGACGCCGAGGGGCGCATCGCGCGACGCTTCGCGGGCCTCGAGCACCGGCCCGAGACGCTGCTCGCGGCGCTCGAGGCCGTCGCAGGATGAGCGCCGCGTCCGGCGGTCCCCGGGGCGTCCGACGATGAGCCGCGCGCCCGACGTCGTCGTGGTCGGCGGCGGGGTGATCGGGGCCGCCGTCAGCTGGGCGCTCGCGCGCGCGGGGCTCGCGGTGCAGCTGCTGGAGCGCGGCGAGATCGCGGGCGAGGCGTCGGGCGCCGCCGCGGGCATCCTCGCTCCGATCGCCGAGGGCGCGGAGGTCGGCCCGGCGTTGCGCGCGCGGCTCGAGAGCTTCGCGCTCTTTCCCGAGTACGTCGCCTCGCTTCGCGAGGAGTCGGGCCTCGACCCCGAGTACGTCGTGTCGGGCAGCCTGCGCGTGCCCGGCAGCGTGGCCGAGGCGCGGGCCCTCGCGGCCGAGGTCGGGCTGCACGGCGATGCGGGCCTGGTCTGGCTCTCGCCCGAAGACGTCGCCCGGAGCGCGCCGGGGCTGGCGCAGGAGGCGCGCGCCTACGGGGCGCTGTTCTCGCCCCGCGACGCGCACGTGCGGAGCCCGCTCCTCACCCGCGCCTTCGTCGGCGCGGCGGAACGGCTCGGCGCCGAGGTCCGGACCGGCGTGGCGGTGCGCGGGCTGCTCCGCAGCGAGGCGGGCGTGTCGGGCGTCTCGACCTCTGCCGGCGCGTTGGCGAGCGGCGCCGTCGTCCTGTGTCCCGGCTGCTTCGCCGCGGAGTGCGCGGCGTGGATCGGGCCCGATGCGCGCCTCCCCATCGAGCCCGTGCGCGGCCAGATCGTCGCCCTGGAGCTGCCGCCGGCGATGCCGGGTCCGATCGTCTGGGGTGGCGAGACCTATCTGGTGCCGAAGCTCGACGGCTCGCTGGTCGTGGGCGCGACCACCGAGCGGGCCGGCTTCGACCGGCGCGCGACGGCGGGAGGCGTGGCCGGCCTGCTGCGCGCGGCCGAGGCACTCGTGCCCGAGACCGCCGCCGCACGGTTCCTGGGTGCGTGGGCAGGTCTCCGGCCGGACACGCCCGACCACCTGCCGCTGGTGGGCGCCTGGCCCGGTACGCCGGGCCTCTTCGTCGCGGCGG
>JBFIYM010000122.1:0-13880 GCA_041605395.1 Myxococcota bacterium | reverse complement strand
GGGCACGCGGCGGGGGGAGGGGTCCTCCTGGAAGAAGCCGTCGAGCACGACGCAGTCGCCGTCCTCGTAGGCGTTGATCCAGTGGAGCACGAAGGTCGGCGCGGCCTCGAACCAGCGGATCTCCGACGGCTGCCCGCGCCGCGGCACGATCGCGAAGCGGGTCGGGAGGTCCGGATGGAAGCGCGTCACGTGGTGGCCCTGCGCCAGCGCCTCCGGGTCCCAGAACAACGGGCAGTCGTTGAGGATGGCGTAGCGCTCGGTGAAGGCCATGGAGTGCGGCAGGCGCGGGCCGGGCAGCGGCACGTCGATGTAGTGGACGAGCGCGCCCGCCGGGTCGACCACGCCATAGTGCATGTAGGGCGGACGGGTCCCGTAGTTGAAGAACAGCAGCTCGCCCGTGTGCTCGTCGACCTGTGTGTGTGCGGAGGCTCCCTCCGCGGGGACGAACGCGGCCTTGCCCGCCGGCGCGAGGGTCACCGGGTCACAGGCGTAGAGGTCGCCGCAGAGATAGAAGCTCGTGAGGGCACGCCCCCCGTGCACGACCACGTCCGTGCTCGAGGCATCCTTCATGTTCGGGCGGGCGCCGAGGTCGGATCGGCGTCGCGCCAGGCCCGGATTCTCGGCCGCGCCCGCGAAGAGGGGCTCGCCGGCCTCGCGCTCGGCCAGGAAGCCGTCGGTCCGGACGAAGCGGTTGTGGTACTGCGCCTCGCCGCCGCCGAACGAAACGGAGTGCAGCATGCCGTCCCCATCGAAGGGGTGGTAGCGCGCGATCGCCGGAAGCAGGGGGTTCTCGGTGTTGCGCAGATACACGCCCTCGAGATCGTCGGGGATCGCGCCCTCGACGACGTCGAGGTCCCAGGCGTCGTACTCCGTGTGCTGGGGGCGCCAGGCGCCTGTGCGATACGGGTGGTCGTCGTCCGGCGGAAGGCGACTCTCGAAGCGCTCGTGGATCTGGACCTTCATCCCGCCTCCTCTCGACCTTCATCCCGCCTCCGTCGCGAGCGGCGTCCCGAAGCGTTCGTCGAAGAACATCTTCTCGACGGGACGCCGTGCGAGGGGCCCGTGCCCGCGGCCGCGCGGCCATCCGATCGGGATGGCGCAGGCGGTGCCCCAGGGCTCGGGGATGTCGAGCAGCGTGCGGACCTCGGGCTCGACCTCGCAGAGGAGGGTGGTCAGCACGCAGCCGAGCCCCTCGGCGCGGCACGCCAGCAGGAAGTTCTGGACCGCCGGGTAGACCGAGGCCCCGCCCACGATCGAGACGCGTGGCTGGCCGGCATCGGTGATCGCCATGCGCGTGGGGTCGAAGCAGAAGACGACCACGGCGGGCGTCTCGGCGAAGTGGGCGGCCAGGAAGTCGCCGGCCGCGAGCATCTTCTCCGCCCGGGCCGCGATCTCGGGCGGCGCGGCGGCGAGCGCCTTGCGGCGCGCTTCGGCGTACGCGGACCAGCGTTGGGCGTAGAGGGCGCCGAGGCGGGCCACGGGGGACCGCTCGCGCACGACGATGGCGCGCCACGGTTGCAGGTTGCCCCCGGTCGGCGCCCAGGTGGCGGCCTCGAGCGCGCGATGGAGCACCGCGTCGGGGACCGGGTCGGGGCGCAGCCGGCGCACCGCGCGCAGCGTCTCCATGGCCTCCGTGAGCTCCATCGCGCCTCCCTTCGCCGCGGCAGTGTAGGCCGCTCGACGCGAAGGCCCCGGGCTCGTGGGAGCCCGGGGCCGGCGGGGCGTCTCCGGCGACGCCAGGGTATGCGTGCCGCTTCGTCAGGGCAGCAGGATGGGCTCCTGCGGCGGCGTGTCCGGCACCGGGTCCGGCGTCGGTGTGGGCGTCGGAGTCGGTGTCGGACTCGGCGCAGGGGTCGGAGTCGGACTCGGCGCGGGTGTCGGGATCGGCGTCGGTGCCGGTGTCGGCGTGGGCGTGGGCGTCGGAGTCGGACTGGGCGTGGGCGCCGGCGTCGGGCTGGGCGTGGGCGCAGGCGTCGAGTCCGGCGTCCCGCCGGCGGCCTTGTGCGTGGCCTTCCACGCCCGCACCAGCGGATCCCAGTGCTGCGCGAGGAAGTCCGCCTTGCTCTGGCCCGCGGGCTTCACGATCACCGTGTAGCAGTGCGAGAGCGCCTCCATGCGCCCGCGCGTGTCGAGGCCGTCGCTGTCGTCGTGGCTGTCGAGCTCGTCCTCCCACTGCTCGATCGTGCCGGCCCAGAGCAGCTTGTTGTTCCGACACTCGAGCACCTGGTCGACCAGCGGGAACAGCAGCCCGTTGGTCTTCAGGTGGGCCACGAACACGTTGTCGGTGACGATGAAGCGCGGGTCCTTGCCTTCGTGGCCCCACTTCCAGAAGCCGCCGTGGCCTTCCTTCTGCTTGTACGAGTTCGTGAACTTGTGCAGCAGCACGAGGTTGTTGCGCACCTCGAACACGCGGTCCCGTGCATCGATGTCGGTGCTCGAGCGCTGGCGGCTGGCGAAGGGGATGAAGACGCGCTCGAACAGCGAGTCGAACACCCGCACCGTGGCGCCCCAATCGTTCTCGATCGCGTCGTCGTGGAGATCGTGCAGGTAGGCGCGGCGGACCACCATCTCGGCGCGATCCGCGGACGATTCCTGGGAGATGCCGTCCCCGTAGTCGGAGACGCGAACGTCCTCCACCACGGCGTTGCCCGTCGATTGGACGGAGATGCCCGCGGTGGTGTGGTAGGGCAGGCACGGGTTCGGGCAGCCCCCCGACGGACAGTGCTCGGAGGAGCACTCGTAGACGGCGTCCTCGGGATAGGGCCCGGCGACGTAGCCCCCGTGGAAGCAGACGGGCTGGCTGCCGTCGAGACCGATCGCGTGATCGGGAACGTCGCGCCAGGTCACGCCGGTGGCGTCGACGGCGTGGCCGGCGCTGTCGAAGTCGTAGTCCACGGTCGAGGACCGGGCCGCCTCGACGCTCCGGGCCCCGTCGAGGCAGCTCTGGGCGTGGCCGGCCGAGCCCGAAACGGTCGCTCCGGCCGCCAGCGCTGCGGCCCAGATCCACATCTGCACGCGGTGCATCGTCATCTCACCCCCCCTCGGTCGTCGGGACCATCGGAAGGGGGGCGGCAGGGGGAAGTGATACGAGTCACGCCAAACCGCCGATCCCACGTCGGAAATCCGGCTCCCCCCGAATGGGTGACGGAACACACGCCGCGCGAGTGAGCAGGCGCACGGAAGCCGCGGGTCGGAGCCTCGAACATGAACGAAACGCGAGCTTTTCGCTCGCCGGACCGAGACCGGCTCAAATCCGGGCGGGATGCACCGGCGCCCCGGCCACGTCGAGCCGCGCGCGCAGCACCGAGCCGCGCCGCTCGGGCTGCTCCGCATGGTCCGCCGTCACCACGATCAGCTCGCGCAGGTCGTCCCCCGCGAAGCAGAGGCTCGTCACCATCCGCGCCGGCACGGCGAGCGAGCGGTCCACCCGGCCCGCGGGCGTGAAGCGGTCGACGCGCCCGCCGCCCGCGATCGCCACCCAGACACAGCCCGCCTCGTCGAAGGCCAGGCCGTCCGGTGCGCCCTCCACGGCGAAGGCGCGGCGCCCGCTCGGGTTGCCGGCCGCGTCGAGGTCGTGCACCCAGAGCCGGGCGCGCCGGGTGTCGGCGTGTGCGATCCAGTCCTCGCCGGGCGAGAGCGCGATGCCGTTGGCGTGGAGCACGTCGTCGTACACCGGCGTCGCGCGCCCGGCGCCCTCGAGGCGCCAGCACTCCCCGGCCACCGGCTTCGCGTCGGGATCGAACACCCGGAAGCGGACGGAGCCGGCCCAGACCCGGCCGCGCGCATCGGTGCAGAGGTCGTTCCAGCCCGGGAGGTCCGGCACGGAGAGCAGGGTGCGCGTCGAGGTGCCGTTCACGTGGATCAGGTCACGGCCCCCGACCACCAGCCCGCCGTCCGCGTGCAGCGCGATGCCGCCCACGCCGCGCCGCTTCGGGATCACGGTCTCGATCGCGCCGCGCGGGTCGCGCCGATGGACGCCGCCGCCCAGCACGTCGCTCCAGAACAGCGACCCGTCCGGGGCCCAGGTGGGCCCCTCCACCAGTCCGTAGCCCGAGGCGAGCGTCTCGAATCGCGCTTCCACGGCGCCTCCCGCAGCGAGTGCAGGGTACCTGGTCTACCCTGCGCGCCACCCGTCAGGCGGACGACGAAGGAGGCAGGCATGGTCAGCGTGAAGGTGAGCGAGCGGGTCGAGGCGCCCGCCGAGAAGGTGTGGGATCTGTTCCGCGACTTCGGCGGCATCCAGCGCTACTCGGCCGGCTTCGAGAAGGTCGAGGTGGAGGGCAGCGGCATCGGCGCGGTCCGCACGATCACGCTCCCGGGTGGCGCCGCCCTGAAGGAGCGCCTCGAGGCCTTCGACGACAACAGCCGGCGTCTCCAGTACGCCATCGTGGGCGGCCCGATCCCGGTCGAGAACTACCTCGCCACGATCGAGGTGAAGGACGAGGGCAAGGCCTGCCGCGTCGACTGGTCCGCCAACTTCGACCCGAAGGGCATCGGCGACGACCAGGCCCGCGGCATGATCGAAGGCGTCTACAAGGGTGGCATCGCCGGAATCAAGAAGGCCCTCGGCGTCTAGTTACGGGGCCCCTCGTCCCAGCGGCTGTGAGCCGCGCGGCGAGTGCGGAGGCCCGGCTGCCCCGCGGCGAGGACGAGGGGTCCGGCTTAGCCCCCGAGGAGCTGGCTCGCGAGGCGGCGGGCGAGGTCGCCGTCGACTTCGCCCTTGTGGGCCTTCATCACGGCGCCCATCACGCGACCGAGCTCCTTGGGCGTGCTGGCGCCGGTCTCGGCGAGGGCCTGCTCGACCCAGGCCCGCGTGGTGGCCTCGTCGGCGAGGCGCGGGAGGAACTCCTCGATCACGCCCAGCTCGGCCTTCTCCTCGGCGACCCGCTCCGCCCGCCCCGCCTTCTCGAAGGCGTCGATGCTCTCCTGGCGCTGCTTCGCGAGCCGGCGCAGCACGGCGATCGCCGTGTCCTCCTCGAGCGTCTCGGCGCCGTCCTTCTTCATCTCCACCAGGAACGCGGCGCGGATGTTGCGGAGCGCGCCGAGGCGCGGGCCGTCCTTCGCCTTCATGGCGGCCTTCATCTGCTCGGTCACGGTCTCGACGCGGCCCATGGGCTCCTCCCGGGGCGGGGACCTTAGCGGCGGGCGAACGCGAGGCGAATCAGGGCGAGCCAGCCGAGCAGCAGCGCGACGCCGCCGATCGGCGTCACCAGGCCGAGGCCGCGGGGTGCGCCGACCGCGAGCGCATAGAGCGAGCCCGAGAAGAGCACCGTCCCGAGCGTCATCAGCCCCGCCGGGAGGGCCACGGGTCGGTGCTCGGCGGCGAGCGCCAGCGCCAGGACGGCGAGGGCGTGGAGCAGGTGGTAGCGGACGCCCGTCTCGAAGGTCGGCACGTACTCCGGCGCCATCAGGGAGCGAAGCCCATGCGCGCCGCCCGCGCCGAAGGCCACGCCGCTCGCGCCCAGCACGGCGGCCACCACGAGCCACAGCCGGGCACCCGTCATTCCGCGCTCACCGCGGCGACGAGCGCGAGGTCGCGTTCCCGAACGGTCGCCACGTCGAACTTGCGCGCGGCCGCTGCCATGCGCGTGAGCGCTTCGGGCACGCTCATCGGCGGCTTCGTGTCGCCCTTCTTGGCCTTGTGGAAGCGGACCGGGTTGAGGCGCGCCACCACGTAGCTCCGCAGGTACGGCGAGCGGAAGCCGCGCTGCTGGAGAGCGGCGATGATCTCCTTCACGCGGGCGTCGATCTCGAGCAGGCGTGCCGCCCAGCCCTCGCGCTCACCGAGGCTCTTCGCGAGTGGCTTCGTGCCGAAGCGTTCCAGCTTGCGCAGGCACGGCGAGTAGGCGCCGCCGGCGAAGCGGCCGTTCTGCTCGTAGACGACGCCGAGCGTCAGCAGCTCCGGCGCTTCGAGCTGGGCGGCGTAGTCGGTCTCGCTGGCCCGGGGCGTGCGCTTCGCGAGCGCGCGCGCCATGCGGATCGCCTCGAGGCTGCGGTCCTTCAGGTTGTGCGCCTTCTCGGTGTTGAGCGCCAGGATCCGGAAGGCGAGCGCCTCGTCGGGCGAGATCAGGGCGGTGATCTGGCGTTGGCCGAGCAGCTTCGCGGCCGCCAGGCGGTGGCGGCCGTTCGGCGTCCAGAAGCCACCCTCCGCTCCGAGCACCGCGATGATCGGGTCGAGGAACGAGCCGGTCTCCTCGATCTTCTGGGCCAGGCGCTTCACGTGGGTCGGCGAGAGGTCGCGCTGGAACGGGGTCGGCTCGACCGCCTCGCGCGGCAGCGTCGCCAGCAGCAGCGCGTGGCCGGCGAGCGGCTCGTGGTAGCCGCCGATCACCACCCCGCCCGCGGTCTCGACCGCACGCGCGAGCGCGGCCAGCGCCGGGGCGGTCGGGTCGAGCGGGATCCCGCCGGCCTCCGGCCCGCGCTGCTCGCTGCGCGGCGTGAGGCGCTTGCGGGCGCCTCCGCGGCCCGCCTTCTTGCGCGCGGTCTTCCGCGGGACCTTCCGGGTCGTCTTCTTCCGAGCCGCCACGTCAGGCTCGCGGCTCGCGGGGCGCGAAGAAGAGCTGCTCCGCGTTGGCGTAGAGGTATCGGTCCAACACCCCCTCGCGCAGGTCGAGCTGCTGGGCCTCCTTCAAGCAGCGCTCGAAGGAGAGCACCGGATGGTCCGAGGCGAACAGGATCTTGTGTTTTCCGCGCGTGTTCATGTAGTGGATCAGCTCCGGGGGCAGGTAGCGCGGCGCATACGCCGACGTCATCAGGAACAGGTTCCGGTACTTGATCATCAATCGGATCGCGACGGCCCACCACGGGTCGGCCCCGTGCGCCATGCAGATGCGGAGCTCGGGGAGCTGCACACACACGCGATCCAGGTGGATCGGGTTCTGGCACTCGCCGGGCACCGGCGGGCCGGGGAGCCCGGTGTTGATCGAGACCGGAAGGTCCAGCTCGATGCACTTCCCGTAGAGCGGGTAGTAGCGGACGTCGCTCGGCGGCGTGTCGGTGCCGAACGGCACGACGCGGGCCATCACGACGGGCTGGCTGCGCACGAGCGCCTCGAGAGCCCACACTTCCTTCATGCGGCCCGTGGGCTGAAGGCTCGCCGCGTAGAAGAAACGCCCGGGATGCTTCTCGGCGAAGCGCAGCGCGTGCGCCGAGGGGCGGCTCGCGTCGATCGTGAGCACGGCCTTCTCGACGCCCGCCTGATCCATCTGGGCGAGCAGGGCGTCGGGCTCGAGGTTCTGGAAGAACTCCTCGCCTCCCTTGAAGTAGTCCTCCTTGACCCGCACCAGGTAGTCGGGCGGCTTCTGCTCGCCCATCGTGACGTTCACCCAGCAGTCGATGGCTCGAACCACGTCGGCCTCCCGGCTCGCGCCAGTCTACAGGCGCCGGGCGGCGGCGAGCAGGGTCTCGGCGAGCGCGTCGAGTCGGCGCGCGAGCTCGTCGGGATCGCGCGCGAAGGCGGCCAGGATCACCTGGTCCGCGCCGGCCTCGGCGTAGCGCGCCAGGTCGTCGGCCCCGGTCTTCCGGAGATACGGCGACACGCTCACCGTGAGCCCGCTCCGCGCCCGGCCGCGCTCGGCCAGCAGCGCGTCGAGCCGAGCCACGCGCTCGGCGAAGCCCGTCGGGTCGAGGTTGAAGCCGTACCAGCCCTGCCCGAGGTCGGCGACGCGCCGGAGCGCAGCGTCGCTCTCGCCGCCGAAGTGGATGGGCGGGTGCGGCCGCTGCACCGGCTTCGGATAGGCGCGACAGGGCGGCAGGGTGTAGAAGCGGTCCTCGTAGGCGGACACCGGCTCGCACCAGAGACGCCGGCAGACCTCCAGGTAGGAGCGGCAGCGCGCGCCGCGCTCCGCGAAGGGCGCGTCGACCGCGGCGAACTCCTCGGCGAGCCAGCCCACGCCCACGCCGAAGTCGAAGCGCCCGCCCGAGAGCCAGTCCACGCTGGCGACCTCCTTGGCCACGTAGACCGGGTTGCGCTGGGGCACGAGGCAGATGCCGGTGCCGAGGCGGATCGTCGACGTCACGCCGGCGAGGAAGCCGGCGGCCGCGAAGGGGTCGACGAAGCCCGCCTCGCCGCGCGCGGGGAAGCGTCCGTCGGCGGCGTACGGGTACTGCGACGCGTGGTCGTCGAACAGGACCACGTGCTCGGCGAGCCAGAGCGAGTCGAAGCCGCGCGCCTCGGCCTCGCGCCCGAGTCGCGCCACGAACTCGGGGGTCGCGGCGGGCGAGAGGAGCGGGACGAACAGACCGAGCTTCACGGCTCGGGCTGCTTCACGGCTCGGGCTGCTTCGCGTGCTCCACCGTCAGCGCCACCTCCTGGCCGTAGGAGAGCTCCAGGGTGTGATCGTCGGGGTCGGAGATCAGCGCGTAGTAGCCGACAGGTGCGGGGGCATCGATCGGTCCGTAGACCGTGCGCCCCTCGGCCTTCGCGGCGGCCACCAGCCGGTCGACCTCCTCGCGCGAGGCGCAGCCCACGCCGAGGTGCGCGATCGGGAGCAGGGGATGCCGGACCTCGGGAACGCCGATCAGGACGATCACGAAGGGGCGGGT
Source organism: Myxococcota bacterium (assembly GCA_041605395.1). Lineage (GTDB taxonomy): Bacteria > Myxococcota_A > UBA9160 > UBA9160 > UBA6930 > JBFIYM01. The sequence continues at coordinate 5,336 of JBFIYM010000122.1, read as the reverse complement.
GCCGTCGGAGAGCCAGACGACGGTGTTGCCGACCGTGGGGTCGCGGCGCCGATGCACCGGCCGCATGCCCGCGTAGCGCTCGTAGAAGGTCACGCTGGCCTCGACGTCGGCGACCGGAAGGGCGACGTGGGTGAAGCCGCGATCGCTCATGGGCGCAGCCTAGCGGACGACGAGGGCCGCCTCGCCCGACGCATCCACCTCGACCCGCGCCACGACCGGCATGCGGCAGCGCTGGCCCGCGGGCCCCCGGCCGCTCTCGCAGTCGAAGCGGTAGCCGTGCCAGGGGCAGACCACTGCGCCCGCCTCGATGGGGGCCTCGGCCAGCGAGGCGCCCCGATGGGGACACACGACCGGGTGGGCCAGCAGGCGGCCCTCGTGCGCGAGCACACGGAAGCGATCGCCGTCGAGGTCCACCAGGCGCGGGCCTTCCGCGTGGAGCGCGGCGGCCGGGCCCAGCGCGAGGGGCGGTCGCGGCCCCGGGCGGGGCGCCGCGGGCTCGCGGCCGTCGAGCAGGGCCTCGCGCCGACGCATCATCGCTTCGTCCTCGTCCCAGAGGCGCGTGTAGAGCCGCACGTAGCCCTCGCCGACCGCCGCGCGGGCGGCCTCCGGGATTCCCGGGATGTGGAAGGCGACGGCGACGTCGGTGTGGTGCGGATCCGGCACCCGAAGCGTCGTGACGATGTCGCTCCCCGCGCCCGGGCCGGCCAGCGTGCGCGTGTGATAGACGCCCGCCGCGCGGTCCGTCCGCAGCTCGATCGTGATCTCCACCGGCGCCTCGGCCGGCGGGAGGCGCACGCGCGCGCGCCAGCCCCAGTCGCCCGCCTCCTCGAGCGCGATGGCGCAGAAGGACGCGTGGTGCAGGTAGGGGAGGTGCTCCCAGTCGTAGACGTTCTCCCAGACGCGCTCGAGCGAGGCGGCCACGCGCCGCTCGTAGCGGGCCAGGGGCGCGGCGGGCGCTATGGGTTCTTGCGCAGCCAGCTCACGATCTCCTCGAGCGCGGCGTCGCGGCCGCGCTCGCTCGGGAAGCCGTAGTGATCGGCGTCGAAGGCGCGGCGCTCGACGCGCTTCGAGCCGAGGGCCGACACGATCGTCTCGGTGTCGCTCGGGAAGATGGCGTTGTCGCCCGTGTACTCGATCACGAGCGCGGGCAGCGTCATGCCCGGCCCGGTGGTCCCGATCTCGGCCCGGGAGGAGAGCCCCGACCAGGTCGACAGCCAGGCCTCCGGGGCCACCACCCGCGCGAAGCCGACCGGCCCGTAGTTGATGAGATCCGGGCGCCGTCCCCAGAGTGAGCCGTAGTCGCGTTTCGAGGGGTCGAGTGACAGGTCGACCGCGCGCGGGTCGGCGTCGGTGCGGTAGACGAGCAGGAAGTCGGTGGCGATCGCTGCGCGCTGGGCCTCGCGGGAGTCGGCCCGGGCGCGCGCTGCCTGGCGCCGCGCCAGCCGCGCGCGCGCGATGGCGTCGATGCGCGCGACGCGCTCCCGCTGCGCCGCCCGGTAGCGTGCGAGGAAGGCGGCGTCGTAGCGACTCTCGGCCGGCGGCTCTGCGAAGCCGTTGGCCGGGTCGTAGGAGTCGAGCGTCGGGTCGCAGGAGAGCGGATCGCCCTCGTCGGCCAGCGAGGGATCGATCGCGTGGAGCAGGAAGTGTCCCTCGCCCGGGTGCGCGGCGAGGTAGATCATGGCGTCGGCGCCCGGGAGCTCGAGCGCATTCAGGTCGAGCGGCTCCCCGGCGGCGGTCTCCCGCAGCCGCTCCCCCGAGGGCGCCTGCGCCTGGCTCAGGTAGAAGGTGTAGAGCGAGCCGCCGCCCGAGTTGCCGACGAGGACGACCCGGTCGTAGCGCTCGCGCGCCGCCGCGAGCCCGGCGGCCACGTCGAGGAGCACCCGCTCGTGGACGAGCGTCGCGTCGTTGTTGAGCCAGCGGCTGTTCTCGCACAGCACCGCGAAGCCGGCCTCCACGAGCGCCGGCACTGCGTAGTGGCGCGAGAAGTCGGCGCGCGGGTGCATCAGGCAGACCACGGTGTCCTCGCCGCCGCGGTGGTAGAGCCAGCCGTGCGCGAGCGCGCGGTCCGCCGTCTCGAGCGAGAGCGGCTCGCAGCGCGTCCCCGTCGGCAGCGGCCGGTGCCACTCGACCACCCGATAGGGGTTCTCGTACCGTCCGATGCCCATGCGTTCGACCCGCGATCCCGTCCGGAGGGAGTGTACGAGATTCACGGGTGGTCGCTGAAGGCGGGTATGCGAGACTCGCCGCCCTCCCCGAGCCCTGGAGCCGCGTGAGTCCGTGACTCGAAGCCTCGTCGTCGGTCTGCTCGGCGGGCTCCTGCTCGCCGGGAGCGGGCCTCTCGCCTGCGCCGAGCGTGAGGCCTCGCGCGATGGGACGCCCCGGCACGTGGTGCTGATCACGCTGGATACGACCCGTGCCGACCACTTCGGCTTCATGGGGAACGAGGCGGTCGCGACGCCCGCCTTCGATGCGCTGGCCGGGGAGTCGATCGTGCTCACCGACCTCTCGACCGCGGCGCCGTCCACCCTGGCTTCGCATACGACGCTCTTCACGGGGACCTACCCGACCCGCCACGGGGTGCGTCGCAACGGCTTCATCGTCGACGAGCGCAACGAGATGCTGGCCGAGATCCTCGCGCGGCACGGCTTCCACACGGCGGGCTTCGTGTCGGCCTTCGTGATGAGCGACCGCTTCGCGCTGGCCCAGGGCTTCGACCACTACGACGAGAACTTCGACCAGCTGATCCCGGAGGGCGGCGTCGAGTACCTCCAGCGCGACGCGGCCTCCACGACGGCCGCCGTGATCCGCTACCTCGAGCGCGTCGGCGTGCCGGAGCGTCTGTTCCTGTTCGTGCACTACTTCGACCCGCACCAGCCCTACGCGGCCCCGCCCGAGTTCGTGGCGCGCTACGACCCGGACCCGGCGCCGCTCCCCTCCGATCCCGCGGAGCGGCTCCGGGGGCTCGGGCGGGATCCGCTGGCGCGCCGCACGGCGCTCCAGCCATACGCCTGGCGCTACGCGGCCGAGATCACCTACCTGGACCAGCAGGTCGGCGTCCTGATCGACCACCTGCGGGGCGCGGGCATCCTGGACGACGCGCTACTGGTCGTCACCAGCGACCACGGCGAGAACTTCTGGGAGCACGAAGCCGCCGAGCTGTTCCAGCACCACAAGTGGGTCTACCAGACGACGGTCCATGCCCCGGGGCTGATCCGCCTGCCCGGCGGCCGGGGCGGCGGCACGCGGCTCACGGCCCCGACCCACCACGTCGACCTGCTGCCGACGCTGCTCGACGTGCTGGGCCTTCCCGCGCCCGGCGCGGTCGAGGGGCAGGCGCTCGACCTGCGGGGCGGCGGCGAGCCCCCGGCGCGCCCGTTGTTCGGCGAGGCCACGGGCCCGCATTGGCCGGGCGGCCGACCCGACCAGCGCAACGCGCGCTTCGTGCGCGAGGGCCGCTTCAAGCTGATCCAGACGCCCGACGCGGGGACGGAGGAGCTCTACGACCTCGGGGCGGACCCCGACGAGACGGAGAATCTGCTGGCCGCGCCGACCGACGCCGCGGGCGCGACCGCGAAGCGCCTGCGGCAGAGCCTCGAGGCCTGGCTCGAGGCCGCCGACCCGCTGCCTTCGGGCTTTGGAGGCAGGGAGAAGCGCGACACGATCGAGAAGCTCCGCAGCCTCGGCTACATCGACTAGCGAGCCGGTCCGGCGGCGGAGGCGTCCACCTCGCCGATCACCAGGTAGGCCAGCTCCTTCAGCCCCTTCCAGCCGACCTCGACGCTGGCTGCGCTGCGGCCGACCTCGTCGATCTTGGCGCAGTGGCCCGTCTCGGGGCAGAGCTCGCGCAGGGCGAAGAACGTGATCGGCTCGTCGCGGAAGGGGCCCGCCGGGCCGATCGCGCGCGGGCCGACGAGCCAGGCGTCCCCCTCGGCGTCGTGCGCCTCGAAGTGAATCGTGGCACGGCCCTCGCTGGCGCGCGTCATCAGGATGCCCGAGAGGACGCGCTGGGCCATCACACGATCCTCGACTCTTTCTTGCCCCAGTAGCGGTCGCGCAGCAGGCGCTTGTAGAGCTTCCCGGTGGGATGCCGGGGCAGCTCGGCCTCGAAGTCGATGCTGCGCGGGCACTTGATGGCCGAGATGCGCTCACGGCACCAGGCCAGCAGCTCCTGCTCGAGCGCCGGCCCGGCCTCCGCCATCTCCGCGGGCTGGACGACCGCCTTCACCTCCTCGCCGAAGTCCTCGTTGGGCACCCCGATCACCGCGACGTCCGTGACGCGCGGGTGGGCGATCAGGCAGTCCTCGGTCTCCTGCGGGTAGATGTTCACGCCGCCCGAGATGATCATGAACGCCTTGCGGTCGGTGAGGAACAGCCAGCCCTCCGTGTCCACGTAGCCGACGTCGCCGAGCGTGGTCCAGCCCTGCGGGCTCTTCGCGCTCTCCGTCTTGGCCGGGTCGTTGTGATACTCGTACTTCGTGTCGCTCTCGAAGTAGATGGTGCCCACCTCGCCCGGCGCGAGCTCCCGGAACTCGTCGTCGAGGATGTGCACCTTGGCGTTCGTGGGCCGGCCCACCGAGCCCCGGTGCTCGAGCCACTGCTTCGAGTCGATGGCGCAGAAGCCGTTGCCCTCGGTGCCCGCGTAGTACTCGTAGAGCACCGGCCCCCACCACTCGATCATCTGCTCCTTCACGTGGACGGGGCAGGGCGCGGCCGCGTGGATCGCGTAGCGCAGGGAGGAGACGTCGTAGCGGGCGCGCGTCGCCTCGGGGAGCTTCAGCATGCGCACGAACATGGTGGGCACCCACTGGGAGTGCGTGACGCGCTCCTTCTCGACCAGCGCGAGCGCCCGCTCGGCGTCGAAGTGCTCCATCACGATCACGGTCGCGCCGACCCGCAGCATCGCCATGGTGAAGCCGAGGGGGGCCGCGTGGTAGAGCGGGGCGGGGGAGAGGTAGATGGAGTCGGGGGTGGCGCCGTAGAGCAGCATGATGCCGCGCACGAGCGCGGGAGCGGTCCCGACCGGACCCTCGGGCAGCGGGTGCTTCACCCCTTTGGGTCGACCGGTGGTGCCGGACGAGTAGAGCATGGGCGCACCCTCGCTCTCGTCCGCGATCGGCGTCGGCGGATGCTTCGCGCACGCCTCGCCCCAGTCGGCGAGGCCGCTCGCGGCGCCGTCCACGCCGAAGCGGCCCACCAGCCCGGGGCAGCGGTCGGCGAGGGCGGCGGCGACGTCGTACTTGCCGCGCGAGACGACGAGGGCCTTCGCGCCGCAGTCGTCTACGATGTACTCGACTTCGGGGGCCGTGAGGCGCGAGCTGATCGCCGTGTAGTAGAGG
>JBFIYM010000121.1:0-13984 GCA_041605395.1 Myxococcota bacterium | reverse complement strand
GCCAGCAGGCCGACGATCGCGGCCGGGAGCAGGACGGCACGAGCGTGTGCGATCCACCGGTTCCCAGGCAACACTTCAGCGCTCCAACGCCACCCACCGCAGCTGCACTTCCGCAGGCACCCAGGAAGCAATCTACGTGCCGGGCCGGCAACACACCGGAAGGCGCCCTGCAGCTCGAGCCGGGCTTCACGCGGAACGGACGTTCCGTGGCAACGGAAAGCGCTTTCCGAACCGAGCGCGAGCCCGAGACGAGCGGTCGGCCCTCCCGCCGGCGCTGGCCTCGTGGCTCAGGCGCCCCTCGCGCCCTCCGCGAGGGCCTTCAGGTTGAGGAGCTGCCGGCGCATCATCACCCAGTCCCCGAGCAGGAGGGCTCGCGTCAGCAGGGCGCCGAGGCGCCCCGGCCGCGCCTGGATCGCGAGCTTGGCGAGCAGCCGCGTTCCGCCGGAGGGGTGCGGGCGGAGCCGATAGCTGACCGCGACGGTCGGCCACAGGCGCGACGCGAAGCGGCGCGTGCGGAGCGTCAGGTGCCGGTCCGGCTCGAAGGCGACCAGGTCGAAGATCTGCATCACGCGCTGTCCCCGCTCGAGCCGTTCGAGGCCGGGCGTGAGCGTGCGCGGGCTCTGCCGCCCCCAGTTGTCGATCCAGTCGTAGCTGTAGGGCGCGGCCTTGAGCTGGCAGAGCCAGCGGAAGATCGTCGCTGCGTCGGCCTCGACCGTGACGCCGCGCCAGGCGGCCGCGTCGATGCGCTCGACGAAGTCGTCGCACAGGAAGGGGAGCGCCCGCTCCTCTTCCGTCGTGCCCCAGTAGCGAATGAAGCTCACTGTCCTTCCGAGGCAACGTCGAGGCGGGGCCGGAAGATGCCGAACGCGCTGGTGTAGCCGTGCAGGAAGGTGCGGCCTTCGACGGGGCCGATCTCGCCGTTGCCGAAGAAGCCGGCCAGGGGCAGGGGGCCCAGCGCGCGCTGGAAGGCGCGGCTGTCGTGGTCGGGCTCACCGAACAGCCCCCGCCCGCGGCCGAGACACGAGAAGAGCAGGGCTCCGGCGGCGCCACGCCCCTGCGCGGCGGTGTGCCGCTCGAGCCGGCGCGCCAGGTCCTCGGTCGCGGCGCGCGCGTCGCGCAGGTGGAACTGCACGACGCGACGCCCCTCGAGGTCGGCGGCGACGTGGAGCGCGCCGGTCTCCGGGTCTGCGCCGACCAGGTTCCGGATCAGGAAGTCGCCCGATTCGAAGCGGCTCTGCGCCGGGTCCATCTCGATGCCGAGGAAGAGCGAGCCCTGGAACAGCCGCTGCTCGGTCGGGTCGGCGGCAGCGAACAGCTCACCGAGCACCTCCATCGGCGAGCGACCGTCGAGCTCGAAGAGCACGTTCTCCCGAGCGCCGGTCACGAACATCGGCGGGCCGACCGGCCGGCAGCCCTGCGCCACGACCGCGTCCACGGCGAGGTTGCCCGCGAGGACGACGCCCACGGCACCGCGGCGGACGGCGCCGTTGTCGAGGAAGAGGAGGTTCCGCCCGGGCTGGCCCGCGCCGCTGGCGATGCCGCCCAGCTTGGTTCCGCGCGGAAAGCGCTCATCGAGTGCCGGGATCCAGGCGTCGAGGTCTGCGCCGAAGGGGTCGACCAGCAGCAGCACGTGGGCGTCTTCGGGGCCGGGCAGCACGGGGAGCCTCGCGTCCGGCACGTGGAAGGCGTCGAGCTTCACGCCGGGGAGCGAGGCGGCGCTGGCGACCACCCCTGGGCCCTGCTCGATCTCGCGTCCGTTTCCGATCACGCTGCGTGCGCCACAGCCGAAGAGCAACGCCCCCGGGAACTCCCGGCGCATGCGCTCCGCCAGGCTCAGCCAGTGATCCTCGTGGTGCGGGGATGCGAACAGGCAGAGGAGCTGCGGTCGCTCGCCGTCGAGGTCGGTCTGGAGGGCGCTGACCAGCTCGGCGGCGGCGGGCTCGTAGCCCGGCTGCTGGGAGACGGCACTCGCGAAGCGCATCGGCACCGAGTCTACTCCCGTGCCAGACTCGGCGCGTGTCCCTGCGCGGCGTCGCGACGGACGGGGTGCGATTCCGGATTCGCGCTAGGAGAGGCTCGAACGCCGCCGGCGACGCCACCAGGCCAGCGCGACCGCGAACGCCACGACGGCGACCCCCAGCGCCACCGCCTCGAAGGTCGGTAGGCCTTCGAGGCGACGGGCCACCTCGCGGGTCCCGAGCACCCACACCACCACCCAGGGTAGGAAGCCCACGGCGCTGCCCACCACGAAGGGCACGAACCGGATCCCCGAGATGGCGAGCGCCCAATGGGCCGGCGGGAACAGGAACAGGGCGAGGCGCACCATGACGGCGGTCCGGAAGCCTTGCTCCCGCGCCGCCAGCGTGCGCCGCCGTACGCTCTCGGGCAGTCGCTCCATCAGGACCTCGCGCCCGATCCAGCGTGCGAGCACGAAGGCCACCACGCCCGCGCTCGTCGAGGCGGCCACGCCGAGCGGAATCGCCAGCGCCGGCGGCCAGACCAGGCTGGCCGGGATCAGGAAGGCGGCGCCCGGCACACCGAAGGGCTCGAGAAAGGCGAACGCCAGCCCCCAGAGCAGGGGCCCGAGCGGCCCGCTCTCGGCGAGCAGGACGCGCGCCCGCTCCGGATCCGCCACGTCGGCGAGTGCACCGCTCCACCACAGCGCGCACAGGGTCGCGGCGACCGCGAGCAGGGCGGCGATGCGAAGGCGCGCGGCCGCCCATTCCGGTGAGACAGCTGCCACGGGCCGCAGCGTAGCTCGGCTGGTGGCCGCCTAGTCCCGCGCCACCGGCAGGCGCACCTCGAAGGCGGCGCCCTCGCCCGGGGTCGAGTCCACCACGATCTCGCCGCCGTGGCCGCGCACGATCTCGTGCGACACGTAGAGGCCCAGGCCCGTGCCCTCGCCCGCCGCCTTGGTGGTGAAGAACGGGTCGAAGAGCCGGTCCCGGTGCTCGGGCGCGATGCCGTTCCCATCGTCGCTCACGCGCACCACGACGCGGTCGCCGTCGAGCCTCGTCTCGATCTTCACGGTCCCGACCTGGCCCGCCGCCTGGAGGGCGTTCACCAGCAGGTTCACGAACACCTGGCTCAGCTGGCCGGCGGAGGCCCAGACGGCGGGGACCTCCCCGTAGCACTCCTCGACGCGGGTCGCGCCCTGGCGGTGCGGGCCGGCCACCCGGACGCAGGCCTCGAGCACCTGGTTGACGTCGACCTCGTGCCGCCCGTCGCTTCCGGTGTGGGCGAACTCGCGCATGTCACGCGCGATGGCGATGGTGCGTTCGATTCCCTCGAGCGATTCGTCGATCAGCGACTCGCACTCGCCGAAGCGCTCGGCGAGGGCGCCGGCGGCGTCGACGTCCCCGAGGTCCTTGCGAAGGCCGTTCCACTCCTCGCGGAGCACGGCCAGGTTGGTGCGCACGAAGGCCATGGGGTTGTTGATTTCGTGCGCGATCCCGGCCGCGAGCTGGCCGACCGACTCGAGCTTCTGGGAACGCCGCAGTCCCTCTTCGAGCGTGCGCCGTTCCGAGATGTCCTCGACCAGGCCGAGGGCGCCGGTGACGGTGCCGTTGGTACTCCGGATGGGTGCGACGAGCAGGCGCACGTCGGCCGTGCGTCCCCACGACGACGTGTAGCGGTGCTCGGCGGTCACCACCTCGCCCCGCCCCAGACAGCGGGAGACCGTATCGGCGACGCCCGCCGCGATGCCGAGCGGGTGGGAGAGCACGTTCTCGTCGCCGCGCGGGGCGTCGGGGGGCTTGCCCAGGATCTCGAACAGGCGCGGATTGCGCATCGTGATCCGTCCCAGCGGGTCGCATGCGAAGATCCCGATCGGCGCGTTGTCGATCAGCCCGCGATAGCGCGCCTCGCTCGCGGCGAGCTCGGCGGTGCGCGCTTCCACCAGCGATTGCAGCTCGGTTTCGAGTCGTCGCTGGCGATGGACGAGCAGGAACGAGAGCCCGGCGCCCAGCGCGACGGGTCCGTACTCGGCGAGGCCGGGCTGGGCGATCCACTCGAGGCTCGAGGCGGCGGTCGCGAGGCCGCTTCCCCCGTACAGCGTCAGGCTCGCAACCAGGACCCCGCGCTCGAGCGGCGCGAACTCCGAGGAGCGGGACAGCTCGCGCAGAACGAAGACGCTCGCCCAGGCCAGGTAGAGCGGGATCGTCAGGACCAGCATTCGACCGTCGACGCCGATGTAGGCGTGCCCGAACCAGTCGCGCGTGGCATGCGTCTCGGGCGAGAGGAACCAATCGGTGCCGAGCATTGCGCTCGCGACCACGAAATTGAAGCCGCCGAAGAGGAGCGCGTCGCGGCGCGGCGTCCGGCGACCGGACAAGGAGCGGGCGAACGCACACACGCATCCGATCGAGAGCGTCCCCATCGCCCCATAGAAGCGTGCCGCGAAGAACGCGCGCTCCGCTTCCTGGGTGTCGAGCTGTACCAGCCGTGCCGCCTGGAAGGCGAGCGCGGTTCCGGCCCAGAGTGCGACCCAGAGATGCGGATCGCGCCAGCGCCGGACGTAGCCGAGATGCAGCAGCCCGACGATCGCAATCATGCCCATCGCGAGCAGAAGCGTGGTCTGGCTGGAGAGCAGGGGATGCATCCGGGCTCCAGGAATCTCGGGGAGTTATCGGTCGGCCTGCGCACGGGGTTGAACCGGGGGGCCGTGGCCGCGGCGGCCTCGACGGCCGGCCGAACTCGCTTGCTGGCCCGCCGGGCCGGGCCTACGGTGTCGCGCCCATGACGGAGCCGGCCCCCCTGCGCCCCTCGCGACGCCCGCTGCTCTGGCTCGCGGGCGGCGCCGCGGCGGGCGTGGCGATGGCCGCCTGGGGCCTCTTGGGAACCGACGCACGGGGCGAGGCGCTGCCCGACGGCGTCCTGGCCTCCGTGAACGGTGCCCTGATCCGGTCCGACGACTGGGCGCGGCTGGTCGAGGGGGTCGAGAGCGATACGCGGGAGCCGGCCAGCCCCGAGCTCCGTCGCCGCGTGCTCGACCGCATGATCGACGAGGAGCTCCTCGTACAGCGCGCCGTCGAGCTCGGCCTGGTGGAGACCGATCGGCGCGTCCGCGCCGACCTCACGCAGGCCATGATCCAGTCCATCGTGGTCGAGACCCAGGACGAGAGCCCCGAGCCCGACGAGCTGCGCCGTTTCTACCAGGAGGAGGCGGCGTTCTTCACACAGCCGGGCCGGGTGCGCGCGGCGCAGGTCTTCTTCCGGGTGCGCGGCGTGGCCGGCGAGGAGGCGAGCGCCGCCCGCGCGGCGGAGGCGCACGCGCGCCTCCTGGCCGGACAGCCGCTCCCCGAGGTGCGGGCCGAGCTCGGGGACGAGGAGGTCTCGCCGCTGCCCGACGCGCTGCTCCCGCCCGCCAAGCTGCGCGAGTACGTCGGACCGACGGCGCTCAGGGCGGTGATGGCGCTCGAGCCCGGGGACGTGAGCGATCCGGTCCGCTCCGGGACCGGCTACCACGTCTTCGTGCTGATCGAGCGCGAGGAGCCGTCCCTGCCCCCGTTCGACGACGTGCTGCCCCACGTGCGCGCCGAGTGGATCCGGCGCGCCGGGGATCGGGCGCTGCGAGGCTACCTCGACGATCTGCGCGAGAACGCCGCGGTGGTCACGGTGGACGCGTTGCCGTGAGGGGACTCGGTCGGGCGCTCGGCTGGGGCGCCCTGCTCCTCGCGGTCAGCGCCGTCGGTGCCGCCGCGCACAACCGCAGCACCTCGTGGTCGAGCTGGGAGGTCGAGGGCCGTGAGGCGCGCGTCCGCTTTCGCATCCCCCAGCTCGAGCTGACCCGGCTGCCATGGGGGATCGTGTCCGCGCCGGGCCTCGTGCCCGAGCTCGGTCGCTACCTGAGCGAGGGCCTGCGGCTCGAGGCGGGCGGCGTGCCGTGTGCGGTCGTCGACGGGCCGCGCGCGCTCGCGGCACCGCCGGAGCGGGCGTTGCTCGAGTGGCGCGTGCGCTGCGCCGACGAAGGAACGCTCGCGATCGTGAGCCGCTTGATGCGCGAGGTCGCGCCGAGCCACCTGCACTTCGCCCGCCTGCGCGCGCCCGACGGAGGGATCCGCGAGCGGGTGCTCACGGGCGCGGCGCCCGCGTGGGTGCTGCCGGGCCAGGCCGAGGCCGCGGAGGGCTCCGGACACGCGAGCCGTGTCGCCGACTACCTGGTGCTGGGCGTCGAGCACATCGCGACCGGCTACGACCACCTGGTGTTCCTGCTCGGCCTGTTGCTCCTGGCGGGCAGCGTGCGCGAGGTCGTCACGATCGTCACCGGCTTCACCGTCGCGCACAGCATCACGCTCGGGCTGGCCGCGGTCGGTCGGGTGCGCCCCGATGCGGCGGCCGTCGAGGCCCTGATCGGCCTCTCGATCGCGCTGGTCGCGGCCGAGAATGCGTGGCTGCTGTCGGGCCGCTGGCGCGGCCTGCCGCCGCTGGTGACGAGCGTGCTCGCGGGAGCGGCCGTGCTGGCCGCCGCCGGCGTCGGCGCCGTGCCCGCCGCGACGCTACTCGGGCTGGCGCTGTTCGCCGCCTGCTACTTCGCGCTCCTCGAGCGGGTGGAGCGGCCGATGCGGCTGCGCTTCGCCATCGCCTTTTGCTTCGGGCTGGTGCACGGCTTCGGCTTCGCCGGGGTGCTGGCCGAGATCGCGCTTCCGCAGGGGCGCCTGCTGCCCGCGTTGCTCGGCTTCAACCTCGGCGTCGAGGTGGGCCAGCTCGTGGTCGTGGCCTTCGTCTGGCCGCTGCTCTGGGCCCTCGCGCGCGTGCGCGCCGGCGCACCCCATCGACGCTTCGTCGAGGTCGGGACGGGGGTGGTGTGTGCGCTCGGCGTCTACTGGTGGATCGAGCGGGCGTTCGCTTGAAGAAGGAAGGCAGGGCCTGACGGCCCAGCCTGTTCGTCGCTCGCCGCTTCGCGGCGGCTCGGGGCCTTACGGCCCGGTCTGTTCGTCGCTCGCCGCTTCGCGGCGGCTCGGGCTCGCCGCTTCGCGGCGGCGCATGGCCTCGACGATCGCGTGGTAGACGTAGTGCTGCTCCTGCACGCCCTGGAACAGCTCGGCGCCGGGGCCGCCGGCGTGGATCGTCACGTCCTCGCCCGAGTGGGCACCGGAGGCGAGGGGCACGAGTGACTCCTGGAGATGGTCGGGCTCGCGCGGGTCGACGGCCGTCAGGTCCGGCCGGCCGGTGGCGGGCTCGAAGCGTTCGGGGCGGTGTGGGAAGCGCTTCGGCCCCGCCGGCTGCTGGTCGCTCGCGCCGGCGTAGCCGGGGCCCGTGGCGTAGGAGAGCGTCGCGATGGCGCGCCCCGTCGCGTCCTTCGCGCCACCGGGCTCGTCGGGCGGAGGCTCGGCGAGCCCGAGGATCGGGTTGCCGCGTCGCGGGCCGCCCGAGAGCGTGAGCGGGTGGCCGTGGTCCGCGGTCACCACGATCAGCGTCTCGCTCGCCGTCGTCGTCGCCTGCGCGACCTCGACGGCGCGCGCCAGCTCGAGGGTCTCGGTGAGCGCGCGGTAGGCGTTGTTCGCGTGGTGGGCGTGATCGATGCGGCCCGCCTCGACCATCAGCAGGAAGCCCTTCGGGTGCCGACCCAGGATCGCGAGCGCCGCCTTCGTCATCTCGCCGAGCGACGGCTCGCCGCCGGAGTCGCCGCCGCGATCGACCTCGTAGGCCATGTGGCTGGGCGCGAACAGCCCGAGCAGGCGCGGCGTGGCGGCGAGGTCCAGCGCTTCGAGCTGCGGCCGATTCCAGACGAAGCGGCCCTCCGGATACCGCTCGCGCCACTCCGCGACCAGGTCCCGGCCGTCGCGTCGCTCACCGCGTTGCTCGGCGTGCTCCGGGTCGGCCCGCTCGCGCGGCAGGAAGGCCGCGCGTCCGCCGCCGAGCGCCACCTCGAGGCCGTCGCCGGCAGCGAACTCGACCAGCTGCCGCGCGATGTCGGGCACCCCGGCGAGGCGCGCCCGCCAGGGCAGGCCGGCGTCGCTCTCCCAGCCGCGGCTCGCCGCATGCGCGTAGCAGGCGGCCGGCGTGGCGTGGGTGATGCGCGCGGTGGTCACGATGCCCGTCGCGAGGCCGTCCGCTTCGGCGATCTCGAACAGCGTCGGGACGCGGCTCGCCGCCATGCTGGCCGGGTCGTTCCGCACCGCGCCGTCGGAGAGGCCGAGCACGCCGGCCTTGGTCTTCACGCCGGACATCATCGCGGTCATGGTCCCGGCGGAATCGGGGACCTGGGCATCGGTGTTCCAGGTCTTGGCATGCGCCAGGTACGGGAGGCGCTCGAAGGAGAGCAGGCCCTCTTCGCCGGGCTGGCCGCGCTGCTGGCCCTCGAGGATGCGCGCGGCCGTGATCGTGGTGGGGCTCATCCCGTCGCCGACGAAGAGGATCACGTTGCGGGCGGTGCCGCGGCGCGGCTCCCGCGCCCGCACCTCCGCCACGGCGCGGCGACCGGCCTGGAACCAGGGATCCCGGGCGGCGGTCCGGGCCGGGTCGGGGGGCTCGGCCGTCCGTGCGGGCGGGGCAGCGAACGCGCACGCCAGCACCGCACCGGTGGCGTACGCCAGCGCGTTGCGGATCAACCGACGCGCCAGTTGGCCAGGTCCTGCTCGATGCCGCTGCGGATGCGCTCGACCATGGCGCCGCGAAGCGCCTGCTTGGTTCCCGCAAAGGCGCGCCGCGGCAGCTCGGCCAGGCGCCCGGCCTCCGCCAGCGCGGTCGCCTCGAGCTGCTCGGCCGGAACCACGCGGTCCACGTAGCCGGCGTCGCAGGCGCCGGTCGGGTCGTAGAGCTCCGCGAGCGTGGTGGCGCGCAGGAGATGCCGCTTCGACAGGCGTTCGCTGGCGAGCTCCACCGCGAAGGCGGGAAGCACCATCTGGATGGCCACCTCGTTGAGCCCGATCTTGAAGTCTCCCTGAGCCGCGATGCGGACGTCCGCGCCGAGCAGCAGCAGTGCGCCCATGGCGAGCGCGTGCCCGCCGCACGCGACCACCACGGGAAGCGGCGAATCCGCCAAGCGCGCGGCGAGCTGGGCGCCGCCGGCGACCAGGCGTCGGGCGGACTCCGGCCCCTCCTGGATCGTGCCGAGGTCGAAGCCGCCCGAGAAGCGGCCCGTGCGCCCGAACAGGACGACGGCGCCGGCCTCCTTCTCGGCGCGATCCAACGCGTCGTTCAACGCGGCCAGGGAGCGGGGCGAGATGACGTTGGCCTTGCCGTCGTCGAAATCGAATCGGGCGACGGCGCCTTCGAGCGTGTAGCGGACGAGGTCTGACATGGCGGCGGAGGGTACCGGGACCGCCTCGGCCGCTCAATCACACCAGCAGCTCGGCCGCCCGCTCCTCGGTGTAGCGTTCCAGCACGCGTTGCGTCTCTTTGCGCAGGCCGAGGAAGCGCACGCCCATGCCGAGGGGCAGGTTCCGGCGGCGCAGGTTTCCCGGCACGTTGGTCGAGACCACCTCACACGAGATCCGCAGCGGGTCGCCCCCGGCCGCGGCCAACGGCAGCGACAGGTGCACGAGGCTGCGGCGCAGCGCCGGGACCGGGGTGGCGAGAAAGGCGCCACGCGCCGAGAGGCTGTAGACGCGCGCCGGCCGGCTGCGTCGCCCCATGCGGACCTCGACCGGCCAGTCCGTCGGAACCCGCAGCGCCGCGCGCGGCACGTCGCCCGCGTTCGCCCCGGCGAGCGCCCGGTTCACCTGGAAGCGCAAGGTCTGGTCGTCGGCGGGCTCCCAGAGCGCGAGCCTCGCACCCGCCTCGCGCAGGCGCGCGCGCGCCGCGGCATCCGGCGCCGGGCCGCACACGAGCAGCGGGAGGGTCGCGCCGTTCGCCCCGCGCGACAGCGAGCGGAGCGCGCGCGGCAGATCGAGGGTCGGCAGATCGGGAGGGATCAGCACGGCCCCGATCGCCGCGCGGGTGTCCGCGAGCGCCGCCCGGGCCTCGCCGCCGGTCTTGGCGCGGAGTGCGGGGATGCCGAGCAGGCGCAGCCGCTCCGCGAGCGGCTCGAGGGGGTGGCCCCCTGCGTCGACGACGAGGATGGATCGCGGCAGGACGAACGCCTCCTCGGCGGACTTCGGCGCGAAGGCCGGCCGAGCCGGTGATCGTCGTCACCAGGACCCTCGCGCTGCTAGCCTGCTGCGCGTGGCTGAACTGGCCGTCGGCGACGTTGCGCCCGATCTGACGCTCCTCGACCCCGAGGAGAAGCCGGTCACGCTCTCGTCCCTGTGGAACCGGGCGCCGCTTGTCCTGATCTTCCTCCGCCACTTCGGCTGACCCATCTGCCACCAGCACCTGGTCGAGGTGCAGGGACGATCGGCCGAGTTCGAGGCGCGGGGCGCCCAGCTGATCGCGGTCGGGCAGGGGACGGGCGCGGAAGCGGCGGCCGCGGCACGACGCCACGGCGTGGGCTTTCCGTGCCTCGGGGACCCGGGCCATGCCAGCTACCGGAGCCTGGGCCTCGGGCGCACGGGTTGGTTCGGCCTCACGCTGGCGCCGTTTCTCGAGGCGCCGCGCCAGGCCTTCCGGAACCTGAAGCAGGCGGACCTGCGCGCCTCCGCCAGCCCGCGCAGTGACGTACGGCGTCTCGGGGGCGCCATGGTCGTGGACGCCTCCGGTCGCATCCGCTTCCTGCACCGCTCCGCGACCACCACCGACGTGCCCGCCACGGACGCCCTGCTCGGCGCGCTCGAGGCCTGCCGGCCGGCTAGACCCGGCGGGTGAGGCGATGGCCGCGGCGCCAGATCAGGAGCGTGAGGCCGACCGCGACGAACACGAGGCCGAGGCACAGGCCCCACCACAGGCCCGCCAGGCCGGCCCCGCCACGCAGGGCGAGCCAGCCCCCGATCGGCAGCGCCAGCACCCAGAAGCCGACCAGGTTGAACAGCGCCGCAGGGCCGGGCCGACCCATCGCGCGCAGCACGCCGGCGGCGACCGACTGCGTGCCGTCGAAGATCTGGAACGCCCCGGCGATCGGTAGGATCGCGGCGGCGGCCGCGATCACGGTCAGCTCCGGCGTGTAGATGCGCGGCAGCACGTTCCGCCCGATCAGGAACGTCGCCGCGGCCAGGACCATGAAGCCGGCGCCCATTGCGATCCCGAGCCAGGCCGCGCGACGCGACTGCTCGAGCTGGCCCGACCCGATCAGGTTGCCGACGCGCACGGCCGTTCCCTGCGCAATCCCGAGCGGCACCATGAAGGTGATCGACGCCAGGTTCATGACGAGGTTGTGCGCGGCGACCGGCACCGAGCCGAGCCTTCCCGCGATCAGGTTGGAGGCCGAGAACGCCCACAGCTCGAGCGAGGTCTGGATCGCGATCGGCAGCCCGATCCCGAGCAGCAGGCGCAGGCCGGAGACCTCGAAGGCGCGGCGCGACCACGGCACCCACGCGTCCTCGTGCAGCCGGAAGCCCAGCACCAGCGCCACCCCGGCCGCGAGCATGGCGACGCGGGTGACGCTCGTGGCGATGCCGGCGCCCACCAGGCCGAGCGCGGGGAAGCCCCAGTGCCCGAACACCAGCACCCAGTTGGCCCCCGCGTTCACCACGTTGCCCAGCAGCACCACCCACAGCAGGGGACGCACGATCTCGCGGCCCTGGAGGTACTGGCGCAGCGCGACGTAGATCAGGAAGAAGGGGACGCTCGGGATCTGCACGGCGAGGTAGGCCTCGGCCAGTCTCGCCAGCTCGGGGTCCTGTCCGAGGAGCAGCAGCACCTCCTCGGTCTGGGTCCAGCACAGGATCACCCAAGGGCTCATCAGCAGCGCGAGCACACAGCCCTGCTGGAAGGCCCGCGCGGCACGGGAGCCGTCGCCCGCGCCGTGCGCCTGGCTGACCACGGGGTCGAGCGCCATCAGGATTCCCTGCGCGAACATCAGCGTCGCGAACTGCCAGGGGTTGGCGAGGGCCACCGCAGCGAAGGCCTCCACCGAGACGCGGCCCACCACGATCAGGTCCACGAAGCCCATGCCCATGATGGCGAGCTGGGCGAGGGCGACCGGGACCGCGAGCGCCGCGACCCGGCGCGCTTCGGTGCGGAGACCGTGCGGCTGGGGAGCCGACGGGCCCATGCTAGGACAGGGCGAGATCGAGGTGGCGAGCCAGCTCGGCCAGCGCCGTCTCGGGCTGCTCCACCTTGATGGTGGTCATGCCGAGCGCACGGGCCGCCTTCAGGTTGCGACCGATGTCGTCCAGGAAGATGGCGTCGCGAGGCGCCACGCCGAGCGCCTCGCAGGTGTGCCGGTAGATGCGCGGATCGGGCTTGCGGAGCCCCAGCTTGCTCGACTCGACGAAGACGTCGAAGAGACCGCGGAGCGCGTCGCTCTCGGAGCTCCCGGCGCCCTCGTGGGCCCAGTTGTTCGTGAGCGCCGCCACCGAGTAGCGCGCGTCCCGCAGGGTGCGGATCGCCTCGAGCATCGCGGGCCGCGGGCCGCACTGGGCGATGCGTTCCATCATCGTCGCCGCGGATAGCGCGTGGCCGGCGGCGCGGCATTCGGCTTCGAACGCCGCCTCGAACTCGGCGCGCGACGCCTCGCCGCGCTCGAGCCGCGACCAGGCGCCGCTCGGGCCGGTGTCCACGACCACGCGGTTCACGAAGCCGGCCGGGATGCCCAGCTCGCGCTCGTAGGCGGCGATGGCGTGCAACGGGGAGTCCAGCACCACGCCGCCGAGATCGAAGATGACCGCTCGAAACCCCATGAAGGGCCGACTCTACGCGACCTGGCGGACCGGCGCCCCGCTCGGAGGCCGCCCCGGCCCTGCCTCAACCCGGGCGCCTGCGTGGCCGATGCGTACCCGCATGGAAGCCTCGGACGAAGTGCGTCTGGCGTTGCGCTCGGTCCCGCTACCGCGCCTGGGCCAGGCGCTCTCGGAGGTGGTCGCCGCCTTCGAGACGCGGCCGCTGCTCGGGATCGTGCTGGTGGACGCTTCCCCCATCGCGCTCCTGGAGGGCGCCCACGGCCATGGCGCCCGCGACGCGATCATGGTGCAGCTCGGGGGCCTGGTGCGCGAGGTGGCCCAGCAGGTCCTCGGCGACGACGTGCTGGTGCTGCTCGGCGAGACGGGTCGCCCCGAGGTCATGGTGCTCACGTTCCGCGAGGGTCGCGACGGGCGCTTCTACCGCGACGACCTGCCGAACCTGGTGCGCGCCCTCGATCACGCCATCGAAAAGCGCGGCCAGCGGATCGTGTACCCCTACGCACAGCGGACGCCGGCGCTCGGCATCGGTCTGGCGGCCCTGGTCCGCAACCCCTTCCTGGGCGCCGACACGCAGATCCGATCGGTCGTCGAGGAGGCGCGTGAGGACGCCGAGCTGAAGCGCCGCACGATGGCCCGCGAGCGCCGCCATGCGCTGATGAGCGTGCTGCTCGCGGGGCGCGTCACGTCCGTCTACGAGCCGATCGTCGACGTCGCCACCAAGACCGTCTACGGCTACGAGGCCCTCGCGCGCGGGCCGGCCGGCACGGACCTTCACTCCCCGGCCGTGCTCTTCGAGGCCGCCGAGGAACATCGTCTCGTGTTCGAGCTCGACTGCCTCTGCCGCCAAAGCGGCCTCGACGGCGCCATCGGACTCCCCGAAGGCACGCATCTGTTCCTGAACGTGCGACCGACCACGATCTACGATCCGCACTTCCGGCCCGACGTGGTGACCCGCACGCTCGAGCGCTCGAAGCTCTCGCCGAAGAGCGTCGTGTTCGAGATCTCGGAGAAGGAGTCCATCGCGAACTTCGCGGCCTTTCGCGAGATCCGCGACGAGTACAGGAGCCTGGGCTTCCGCTTCGCCCTCGACGACACCGGCGCGGGCTACGCCAGCCTGCAGGCCGTGATCGAGCTTCAGCCGGACTTCGTGAAGGTCGACCGCTCCTTCGTCGCGGGCGTCGACAGCGACCGCGGCAAGCAGAGCCTGGTGCGCGCGCTGCAGAGCGTCGCGGACGGCATCGGCGCCCAGATCGTGGGCGAGGGCCTCGACACCCTCGAAGAGCTCGACATGCTGGGCGAGCTCAACATCCCCTTCGGCCAGGGCT
>JBFIYM010000120.1:0-14050 GCA_041605395.1 Myxococcota bacterium | reverse complement strand
GTGCGCACGCGGGCCATCAGCACGGGCAGCGAGAACGGCTTGGTCAGGTAGTCGTCCGCGCCCAGGTCCAGGCCGTGCACCACGTCGTCCTCGGTGTCGCGCGCGGTGAGTCGCCGCAGGGCATCCGCAAGGCGTTCCGGGATCTGGTGCGGGAGCACCATCCGGACCGCGCCGGGCCGGAGGGCACCCCGCTGTTCCGAGAGGTCGTCGAGGCCTACCGCGTGCTCTCGGATCCCGACCTGCGACGGGCACACGACGCTCGGCTCCGCGCGCGCGACGCGCCCCGCCCTGCCGCCCCGCGCCAGGGGCGTCGCCCCCGGGCCTTCGCGTCGCCCCATGGGTTCGGCCCCTCGGCGGAGGCGCTCCTCGACCGGATCCTGCGCAACTTCGGGGCCGCAGGCCTCGCCAAGGGCGAGCGGCCCGAGCCGCTGCTCTGCGACGTGCTGCTGAGCCCCGCCGAGGCGCGCTGCGGCGGTGTGATGCCGATCCGGCTACCGACGCTGTCGCCCTGCCCCGCCTGCCACGGCGCCGGCCATCAGGCGGGCTTCCGCTGCGGCGCGTGCGATGCGTCGGGCGCCGTGCGAGCCGAGGCGGTGGTCCCCGTGGACCTGCCCGCGGGCGTTCCCTCCGGATGGGTGCTCGAGGCGCCGCTCAGTCGCTGGGGGCTCGGGAACCGGTGGCTCCGCGTGCGGGTCCGCGTGGCGCCCTGACGCCGCGGCGGGGCGGGTCGGGCCGCCCGGCGGGATGGTCGGGCCGGCGAGATTCGAACTCGCGACCCCCTGAACCCCATTCAGGTGCGCTACCAGACTGCGCCACGGCCCGACCGAAGCGAAGGGGTAGCCGGTGCCCGCACGGCTGTCGACTTGGCTCGAAGCGCCGCCGGCGGGGTGCCTCGGGCTCAGGCGAGCGAGGCGCGCACCTCTTGGAGCGCCGTCCGGATGCGCCGGAGCTGTTGGCGCGGGTCCGTCTCGAGCGCGAGGTCGAGCTGCGGAAGGTCGAGCGCGCGGCCCATGCCGAGCTCCTGGAGCTTCCGCTTGGCGCCCGCGATCGTGAAGCGCTCTTCGTAGAGCAGGCGCTTGATCAGCTGGATGATCTCGATGTCGCGCTTGCGGTAGAGCCGCTGCTGGGAGCGCGACTTTGTGGGCGCCATCCAGCGGAACTGGGACTCCCAGTAGCGCAGCACGTACGCCTCGACGCCGGTGATCTTGCTCACCTCGCCGATGCGGTAGTAGCGCTTGCCGTCCGCGGCCTCGGACTTCGCTGCCCCGGCCGCCTTGCTGCGGCTCTTGCCCGCCATGGCCCCCCCGTCGGATCCCCGCGTCCCGGGATGTGTTTAGCACGCGGGGGGCGCGGCTTCGACGGTGCCGCCCCGGCCTACAGGCCGCCGGCGCGCAGGGTGGGCTCGTCGGCCTCGTCGTTCAACACGTTCTTGAGCACCAGGCTCGGCTTGAACGTCAAGACGCGCCGGGCTTCGAGGCGGATCTCCTCTCCCGTCTGCGGGTTGCGGCCCTTGCGCGCGTTCTTCTCGCGCACCACGAAGTTCCCGAAGCCGGAGATCTTCACCTTCTCCCCGCGGGCCAGGGTGGTCTTGATGATCTCGAAGACCCGCTCCACCAGCTCCGCGGATTCCTTCTTCGAGAAGCCCACTCGCTCGTAGATGTGCTCGACGATGTCTGCCTTGGTCACGACCCCTCCCCCTCCTTGGCTGTACGCTCTCGCAGCTCGCCCCCGTAGCGTCGTGCGAGCATCGTCATCACCCGCTCCAGCGCCTCCGCCACCTCCTGCTCCTGCAGGGTGCGGTCGGGACGTTGGAACACCAGACGGAACGCCACGCTGACGCGGCCTTCCGGAACCCCTGGGCCCGCGAAGCGGTCGAAGATGTCGACCTCCCGGAGCGCCGCCCCGCCCGCCTCGCGGATCGCCGCGGCCACCTCCCCCGCCGCGGCGTCGCTGGCGAGGAGCACGGAGAGGTCGCGCTCGAGCTTCGGGAAGCGCGACGGCTCGCGCAGCTGCGGGGGCGTCCGCCCCACCGCGTCGAGGGCGTCGACGTCGACGAGCAACAGGGCCAGCGGGCCTTCGAGCTCGAAGCCCGTCTGGACCTCGGGGTGGAGCTCGCCGACGGTGAGCACGCGTTGCCGGCCCACCCGGTACTCGCCCGCGGCGCCCGGATGCAGGAAGGGCTCGGCGGCACCGCCCCGGAACCGGGCGGACACGCCCAGCTCACCCAGCACCCGCTCCGCCACGCCCTTCGCCTCGAAGAACACCGGGGGGCGCTGCTTCGCCCACAGGCTCGGCGCGGCACCGGGGGCGAGCAGCCCGACGGCCTCGATCGGCTCTTCGGGCAGCGCGCCGGCCGCGCCGGCCCGGAACACGCGCGCGACCTCGAAGCAGCGGAGCGCCTCGAGCTGGCGCGCCCGGTTGCCCCGGGCCGCCCGCAGCAGGGAGGCGACCAGCTCGGTGCGGAGCCAGGGGCGCTCGGCCTGGATCGGGTTCACGACGCGGACGCGGCGCCGCCGCGGGTCGTCCGCCGCGAGCCCGAGTCGGTCGGCGTCGTCGTCGCCCACGAACGGGAGCGTCATGATCTCGTAGAGGCCGGCGTTCACGAGGGCACTGCGGACGGCCTCGCGCGTCTCGCGGCGGGGCGGCAGCGTGATGCCGTCGGCGGCCATCGCGGGCAAGGTGGCCGGGATCCGGTCGTAGCCGTGGATGCGGGCCACCTCCTCGACCAGGTCGGCGGCGATGCGGAGATCGGGGCGGAAGCGCGGGGGCGTGCAGCGGAGGCTGCCGTCGCGCTGCGGCTCGGCGCGCACCTCGACCCGCTCGAGCAGCGCGCGGATCGCCTCGGGCGCGAGCGCCGTGCCGAGCAGCCGGTTCACGCGCGCCGGGTCGAGCGCGATCGGCTCCGCCGGGGGCACCGGAAGCCCGAGGGCCTCGACGGCACCCGGCGCGACCTCGCCCCCGGCCACCTCGGCGATCAGCCGCGCCGCGCGGTCGGCGGCGCGCCCCTGCTGGTCCGGGTCGACGCCGCGCTCGAAGCGGTAGCTGGCGTCGCTCGTGAGCCCGAGCCGGCGCGCGGTCCGCCGCACCCGGGCCGGATCGAAGTAGGCGCTCTCGAGCAGCAGGTCGCGCGTGGCGTCGCCGACCTCCGACTCGGCGCCGCCCATCACGCCGGCCACGGCGACGGCGCCCTCGGCGTCGGCGATCACGAGGTCCTCGCGCGTGAGCTCGCGCAGGTGTCCGTCGAGCGTCCGGATCTTCTCGCCCGCCTGGGCCGCGCGCACCTCGATGCGTCCCCCGCGGAGCTTGTCGAGGTCGAAGGCGTGGAGCGGCTGGCCGAATTCGAGCATCACCAGGTTGGTGACGTCCACGACGTTGTTCACCGGGCGCAGGCCCGCGGCCTCCAGGCGCTGCGCCAGCCATTCCGGGGACGGGCCCACCCGGACGCCGCGCACGACGCGGCCCACGTAGCGGGCGCAGCCGTCCCGGTCGCTCACATCGATGGAGAGCGCCGAGGCCGCGGGGGCGCCCGCCTCGGCCGGGTCGGTCTCGGGCAGGCGCAGCGCGCCGCCGAAGCTGGCGCGCACCTCGCGCGCCATGCCGAGCAGGGACACCCAGTCGCCCCGGTTCGGCGTGATCTCGACGTCGAGGACCGTCTCCCCGGCGGCCAGCACGCTCGTGAGCGGCGCCCCGACCGTGGCCTCCGGGTCGAGCACCAGGATGCCGGCCGCATCCTCCCCGAGGCCGAGCTCCTTCGCGGAGCAGATCATGCCGTGCGACACCACGCCCCGGATGCGGCTCTTCTTGATCTTGAGCCCGCCGGGCAGCTCGGCGCCGACCGGCGCCACCGCCACCTTCTGGCCGGCCGCGACGTTGGGCGCGCCGCACACGATCGCGAGCGGCTCGCCCTCGCCGACGTCCACCTGGCACAGCGACAGTCGGTCGGCGTCCGGGTGCTTCCCGCACTCGCGCACCTGGCCGACCCGCAGCGAGGCGAGATCGGGGCCGGTGCGCAGGACCTCCTCCACCTCGAGGCCGGCGGCGGTGAGCCGGTCCACCAGCGCGTCGAGCGAATCGGGGAGGTCGATCCACTCCGCCAGCCAGCCGAGCGGAACGCGCATCAGAGCTGCTCCAGAACGCGCAGGTCGCCGTCGAAGAGGAGCTGGATGTTCGGAACGCCGTAGCGCAGCATCGCCGCGCGGTCGAGGGCCATGCCGAAGGCGAAGCCCTGCCAGCGGTCGGGGTCGAGGCCGCAGTTCAGCAGGACGCGGGGGTGGATCATCCCGCAGCCGCCCCACTCGAGCCAGCCTCCCTGCCAGGTGACGTCCATCTCGGCGGAGGGCTCGGTGAAGGGGAAGAAGTGCGCGCGAAAGCGCAGCTGGGTCTCGGCGCCGAACAGGTGCTTGGCGAAGGCGTAGAGCGTGCCCTTGAGGTCGGCGAAGCTGACCTGCTCGCCCACGCAGAAGCCCTCGATCTGGTGGAACATCGGCGAGTGGGTCGCGTCGAAGTCGTGGCGATAGACCCGGCCCGGCACCACGAAGCGGAACGGCGGCTCGCGCCCCGTCATGGCCCGGATCTGCACCGGCGAGGTGTGGGTGCGCAGCACGTGCCCGCCCTCGACGAAGATCGTGTCCTGGAGGTCGCGGGCGGGGTGGTCCTCCGGGAAGTTGAGCGCGCCGAAGTTGTTCCAGTCGGTCTCGACCTCGGGGCCGTCCTCGATCGAGTAGCCGAGGGTGGTGAAGAAGGCCGCGACGTCCCGCTCGATCACGGTGACGGGATGCAGGCGGCCGCGCGGCGCGCCGGCCCCGGGCAACGTCACGTCGAGGCGGCCCGCCGAGAGCGCCTCGGCCTGGCCCGCGCGTTCCAGGCTCTGCTTGCGCTCGTTGGCGAGCGCCTCGATGCGCTGCTTCGCCTCGTTGGCGGCGGCACCGAGCGCGGCCCGTTCCTTCGCGGCGAGTGCGCCCAGCCCGCGCAACACCGCCGAGACCGACCCCTTGCGGCCGAGGAACCGCGCGCGGGCTTCGATCAGCTCCTGCGGCGAGCCGGCCGCGGCGAAGGCACGCTCCGCCTCGGCGACGATCGCTCGGAGGTCCGCGGCGGCCGGCATGCGGCGCCCGGCGTCAGCCGGTCACGTTGGCCTTGGCGAGCTCTGCGAGCGCACCGAAGGCGTTCGGATCCGAGACGGCGAGATCGGCCAGGTTCTTGCGGTCGACCTCGACGCCCGCCACGGCCAGGCCGTGCACCAAGCGGCTGTAGGAGAGGCCGTGCGTGCGCGCCGCGGCATTGATGCGGGCGATCCACAGGCTCCGGAACTCCCGCTTCTTCTGGCGACGGTCCCGGTAGGCGTACTTCCAGCCCTTCTCGACGGCCTCGCGCGCGACGCGCACCAGGCGGTGACGGCTGCCGTAGTAGCCCTTGGCGTTCTCGAGGATCCGCTTGTGGCGCTGCTTTCGCGTTGCGCCGCGTTTGATGCGAGACATGGTGGACTGTGCCTTTCGCCCTAGAGGTACGGAACCAGCTGGTCCAGCTTCTTCTGGTCGCCCTTGGCCACCACGTTCTTGTGGCGCAGCTGGCGCTTCCGCTTCGTGGTCTTCTTGGTGAGGATGTGGCGCTTGTTGCGCTTCGCGTGCGTGAGCTTGCCGCTCGCGGTGCGCCGAAAACGCTTCGCGGCACCGCGGTGGCTCTTCATCTTAGGCATGACTGGCTTTCTCTCCTTCGGCGACGGCTCGTTCCGCCGCTTCGGCGGCCGCTTGTTCGCGGCGGGCCGCCTCCACCGCCTCCCGGTTGGGCACCAGCACCATCGACAGGAAGCGACCGCTCATCTGCGGCGGGGCTTCCACGGAGACGAGCGTGCCGAGCAACCGCTTGACCGTGTCCAGCTTGTCGTAGCCGTTCTTGCGGTGCGCCATCTCGCGGCCCCGGAACATCACGGTCACCTTGACCTTGTCTCCGTCCAGCAGGAAGCGACGCGCGTTCTTCATCTTGAACTGGAGGTCGTGGTCGTCCGTGTTGGGACGCATCTTCACCTCCTTGAGCGTGGCCGTGCGCCCCTTGCCCTTGGCCTTGCCGGCGGCCGCCTTCTTCTTCTGCTCGTACTTGTAGCGGCCGTAGTCCATGATCCGGCACACCGGCGGTCGCGCATTCGGCGCGACCTCCACCAGATCGAAGCCGGCCTCCTCGGCCAGGCGACGGGCTTCGTCGGCGCTCATGTCGCCGAGCTGCTCCCCCTCGAGTCCGATCAGGCGCACTTCGCGGGCCCGGATTCGCTCGTTCACGCGCGTGGTGTCTCTTTCGCTGATAACCCTTCCTCCGATTCGCCTTGGTTTCAGGCTTCCCGGCGGGCGACGCGCCCGACCAGGTCGCTCACGAACGCATCCACCGCCACCGACTCCGGGCGCGACTCGCGCTCCCGGCGCCAGCGGGGGTTCACGGTCCCGGCGGCCGCTTCCTGGTCGCCGACCACGATCATCACGGGGACCTTCTGGAGTTCGGCCTCCCGGATCTTGAAGCCGAGCTTCTCGGCCCGCGCGTCGAGGGCGACCCGCAGGCCCGCCTGCTCGAGGGCCGAGTGCACCTTGGCCCCGTACTCCTGGTGCCGGTCGGCGATCGGGAGGACGGCCACCTGGAGCGGCGCCAGCCAGAGCGGGAAGTCGCCCTTGGTGTGCTCGATGTAGAGCGCGATGAAGCGCTCGAGCGAGCCCAGGATCGCGCGATGCAGCATGGCCGGCTGGTGCTCGCCGCCGTCGCGTCCGACGTAGCGGAGGCCGAAGCGGCCCGGCATGGCCAGGTCGATCTGGAGCGTGCCGAGCGTCCAGACGCGGCCGATCGCGTCCCGGACGTCGCACTCGATCTTGGGCGCGTAGAACACCGCCTCGCCGGCCTTGATCGTGCACGGGAAGCCTGCGCTCTCGACGGCGCCGATCAGGGCGCGCTCGGCGCGGTCCCAGTCGGCGACCTCGCCCAGGAACTTCTCGGGGCGGGTGGAGACGCCGTAGCTCACGCCCTCGAGCCCGAGCGCGCCGTAGACCTCCTGCATCATCTCGAAGAAGCGGTGGATCTCGCTCTCCACCTGCTCGGGCTCGCAGAAGATGTGGGCGTCGTCCTGGGCGAAGGAGCGGACGCGGGCGAGGCCCGTGAGGGTCCCCGAGCGCTCGTTCCGATGCAGGCGCGTGAACTCGGCGAGCCGCAACGGCAGCTCGCGATAGCTGCGCTTCTGCAACCCGAACAGGTGGCAGTGGCCCGGGCAGTTCATGGCCTTCACGCCCAGCTCTTCCCCCTCGTCCGCGCCCGCGAACCAGAACATGTCGTCGTGGAACGCGTCGTAGTGCCCGGAGGTCTTGAAGATCTCGGAGCGGAACAGCTGCGGCCCCATGACCTCCTGGTAGCCGTACTTCGGGTAGAGCGACCGCACGAAGTCGATCAGACCGTTGTAGAGGGCCATCCCCTTCGGCAGCCAGAACGGCGAGCCCGGCGAGAGCGCGTCGAGGTGGAACAGGCCGAGGGCCGCGCCGAGCCGGCGGTGATCGCGCTCCCGCGCCTCCTCGAGCAAGCGCAAGTGGGCGTCGAGCTCCTTCTGGCTGGCGAAGGCCGTCCCGTAGATGCGCTGCAGCATCGGGTTGCGCTCGTCCCCGCGCCAGTACGCCCCTGCCACCTCGAGCAGCTTGAGCGCACCGATCTGCCCCGCGTGCTGGACGTGCGGCCCGCGGCACAGGTCGACGAAGTCGCCGTGCCGGAAGATCGTGATGGGCTCGCCCTCGGGAATGTCTTCGAGCCGCGAGAGCTTGAGCGTCTCGCCGAGCTCCGTGAACAAGCGGCGGGCCTCGTCCCGGCTCACCTCCTCGCGCGTGAAGGGCGGCTTCTCCGAGACGATGCGGCGCATCTCGGCCTCGATCCGCTCGAGGTCCTCCGGCGCGAAGGGGCGCTCGACCTGGAAGTCGTACTGGAACTTCTCGCTGTGGTCGGTGCGGCCGACGTCGACCTGCGCGCTCGGGAAGAGCCGTTTCACGGCGTCGGCCATCACGTGCTCGGCCGAGTGGCGGATCACCTCCGCCGCCTGGGGATCCCGGTCGGTCACGATCTCGAGCGCGCCGTCCGCCTGGAGCGGCGCACGCACGTCGCGCAGCTGCCCGTCCACGCGCCCGGCCAGCGCGGCGCGCGCGAGGCGCGGCCCGATCTTCTCGGCCACCTCGAGCACGGTCGTTCCCCGCGGCACCGTGAGCGTTCGGCCGTCCGGCAGACCGACCTGGATCTCGCTCATGAATGCGGGAGACGGGTGCGCGGCATGATCGTGCTCGAAGGAACCTCGGTGCATGGTAGGCACGGGCGGGCTCGAACCGCCGACCTCCGCCATGTCAAGGCGGCGCTCTAGCCAGCTGAGCTACGTGCCTGAAAGCGGCCTAAGGATCGGATCCAATTACCTTTTCGGCCATGGAGTGTCAATCGGCGCCGCGGCGCCGGCGCCTGAGGCGGCGCCGGGCCCCCGGGGGCCGGTCGCTCGGGGGTGCGCTCAGAGGCTCAGATCCGAGACGGGACGCCCGAACAGGGCATCCACCTCCCGCAGCAGGGTGGGTGTGGCGTCCACGCCGTGAGCGTCCGGCAGGGCCATCACCGTCTCGCTCTCGCCCGGGATCCGCAGGTGGAGCACCACGCCGCAGTCGCCGGCGTGCTCGGCCAGCAGCGAGCGGAGGGCGGTGAGCCGGTCGGGGGTCGCCTCCGCGGCGAGCACCTGGATGTGGACCCGGACCGCCAGGTGCTCGGAGGCCTCGGCCAAAGGGAACAGGCGCCGCACCAGGATGCGAGCCGGCTCGGCGCTCTCGAGCGTGCCCTCCGCCACCAGCGGGATGGCGCCACCGTCGCCCCCGCCCTCCTGCGCCCGTTTCAGCACGTCCCGGGAGGCCGCCCAGGTATCGGGGAAGATCACCAGCTCGAAGCTGCCCTCGAGGTCCTCGAGCGTCGCGAAGCCCATGGTCTGTCCGCGCCGTGTCCGCGTCTCACGGCTCGCGACGATCACGCCCCCCGCCCGCACTTCGCGGGACACCTTCGCCGCGGCGGTGCCGGCGGAGACGTCGGTCCAGCGCCGTAGCACCGGCAGGAAGGCCTCGAGCGGATGGCCGGTGACGTAGAAGCCCAGCACCTCCTTCTCGCCGGCCAGCCGCTCGGCATCGGTCCAGGTCGGGGTGGCCGGGAGCTCGGGGTCGCTCTCCGGCCCGCCCGGCCCACCGCCGAACAGGCTGCCCTGCCCCACCTCGCGGTCGCGCTGCGCGGCGGCGCCCTGCTCGAGGGCGGCGTCGAGCGCGCTCCAGGTCGCCGCCCGGTTCGGATGGAGCGAGTCGAAGGCGCCGCACTTCACCAGGCTCTCGACCACGCGCCGGTTCACGCGCCGTCCGTCCACGCGCCGCGCGAAGTCGTAGAGGCTCGCGAAGGGGTCGCCGTCGGCGCGCACGGCAAGGATCGACTCGATCGCGCCCTCCCCGACGTTCTTCACCCCGGCCAGGCCGAAGCGGATGCCCTCCGCCACCGGTGTGAAGTCCCGCGCCGACTCGTTCACGTCGGGCGGCAGCACCTCGATCTTGTGGTCGCGCGCGTGCGCGATGTAGCGCGCCAGCTTGTCGTGGTTGCCCGCCTCGATGGACAGCAGCGCCGCGAAGAAGGCGCGCGGGTGGTTCGCCTTGAGGTAGGCCGTCTGGTAGGTGAGGAAGGCGTACGCGGTCGAGTGGGCCTTCGGGAAGCCGTAGCCCGCGAACTCGGCGATCAGGTCGAAGAGCGTCTCGGCCTTGCCGCGTTCGATGCCGTTCGCCTCGCAGCCGCTCACGAACTTGTCGCGGTGCTTCGCCATCGCCGCGGAGCTCTTCTTGCCCATGGCGCGGCGCAGCAGGTCGGCCTCGCCGAGCGTGTAGCCCGCCAGGCGGTTGGCGATCTGGAGCACCTGGTCCTGGTAGACGATCACCCCGAGCGTCTCGGTGAGGAGTTCCTCCAGCTGCGGCGCGAGATACTCGACCTTGGTCACGCCGTTCTTGCGTGCCACGTAGTCGGCCACCATGCCGGACCCGAGCGGGCCCGGCCGGTAGAGGGCGATCAGCGGGA
Organism: Myxococcota bacterium; assembly: GCA_041605395.1. Lineage (GTDB taxonomy): Bacteria > Myxococcota_A > UBA9160 > UBA9160 > UBA6930 > JBFIYM01. Next base: position 3,970 of record JBFIYM010000120.1, on the reverse strand, counting down.
TCACCTCCTTGAAGGAGCGCGGCTTGAGCTTGGTGACGAGCTCCGTCATGCCCGCCGACTCCATCTGGAACACGCCTTCGGTGTCCCCGCTCGAGAGCAGGTCGTAGGCCGCCTCGTCGTCGAGCGGGATGCGCTCGGCCGAGAAGTCCGCGAGCCCGCTGGCCCGGATGTGCCGCTCGGCGTCCGCGATCAGCGTGAGCGTCCGGAGCCCCAGGAAGTCGAACTTGATCAGCCCGACCTTCTCGACGCAGCGCCAGTCGTACTGCGTGAGCACGTCGCCGGTGCGCGAATCCCGGTAGAGCGGCACCAGCTCGATCAGCGGCTGGTTGCCGATCACCACGCCGGCGGCATGCGTCGAGGCGTGCCGCGTCAGGCCCTCGAGCTTGCGCGCCGTCTCGAGCAGCCGCGCCACCTGCCCGTCCGACTCGGCGCGCGCCCGGAGCTCCGGGCTCTGCGCCACGGCGTCCTCGAGACTGATGCCGAGCGTCTCGGGCACCAGCTTCGCGATGCGGTCCACGTCGCCGTAGGAGAGTCCCATGACGCGGCCCACGTCGCGGATCGCGGCGCGCGCCTGGAGGGTTCCGAACGTGATGATCTGGGAGACGCGCCGGCCCTCGTCCCCACGGCCCGGCTCGTCGTACTTGCCGGCGACGTAGCGGATCACCTCGTCGCGCCCCCGCATGCAGAAGTCGACGTCGATGTCCGGCATCGAGACGCGTTCGGGGTTCAGGAAGCGCTCGAAGATGATGTCGTACTCGATCGGGTCGACGCCGGTGATGCCGAGCGACCAGGCCGCCAAGCTCCCGGCCGAGGAGCCGCGCCCGGGGCCCACCGGGATGCCGTGCTGCTTCGCCCAACCGATGAAGTCGGCGACGATCAGGAAGTAGCCGGCGAAGCCCATCTGCGAGACGACGCCGAGCTCGTGCTCGAGGCGCTTCACGTAGGGTGCGTGCCGCTCCGTGAACGGCTCGTCGGGGGCCATCCCGAGCCGGCTCCGGAGGCCCGCCCAGGCGTCGCTCTCGAGCACGGCCTCGCGCGTCTGGCCCACCGGCACCTGGAACTCGGGCATGTGGTAGCTGCCCATCGGCAGCTCGAAGGAGCAGCGCTCGGCGATCTCCATCGTGGCGTGGACGGCCTGGGGGTGGTCGTGGAAGAGCTCGAGCATCTCCTCGCCGCTCTTCACGAAGAAGCCCTGGCCGTCGAAGCGGAGGCGATCCGCGTCCTCGATGTTGGAGGCCGTGCCGATGCACAGCAGCGCGTCGTGGTGGGCGTGGTCGCACGCCTCGAGGTAGTGCGCATCGTTCGTGGCCAGCAGCGGCAGCCGCAGGTCGCTGGCCATCTTGAGAAGCTCGGCGTTCACCGTGTCCTGCGCCGGGATGCCGTGGCGCTGCAGCTCGAGGTAGTAGCGACCGGGGAAGATCCGCGAGAACTCCTCCGCCAGCCGCCAGGCCTCGTCGAGCTGCCCGCCGAGGATGCGCCGCGAGACGAGGGACGAGAGGCAGCCCGAGGTCGCGATCAGGCCCTCGCTGTGCCTGCGCAGCAGATCGAGGTCGATGCGCGGCTTGTAGTAGAAGCCCTCGAGGTAGGCGCGCGAGACCAGCTGCATCAGGTTGCGGTAGCCGGTGTCGTCCATCGCGATCAGCAGCTGGTGGCTGATCGCGTCGAGGCCACCCGCGTCCCGTTCGCGCGCTTCCTTGTCGGTGCGCGAGCCGGCCGCGATGTAGGCCTCGCAGCCGAGGATCGGCTTCACGCCCGCCGCCTGCGCCTTCTCGTAGAACTCGACCGCCCCGAACAGGTTGCCATGGTCGGTCATCGCGATGGCTTCCTGGCCGAGCGCGCGCAGGCGCTCGAACAAGGCGTCGTGCTTGATGGCCCCGTCGAGGAGGGAGTACTGCGTATGGAGGTGGAGGTGGGTGAACGGAACGCGCGCCATGGCTAGGGCCCGGCCCAGCCGCCGAGACCCGGCGGAGCGGCGTTCCGGAACGGAACTCGCGCCATCACTCCCACTCGATCGTGGCCGGGGGCTTCGACGAGACGTCGTAGACCACCCGGTTCACGCCCTTCACCTCGTTGGTGATGCGGTTGGAGATCGTGGCCAGCGCGTCGTAGGGCAGCCGGGCCCAGTCGGCCGTCATCGCGTCCGCCGAGGTCACGCAGCGCAGCGCGATGGCGTTCTCGTAGGTGCGCTCGTCGCCCATCACGCCCACGCTCTGGACCGGCAGGAACACGGCGAAGGCCTGCCAGATGGAGTCGTAGAGGCCCTGGCGGCGGAGCTCGTCGAGCAGGATCGCGTCGGCCTTCCGCAGCGTCGCGAGGCGCTCGCGCGTGACCTCGCCCATGATGCGGATCGCGAGGCCGGGGCCCGGGAACGGGTGCCGCCCCACCAGCACCTCGGGCAGCCCGAGCTGCCGGCCGGCCGCACGCACCTCGTCCTTGAACAGCTCGCGGAGCGGCTCGACCAGCTGGAGGCGCATGCGCTCGGGGAGCCCGCCCACGTTGTGGTGCGTCTTGATGGTGGCGGAGGGGCCGCGCACCGAGACGCTCTCGATCACGTCCGGATACAGCGTGCCCTGCACCAGGAAGTCCACGTCTCCGAGCCGGCGCGCTTCCTCCTCGAACACCTCGACGAACAGGTGGCCGATGATGCGCCGCTTGCGCTCCGGGTCGACCACGCCCGCGAGCGCCGCCAGGAAGCGCTCGCTCGCGTCGACCGTGACGAGGCGCATGCCCAGGTGCTCCCGGAACTCCCGCTCGACCTGCTCGCGCTCGCCGGCCCGGAGCAGGCCGTGGTCGACGAAGATGCAGGTGAGGCGCTCGCCGATCGCGCGGCCCACCAGCGCGGCGGCCACCGAGGAGTCGACCCCGCCCGAGAGCCCGCAGACCGCCTGGCCTTGGCCGACCTGCGCGCGAACGCGCTCCACGGCCTCCTCCACGAAGGCCGCCACCGTCCAGCTGCCGCGGCAGCCGCACATGCCGTGCACGAAGTTCCACAGCATGCGGTCGCCGCCCTCGGTGTGCGCCACCTCGGGGTGGAACTGCACGCCGACGAAGCCCCGGCTCGGGTCGGCCACGGCGGCGAAGGGCGAGCCGTCGCTGGTCGCGATCACCGCGAAGCCCGGCGGCAGCCGCAGCACCCGGTCGCCATGGCTCATCCAGACGTTGCGCTCCGAGCCCGGCAGGTCCGCGAACAGCGGATGGGCCTGCTCGAGCTTGAGCAGCGCGCGACCGAACTCCCGCTCCTCGGCCTGCTCCACCAGCCCGCCGAGCAGCCGGGTCATCAGCTGGACCCCGTAGCAGATGCCGAGCACCGGAACCCCGAGCTCGAACAGGGCGGGATCCAGCGTGGGCGAATCGGGTGCCAGCACGCTCGCCGGTCCCCCCGAGAGGATGATCCCGGCCGGCGCGAAGGCCCGCGCCTCGGCCGGCGTCAGGGTCGGCGGGTGGATCTCGCAGTAGACCTGCTGCTCGCGGATCCGGCGGGCGATCAACTGCGTGGTCTGACCGCCGAAGTCCAGGATCAGAATCCGGTCTCGATGAGCGTCGGGGGGCATGGGGGCGACTCCGCAGCGCTGCGCGCTGCTCCGTGCTCTCGAGTCGCTGGGCCCGGTTGGGGGGAAGGCCGGCCGCCTACTCGATGCGGTAGTTCGGGGCCTCCTGGGTGATGATCACGTCGTGGACGTGGCTCTCCTGGAGCCCCGCTTGCGAGATCCGGACGAAGCGCGCCTTGCCGCGCAGCTCGCCGAGGTTGGCGGCGCCGCAGTAGCCCATGCCGGCGCGCACGCCGCCGAGCAGCTGGAAGATGCTGCTCGTGAGGCTGCCCCGGTACGGCACGCGGCCCTCGATGCCCTCCGGGACCAGCTTGCGCGGGTCTTCGACGTGGCCCTGGAAGTACCGATCGCGGCTGCCTTCGGCCATGGCGCCGAGCGAGCCCATGCCGCGATAGACCTTGTAGGAGCGGCCCTGGTAGAGG
>JBFIYM010000119.1:0-14106 GCA_041605395.1 Myxococcota bacterium | reverse complement strand
GAGGCCCTCGAGGGCCTCGACGCCGGCAGGGAGGTTGAGCCCCACGACGCCGCGCCCGCCGACCCAGACGGCGATGCGAGCCGGGAGCGCGGCGCGGAGCTCGCGCAGCGCGCGGCTTCGCGCCGACGCTGCGGCGAAGTTGCTGATCCCCACCACCACCGCGGCCGCCCCCGTCTTCTCGGCCGCGAGCACCACCTCGGCGGGCGGAAGGTCCGGGCCGAGGAAGATCGCGTGCGCACCGAGGTCCGCAGCCAGGACCGCCGCGACCAGCACGGCGAGCTCGTGACGGTCGCCGCTCAGCGTCGTGAACAGCAGCGGATGGGTCGCCGCCGAGCCGCTGCGGCGCCGCAGGAGCGCACCGAGCAGGCTGCGAACGACCGCGCTGGCGAGATGCTCGGACGCCATGCACAGCTCGCGGCGCTCCCACCGGCTCCCGATCTCGTCGAGCAGGGGAAGCACGACTGCGCGTGCGAAGCGACTCGGGCCGAGGGCGGCGAGCTGCATGCCGAGCAACCGGTCGGTCTCCTCCGCATCGAGCGCGTCGAGCGCTTCGAGAACGGCACGCAGGGGAGGGCGCGCTTCCGACTCGCCGCGGCCCGCGCGGCGACGCAGCTCGGCGTCGCTCAGGCCCGCCACGTCGCCGATCGGATGACCGGCCTCGACGGCGGCGGTCAGCAGCCGCAGTCGCGCGACGTCGGATTCCCGGTAGCGTCGCGTGCCCCCCGCCGTGCGCAGCGGCGTCACGGCTTCGTAGCGCCGCTCCCAGGCGCGCAGCACGTGCGGCGAGAGGCCCGTCAGGCGGGACACGAGCCCGAGGGAGTAGGTCATCTCGTCTTCCGTGCGGGACTTCGACCGGGACACGGCGGGAGGTTGACCCGACGGGGGCATTTTGTCAATAAAATATCTCGACGGGTATTGACGCCTCCGGGCCGGGCGAAGAGAATGCCTGATGTGAGAAGCCTCCATTGGTTCCGCTCGGACCTTCGCCTGCGCGACAACACCGCGCTCGCCGCGGCGGCGCGGGACGCGTCCGAGATCGCGTTCGCCTTCGTCTTCGACCCGCGCCTGGCCGCTGCCACGGACGGCCCGGGCCGCCGGCTCACCTTCCTCGAGGCCTGCGTGGCGAAGCTCGGGGAATCCCTCGCGCAGCGCGGTCACACCCTGATCGTGCGGCGGGGCGATCCGCGGCGGGAGCTGCCGAAGCTGGCGCGCGAGCTCGCGATCGAGCGCGTGAGCTGGAATCGGGATACGTCCCCCTTCGCACGAGCGCGCGACGGTGCGGTGCGCTCCGCCCTCGAGAAGGCCGGGATTGCCTGCCTCGAGCACAAGGACCGGGTCGTGTTCGAGGCGGAGGAGATCCGCACCGGCGCCGGTCAGCCGTTCCGGGTTTTCACTCCCTTTCGCAACGCCTGGTGGCGCCGCTTCCAGAGCGAGCCTCCCCCCGAGCCTGCGCCCCTCCGCCTTCCGCAGCCCGCGCCGTCCCCGGCCGCGGGGGCCGGACCGCTCGCGCCGCCGGACGTCGCCGCCGGAGCGGGGGAGCGGGCTGCGCGCCGTCGTCTCGAGAGTTTTCTCGACGGTCCGGTCGGCGACTACACGTCCGCGCGGGACCGGCCCGGGGTCGACGGAACCTCGCGGCTGTCCCACCACCTGCGCTTCGGCACCCTCTCGCCGCGGGACTGCTTCCATACCGGACGCGACGCCGCGGCCCGCGAGCCGCGCCTGCGCGCCGGCATCGCGAAATGGCTCGACGAGCTCGTCTGGCGCGAGTTCTACGCCGGCATCCTCGAGACGCATCCGCGCGTACTGCGCCACGCGTTTCGTCCCGAGTTCGAGGACGTCCGTTGGAACCGCGACGACGCCGGCTTCGCCGCCTGGTGCGAAGGGCGGACCGGGTATCCGATCGTGGACGCCGGGATGCGGCAGCTCTGCAGCACCGGCTGGATGCACAACCGGGCGCGCATGATCACGGCCAGCTTCCTGGTCAAGGATCTGCTCATCGACTGGCGGCGGGGCGAGCGGTTCTTCATGCAGCACCTGATCGATGGCGATCCGGCCTCGAACAACGGGGGCTGGCAGTGGTCCGCCTCCACCGGCACCGATGCGCAGCCCTACTTCCGGATCTTCTCACCGGTCGCGCAGGGCGAGCGCTTCGACGCCGACGGCGCCTACGTCCGTCGTTGGGTGCCCGAGCTGCGCGACGTGCCGATGTCGCTGCTGCACCGGCCCTGGCGGGCGTCGGCGCACTGCCCCGAGTATCCGCCGCCGATCGTGGACCACGGCGAGCGCCGCCGGCTCGCCATCACCCGCTTCGAGGAGGCGCGGAGCGCATGACCGCGCAGCCGCTCTGGCGCGACGATGCGCCGCTGCGGGTCGGCATCTCGAGCTGCCTGCTCGGGGAGGAGGTGCGCTTCGACGGCGGGCACAAGCGCGACCGCTTCCTGACGGACCAGCTGGGGCCGTTCGTGGAATGGGTCCCCGTGTGTCCGGAGGTGGAGCTCGGCATGGGGATTCCGCGCGAGGCGGTCCACCTGCTGCGCGACGGAGAGCGGCTGCGCATGGTCGGGACCCGGAACGGGCACGACTGGACGGCCGCGATGGAGCGCTTCGCCCAGAGCCGCGTGCGGGCGCTCGAGAAGCTCGAGCTGTGTGGCTACGTGCTGAAGAAGGATTCGCCGAGCTGCGGGATGGAGCGGGTCAAGGTGCGCGAGCCGAACGGCCTGCGGAAGCGCGACGGCCGCGGCCTGTTCGCGGCGGCCCTGCTCGACTCCGACCCGGCGCTGCCGGTGGAGGAAGAGGGTCGACTGAACGACCCCGTGCTGCGCGAGAACTGGATCGAGCGCATCTTCGCCTATCGCCGGCTGCGTTCCCTGCTCGCGGGGCGCTTCTCGGTCGGGCGCCTCGTGGCGTTCCACACGGCGCACAAGCTCCAGCTGATGGCGCACTCTCCGGAGGCCTACCGCCGTCTCGGGCGGATGGTGGCCCACGCGAAGCACACGGACCGCAAGGTGCTGCGCGCTCACTATGCCCAGGAGCTGATGGCGGCCCTCTCCGTTCGCGCCACCCCGCGCCGCCACGTGAACGTCCTCGAGCACTGCCTCGGCTATTTCCGCGACCGTCTCGACGCGCCCACGCGGCGCGCGATCGCCTCCCAGGTGGCGGACTACCGGGCCGGGCTGGTGCCGCTCGTGGTTCCGATCACGCTGATCCGACACACCGTGGACCGGCTCGGGGTCTCGTATCTGGCCGGCCAGGTCTACCTCGAGCCGCATCCGCGAGAGCTGATGCTGCGCAACCATGTCTGAGCGCGGCGCGCCGGTGGTGGTCGTCGGCGCCGGCCTGGCCGGTCTCGCCTGCGCGGTGGCCCTCCACCAGGCGGGCGTTCCGGTACGCGTGTTCGAGGCGGCGGAGGCCGTCGGGGGGCGGGTGCGCAGCGACCGCGTCGACGGCTTCCTGATCGACCGCGGCTTCCAGGTGCTCGCCACCTCGTACCCCGAGGCGCAGCGCCAGCTGGATCTCGAGGCGCTCGCTCTCGGTCGCTTCTGCCCGGGGGCGTTGATCCAGCAGCGGGGGCGACGTCTTCGCTTCCTGGACCCGGCGCGACGCCCGGGCGAGCTGCTTCGGACCCTCACCTCGGGCGTCATGCCGCTCCGCGACCAGCTGCGCCTGCTCGCCCTGCGCCACGACGTGAGCCGAGGCTCGCTCGAACGCCTCTACACGCGTCCCGAGGAGACGACGCGCGCTCGCCTCGCGCGGCGCGGCTTCGGGGCCCGGGCGGTGGAGACCTTCTTCCGGCCCTTCCTTGCCGGCGTCTTCCTGGAATCGGAGCTCGAGAGCTCGAGCCGCTTCTTCGACTTCGCCTTTCGCCACTTCGCCACGGGGGACGCCGCCCTTCCGGAGCGAGGCATGGAAGCCATCCCGCGCCAGCTGGCCGGCCGCCTGCCGGGGGACTGCGTTCGCACCGGCGCGAGCGTCGAGGCCGTGACCGACGACGGCGTCCGCGTGTCGGGCCAGCACGTCGCGGCTTCGGCGGTGGTCGTGGCCACGGATGGCGAGGTGGCCCGCCGCCTGGTTCCCGAGCTTCCGGCCGTCGCCCATCGGTCGACGACGTGTCTCCACTTCGCGGCCGAGCGGGACCCGGTGGGCGAGCCGGTGCTCGTCCTCGACGGGGAGGGGAAGGGCCCGATCAACCACCTGTGCGTTCCGAGCGCCGTTCAGCCGAGCTACGCACCCCCGGGCCGGGCCCTGGTCTCGGCGAACCTGGTCGGGGACGCGGAACGCTCCGACGATGCGCTGGTGAGGCGCGTGCGCGTCCAGCTGGAAGGGTGGTTCGGCCCCGAGGTGGCGCGCTGGCGCCTGCTCCGCATCGACCGAATTCAGCGCGCGCTCCCTCGTCAGACCGTGGGTTGGCTCGAGCCCGTGGAGCGCCGGGCCCGGCTGGGCGCCCGGTTGTTCGTCTGTGGAGACCACCGGGACATGGCCTCGCTCCACGGCGCACTTCGTTCCGGCCGCCGGGCGGCCGAGGAGTTGATTCACGAGCGATCGAGCAAGTCGATGCGCGCCGAAGGAGCGACCGCATGATCCGCGTCCGAAGCACGTTCCAGGGTCTTCTCGCCCTGGCGCTTCTCGCGACGCCGGCCGGGGCGTCCCTCCCGGACGAGACGAGTCTGCTCGCGCGCGCGGACGAGGCCTGGACGCGACGGGCGGCGAGCGCGAACGCGGGGCGTGTCGCGAGTGAGCAGGGGGCGCTCCTGGTCGCCGCCTACGAGCGAGCGGTCGAGGCCGACCCGACCCGCCTGGAGGCGCGCTGGAAGCTGCTTCGCGCGCTCCACTTCCACGGGGAGTTCGCCAGCGACGACGACGCGCGCCGCAAGGCCATCTTCGAGCGTGCGGCCGACGTCGCGGACGAGGGCCTGGCGGCCCTCGCCGCGCGGACGGGACCTCTCGAGGACCTCTCCGACGCCGCACTGCTCGAGCGCCTCGCGAGCAGCGGCGTCTCGGCGAAGGATGCGGCCGGGGTGCAGTTCTGGTCTGCCGTGGCCTGGGGCTCGTGGAGCCGCACCCACGGTCTGCTGGAGGCCGTCCGCAAGGGCGTCGCGAATCGCGTGTACGAGCACGCGCTGCTCGCCCACCGCATCGATCCGGACTTCGAGCAGGGCGGACCGCTGCGCCTGCTGGCGCGTCTCCACGGCACCCTGCCGCGCGTGCCCTTCCTCTCGGGCTGGGTGGATCGCGACCGCGCCGTGCCGCTCGCCGAGGAAGCGGCGGCACGCTGGCCCGGTCACCCCGGCAACCACTACCTCGTCGCGCTCACCTGGCTCGACCTCGCGCCCGCGCGCCGGGCGGAGGCACTCGCCGCTCTCGAGGACGTGGTGCGAAGCCAGCCGCGACCGGCCCGGGAGGTCGAAGACGCCGCCATCGTGCGGGCCGCCGCCGAGCGCCTCGGGCGCGAGCGGACGGCCGCGAGCTGAGTCTCGCGGGGCGTTCCGGCTAGCGGTTCGCCTCGCAGGTGAGCAGCGGGATCGAGACGTCGGCGCGGAGCAGATGTCGCGTCGCGGACACCGAGGCCACGCCCACGTGAAGGGCGATGACCAGGAGTACGAAGGCCAGCGGCTTCATGGGACCCCTCCTTCCTGCTGGTGGGCAACGTATCGGCGGCTGCCGTGCGTCCGGTATGAACCAGTTCACAGCTCGGCCGCGTTCCACCTCGGTTTTTCGGGCCCTGGCCACCGGTCGCCCCACGGGGGGTGGGGTCGTCAAGCGCGGCGCCGGATCGGACGAAGAACCGCGGGACCTCGCTTCCGTCCACCCGGGGGCCCCAGCGATGCGGCACTCCCTGTTCTCCCAGCGCCTCGATCGGGGCGTGTTCGCGGCCTACTTCGTCGGTGGGATCGGCCCCGTCGCCGCCTTCACCTGGCTGGTGCAGCGCTACGTGTTGCCCTTCCACGCGACGGACGACTCGGCCCGGGCCGGGTGGATCGCGGCCTGCATCTCGCTCGGCGTGCTCTCACTGGCCCTGTTCCTGGCGCTGCGCGTGATCACGCGCCGTGCGCTGGAACGCATGCAGGCCGACAACCGGCGCCTCTCGGTGATGCTGGCCGCGTCGCGCGAGCTGGCGGGGGACACCCATCTCGAGGCCACGCTCGCCCTCGCGGCCGACCACCTGGCCGCGCTGCTTCCGGACGTCGCGATCGGGGTCCTGTTCTCGCGGACCCCCGAGAAGCCCCTCGAGCTGATCCTCCAGCGCGGCGAACCCGCCGGTCGCTGGTGGGAGGAGCACCTCGAGTCGCGTCGGACGCTCGCGGCGGACGCCGTGGCGGCCGGCGCCGCGAGCGCCGGTGACGCCGGCGATCGCGCCCCGGTGGCGCTGCCGGTCGGCGTTCCTGGCGCCGGGCAGGGCGCGGTGCTGCTGGCCGGTCGCGCCGAGGCCGTGTGGCCGGAAGCGCTCGCCGCCGCCACCACCCTCGTCGGGATGGCCAATGCGGCGCTCAGGCGCGGCGATCTCGAGGATGCGCAGCGGAACTTCTTCGCGCACGTCACGGAGCTGCTGGTCGGGGCCCTCGACGCCCACGTGGTCGAGCGCGAGGGGCACGCCCTCGGTGTGGCGCGCCTCGCCAACCGGCTGGGCCACGCCCTCGGACTCGAGGCGCAGCAGATCGAGCGCCTCCACTTCGCCGCGATGCTGCACGACATCGGGCTTCTCAAGTTCGACCAGTCGCGCCACCGCGATCCCCGCGCGCTGCGCCTGCACCCCTCCGTCGGCGCCCGCATGCTCGCGCGGATCCGGCTCTGGGAGCCGATCTCCCCCATCGTGCAGTCCCACCACGAGTGGTGGGACGGCTCGGGCTACCCCGATGGGAAGTCGGGCGATGCGATTCCGCTCGAGGCCCGCATCGTCGCCCTCGCCGACGCGGTCGACGCCATGCGCCGCCCGAGGGTGAACCGACCAGGCCCGCTCACGCCCGGCCAGATCGCGGAGGAGGTCGAGCGCGGGCGGGGCACGCAGTTCGACCCCGCCCTCGCCGACGCCTTTCTCGCCCTCTACGAGCGCGGGGAGCTCGGCCTCTAGCCCGCGGCGACGTCGACCGCGGAGAGGTCTGATACGTTCTGCCCGCTTCTCGAGAGGGGAAGACGGGCATGAGCGAGGCACCCAAGTTCCGTTGGATCGGCACCCGGCCGATCCGCCACGACGGCGTCGACAAGGTGACGGGTCGGGCCCAGTTCGGCGCGGACCTGCACTTCCCGGACATGCTGGTGGGCCGTGTCCTGCGCAGCCCCCACGCGCATGCCCGCATCGTGCGGCTCGATGCCGCGAAGGCGCTCGCGCTGCCGGGGGTGAAGGCCGTGGCGACCGCCGCCGACCTCCCCGAGCTGGCCTCGCGCCAGGCTTCCGACGGGGAGGGGCCGACCGACTTCCGGGACCTCTCACGCAACGTCCTGGCGCGCGACCGGGTGCTCTACCACGGCCACGCCGTGGCGGCCGTCGCCGCCACGAGCTCCGAGGCGGCGGAGCGCGCCCTCGCCGCGATCGAGGTCGAGTACGCGCCACTCCCGCCGGTGCTCTCGATCGAGGCGGCGCTGGCGCCGGACGCCCCCGTCCTGCATGCGGACCTCGAGACGCGCGGCGCCGAGACGAACACGCCGAACGTGGCCGCCCGCATCCACTTCGAGCGGGGCGACCTCGCGAGCGGCTTCGCCTCCGCCGACGTGGTCCTCGAACGCACCTACACCACCAAGACGGTGCACCAGGGCTACATCGAGCCCCACGCCGTGGTGGCGCGGACCAACGAGGACGGCCAGTCCGTGGTCTGGTGCTGCACCCAGGGCCCTTTCATGGTGCGTGCCTACTCGGCCGCCGTGCTCGGGCTCGACGTGTCCCAGATCAAGGTGATCCCGAGCGAGATCGGCGGGGGCTTCGGGGGCAAGACGACGGTCTACCTGGAGCCGCTCGCGATCCTGCTCTCGCGCAAGGCCGGCCGGCCCGTCCAGCTGGTGATGTCGCGGGACGAGGTGTTCCGGGCGAGCGGCCCGGCGGCGGCCTCGACGCTCACGATCAAGCTCGGGGCGACGCGGGAGGGCAAGCTCACCGCCGGAAGCGCACGCATGTGGCTCGAGGCGGGCGCCTTTCCGGGCTCCCCGGCGCAGGCCGCGGCCATGACGGTGTTCGCGCCCTACGCCTTCGAGCACTTCGCGATCGAGAGCTTCGACGTGGTGGTGAACAAGCCGAAGACCGCCGCCTACCGGGCGCCCGGGGCACCCCAGGCCGCGTTCGCCGTCGAGTCGCTGCTCGACGAGCTGGCACAGCAGCTCGGGCTCGACCCGATCGCGCTGCGCCTCGCCAACGCCGCCCGGGAGGGGACCCGCACCCCGTACGGCCCGCGCTTCAAGCGCATCGGGATGGTCGAGACGCTCGAGGCCGCGCAGGCCCACCCGCACTACCAGAGCGAGCTCGGCCCGAACCAGGGGCGGGGCGTGGCCTGCGGCTTCTGGTTCAACGCGGGCATGAGCTCCTCCGCCGAGGTGCGTCTCACCGAGGACGGCACCGCGATCGTCGCGACGGGCAACCCGGACATCGGGGGCTCGCGGGCCTCGCTCGCGATCCTCGCGGCCGAGGAGCTCGGCATCGACGTCGCGAAGGTGCGTCCGGTGGTCGGCGACACCGAGTCGGTGGGCTACACGGACATGACCGGCGGCAGTCGCGTCACCTTCGCCACCGGCATGGCCGTGGTCGAGGCGTCGCGCGACGTGGCGCGCCAGCTCCGCGAGCGCGCGGCGAAGCTCTGGGGGTGCGACCCGGCGCAGGTGGACTTCGTCGACGGGCGCTGCGTGCCCGCCGAGGGCTCGGGCCTGTCCCACGAGGCGCTCACGGTCGCCGAGATCGCGAAGCAGCTCGGGGCCACCGGCGGGCCCATCAACGGTCAGGCCCAGCTGAGCGCGCGCGGTGCCGGGCCCGGCTTCGCCACGCACCTGTGCGACGTCGAGGTCGACCCCGACACGGGCCGCGTCGAGATCCTCCGCTACACCGCCGTGCAGGACGCCGGGCGCGCCGTCCACCCGGGCTACGTCGAGGGCCAGATGCAGGGGGGCGTGGCGCAGGGCATCGGCTGGGCGCTCCACGAGGAGTACTGCTTCGACGCGAACGGGGTGCTCGAGAACCCGAGCTTCCTCGACTACCGGATGCCCGTGGCGAGCGACCTGCCCATGATCGACACGGTCGTGGTCGAGGTGCCGAACCCCAACCATCCGTACGGCGTGCGGGGCGTGGGCGAGACGCCCATCGTGCCGCCGCTCGCCGCGGTCGCGAATGCGGTCGCCCGGGCGGTGGGCGTGCGCATGGCGAGCCTGCCGATCTCGCCTCCGCGGCTGCTGGCAGCGCTCGCGGACCGCGCCGGGTGATCGACGTCGTGATCCCGAGCGGACTGCGCGCGTTCACGGGGGTCGAGCGCGTCGAGCTCCAGGCCCGCGACGTGCGCGGGGTCGTGGCTGCACTCGACGCCCGCTTCCCGGGCTTCGCGGAGCGGCTCGGCCCGCGCTTCGCCGTCGCGATCGACGGGGAGATCGTGCAGGAGGCCTGGCTCGAGCCGGTTCCCACCGGCAGCGAGCTCCACTTCCTACCGCCGCTCGCGGGGGGCGCATGACCCTCGGGCAGGCGCGAAGCTTCGAGGCGCCGGAGCGCGTCGAGGACGCCGTGGCGTTGCTCTCGAAGCACGGGCGCGAGGCGCGCGTCCTGGCCGGCGGGACCGATCTGCTCGCCCAGATGCGAGCGGGGCTGCGGCACCCGGCGGTGTTCGTCGACGTGAAGCGCATTCCCGAGCTGCTCGAGGTGCGCGAGAGCGCCGAGGCGATCACGATCGGCGCCGCCGTGCCCGCGGTCTCGCTGCGGGAGCACCCGGCCGTCCTGCGCCACTTCCCCGGGCTCGCCGAGGCCGTGGCCCTGATCGGGAGCGAGCAGATCCAGGGCCGCGCCAGCGTCGGCGGCAATCTCTGCAACGCGTCCCCCGCGGCAGACACGACCCCCGCGCTGCTGGTGCACGACGCCGTCGCCGAGCTGGCCGGTCCCGAAGGGCGGCGGCAGCTGCCCGTCGCGGCGTTCTCGACCGGACCGGGCCAGACGGCCCTCGCTGCGGGCGAGCTGCTCGTGGCCCTGCGCCTGCCACACCCTCCCGAGCGCAGCGCCGACGCCTATCTGCGCCTGATCCCGCGCAGCGAGATGGACATCGCCGTGGTCGGCGCCGCCGTGCGCGTGACCCTCGCACCCGACGGGCGCTGCAGCGACGCGCGCGTGGCGCTCGGCGCGGTCGGGCCGACCGCGTTCCGGGTGCCGTCCGCCGAGGCGGCGCTGGTCGGGGCGCGAATCGACGAAGCGGCGTTGGCCCGGCTGGCGGAGGCCGCGCGTCAGGCCGCGCGCCCCATCGACGACAAGCGGGGCACCGTCGCCTACCGCCGCCACGTGGCGGGCGTGCTGGCGCGCCGCGCGGCCGCGATCGCCTCCGGCCGGGCGGCCGGCAGCGCACGGGAGACCCACTGATGGCCCGGCTTCACGTCGAGACGGTGGTCAACGGGGAGCCCGTGGAGTTCCTCTGCGAGCCGCACGAGACCCTGCTCGATGCCCTGCGCAACGGGGTCGGGCTGACGGGGTCCAAGGAGGGCTGTGGCACCGGGGACTGCGGCGCCTGCTCGGTGGTGCTCGACGGTCGCCTGGTCTGCGCATGCCTCGTGCTGGCCGCCGAGGTCGCGGGGCGGCGGGTCGAGACGGTCGAGGGGGTGGCCCGGCCCGGCGCGCTCCACCCGGTGCAGCAGAAGCTGCTCGAGCACGCGGGCCTCCAGTGCGGCGTCTGCACCCCGGGCATCGTGGTCGCCGCCAAGGCGCTGCTCGAGCGCAACCCGACGCCGAGCGAGCGGGAGGTCCGCTTCGGACTCGCTGGCAATCTGTGTCGCTGCACCGGCTACGACAAGATCGTCCGCGCCGTGCTGGATGCGGCGACCGAGCTCCAGGCCTCCGGCTGAGCCCCCGCCCGGGCGTCGAGCCCGGCGTACGCGGTCGCTAGGCTCGTTCCTCGAAGGGGGGTGCGCATGTACCGCACGGGTCTCGCCGTCCTGCTCGGTCTCGTGGCGCTGCCGGCCAGCGCCCAGAAGCTGTTCCCGCCGCCGAAGGACCAGGTGAGCTTTCGCGTGGAGGCCACGCGCGAGGTGCCGAACGACTGGCTGATGACCACGCTCGGCGTCGACGAGGAGGGCAGCGACGCGGCGGAGCTCGCGGTCCGCGTGAACCGCCGCATGGGCGAAGCGCTCGCCCTGGCCAAGGCGGCCGAGGAGATCGAGGTCTCGAGCGGGGCCTACCAGACCCATCCCGTGTACGACCGCGATCGCGAGAAGATCGCGCGCTGGCGCGCGCGGCAGGACCTGGTGATCGAGAGCGCCAGCGTGGACTCCCTCACCGGCCTGGTCGGGCGACTGCAAGCGCAGGGCCTGCTGCTGCGCGGTGTCTCCTTCTCGGTCTCGCCCGAGACGCGCGAGCGCCTCGAGGAGGAGCTGATCGTGGAGGCGCTCTCGGCGTTCCGGCAGCGCGCCGGACTCATCGCGCGAGGCATCGGCCGGCGGGGCTGGAACCTGATGAGCCTGTCGATCGGCCAGCAGCCGTCCCCGGTTCCCTATCTGCAGCAGGGGCGCGTGATGGCGCTCGAGGCGGCGGCGGAGGTGTCGCCTGCCTTCGAGTCCGGGAAGAGCATGCTGAGCGTCTCGATCGACGCCACCATCGAAGTGGAGTAGGCCGACGACGCGACGGGCAGGGCTCACACGACCTGGCATCCTCCGCCGGGTCGGCGCCCGCCTCGCGCGGGTGGCGCTGGGAGGGCTCGGGGCTGTGGCGGCCTGCAACGGTACGGTGCGAGAATACGCGGACCAGCGCGCCGAGATGGTGCGCACGCAGATCGAGGCGCGCGGCGTCCGGGACGAGCGGGTCCTCGAGGCCCTGCGAGCCGTCCCCCGCCACCGCTTCGTCCCGCCGGATCTCGAGCGATCGGCCTACGACGACGGACCGCTCCCGATCGGCCACGGTCAGACCATCTCCCAGCCCTACGTCGTCGCCGTCATGAGCGAGGAGCTGGCGCCCGAGCCGGACGACGTCGTGCTCGACGTCGGGACGGGCTCCGGATACCAGGCGGCCGTGCTCTCGCGCCTCGTCCGGCAGGTCTACTCGATCGAGATCGTCCCCGCCCTGGCCGAAGAAGCGCGCACCCGACTCGCGGCGCTCGGCTACACGAACGTCGAGGTGATCACCGGCGACGGCTGGGCCGGGCTTCCGGCCCACGCGCCCTACGACGGCATCCTCGTGGCGGCCGCGCCGCCGGAGGTCCCCGAGGCGCTCCTCGATCAGCTCGCGGTCGGAGCGCGCCTCGTGATTCCGGTCGGCTCCTTCCAGCAGGACCTGCGCGTGCTCGAACGCACCGCGGAGGGATTCGACGAACGCACGCTCTTCGGCGTGCGCTTCGTGCCCCTCGTGCGCGGTCGCGAAGGTGGGCCGCGTGATCCCTAGCGCGCCGTGACCGAGCGGCTGCCCGCGGGCCTGGTCGAGGCGCTGGCCGAGCCGCACGCCTACCCCGAAGACGCCGGCGCGACGTCCGGGGTCGTGCACATCCAGACCCACATCTCGCACGTGTTCCTGACGAAGACGCGGGCCTACAAGCTGCGCAAGGCCGTGGCTCCGGTCTTCCTGGACTTCTCGCGGCGCAGCGCCCGGAACGACGACTGTCTGCGGGAGATCCGGCTCAACCGCCGCCTGGCGCCCGACGTCTACCTCGGAGTCGCGGCGCTGGAGCCGAGCGCGGCGGGCTTTCGCGTGGGCGCGATCGGCGAGGCGCTTCATGCCGACCGCGAGCACGTCGTCGTGATGCGACGGCTGGCGGATGGACGCGACGCCCTGACGCTGCTGGGGGCCGACGAGTTCGGACGCGACCACCTGGTGGCGGTGGCAGAGCGCATCGCGGACTTCCACCGGGCCCACGGGCTCGGCTGCCCCGCGCCCTTCACGAAGGCCGCCTGGCAGGAGCGCATCGATCGGCCGATGCGCGACAACCTGAGCGAGCTGCGGGCGCACGCGCCGGCGCGCAGCGAGGCGCTGGCCGAGGCCTGGCGCCGGGCGTTCGCCTCGAGCGCGGCAGCGCTCGAGGCGCGCCGCGCTGCCGGCCGCGCGGTGGACGGCCACGGCGACCTCCACCTCGCGCATCTCTGGTTCGAGAGCGGGCCTTCCCGGCCGCTCGTCGTCGACTGCATCGAGTTCTCGGACGACCTGCGACGCATCGACGCGGCCTCGGACGTGGCGTTCCTCGCGATGGATCTCGCCTATCGGGGCCAGTCCGTCCTGGCCGAGGGGTTCCTCGCCCACTACGCCGAGGCGTCCGACGACTACGACCTCTACCGCGTGGTCGATGTGTACGCGGCGTACCGCGCCGCGGTCCGAGCGAAGGTCGCCGCGCTGGCAAGCCACGACGCGGCCATGGACCCCGACCAGCGCAGTGCCGCGGAGGCGAGCTGCGAGCGGCATCTCGCCTTCGCCGAACGGCTTCTCGGTCGTCGCGGCGTCGGGGCCCTGGTTCTGGTGGGGGGAAGCGTCGCCACCGGCAAGAGCAGCGTGGCGCGGGCGCTCACGGATCGGACGCCAGCCGTGGCCATCGCGTCCGATCGGCTGCGCAAGCGTCGCGCAGGCCTGGCGCCCGAGGCCGCCGCGCCCGAGCCTGCCGCGCTCCATTCGCCCGCCCGCATCGAGGAGACCTACCGGGGCCTGCTCGAACGCGCGGAGCCGGCACTCGCGTCCGGACGGCGCGTCGTGCTCGACGCGACCTGGTCCCTGCGTCGGCATCGGGACGCCGCCCGAGCGCTCGCCGCGCGCTGCGGGGTGCCGGCCTGGTTCGTTCGCGTCGATTGCGCCGAGGCGACGGCCCGGGAGCGGGCGGCCGAGCGCCGCCGCGTCGGGGGCGATGCCTCGGAGGCCGGGCCGGAGCGCGTCGCCCGGAGCCGGGCGGCGTTCGAGCCGCCCGAGGAGTGGCCTCGCGAGAGCCGGCTGGCGATCTCCACGGATCGGGGCGACTGGGAGCGCCAGCTGACCGAGCT
>JBFIYM010000118.1:0-14144 GCA_041605395.1 Myxococcota bacterium | reverse complement strand
TCGACCTCGGGGGCGAGGCCCGGCCCCCGGACGGTGACTACTTCGGCTCCGCTCGCGACTTCTCGGAGACGCCGTCCCCGCCGTCCCCGGCCCCCCGGGTCGAGCGGCGTGCGTCGCCGCGCTCTCCGGCGCGGGTCCCCGCCAGCCTGGACGGGCCGAACGCCCGGATCGAAGGGGTCACGCGCGACATCTCCGAGAGCGGAGCGCTGATCTCCGCGGATGCCAGCGAGTTCCCGGTCGGCAAGGAGGTCCGCCTCTCGCTCCAACATCCGGAAGGAGGCGGTCGCCTCGAGGTCGGGGGGCGCGTGGTCCGCCACGTCGAGACCGAGGGCACTGTGGCGGCGGTGAGCGTCCTCTTCGACGTTGAGGCCGATCAGAAGGACGCGCTCGCGTCCCTGGTACGGGCCGCGCAGAGCGCGCACCAGGAGCGTTCGGCCAGCGGGATCTCGGGCCGCATCGAAGAGCTCGGAATGCCGAGCCTGATCCAGATGCTGGGCCGTTCTTCGCCGCTCGGGACGCTCGCCGTGCGGAGCGGGGCAGAAGAGGGAGTGCTCGCCTTCGAGGCGGGGAACCTGCGCTACGCGCGGCTCGGCGCCACGCGCGGACTCAAGGCGCTCTCCCGCATGCTGCTCTGGCAGCAGGGCAGCTTCGAGTTCCATGCGCACGTATCCGCCCTCGACGAAGAGGACGAGCCGATGCGCCTCGAAGCTGCGCTGCTCGAGGTCGCGCGACGCGCCGACGAGGCTGCGAGCCGGCCGGGCGCGCGCTTCGACGGGGCCCAGCGCTTCCGGATCGACCGCGAGGCGCTCGCCGCGACGGAGGCGCTCGACAAGACCGAGGAGGCCGTGCTCGACCTCGCCGCGGCGGGCTTCACGGTGCGCCGCATCCACGACGTGATCCCGGAGGCCGACGCCCAGGTGTCGGCGGCGCTGCTGGGCCTGGTCGAGAGCGGGGTCCTGGAGCCGACCTGATCAGCCCGCCGCGCGGCCCGGGTGATCAGCCCGCCGCGCGGCCCGGGAGCAGCGTGTCCCGTGCGAAGTGGGCATCGTCGCGCGTGGGGTGGTCGAGGTTGTAGTGCAGGCCTCGGCTCTCCCGGCGCTGCTGGGCGGCTTCGATCACGAGCTGCGCCACCATCGCCAGGTTGCGGAGCTCGAGCAGATTCGGGGTGACCCGGAAGTTCCAGTAGTACTCGGTGATCTCCTCACGGAGCAGATCGATGCGGCGGCGCGCGCGGGCCAGGCGCTTGTCGGAGCGCACGATGCCGACGTAGTTCCACATGAAGCGCCGGATCTCGTCCCAGTTCTGCGTGATCACCACCGCCTCGGCGCTCTCCGTCGCGTCGCCCTCCTGCCAGGGCTCGATGGCCTCCCGGCCGGCCGGGACGTCGTCGATGCGGGCCAGGGAGGCCTCGGCGGCGGCGGCCGCGAAGACCACGCCTTCGAGGAGCGAGTTCGAGGCCAGGCGGTTTGCGCCATGGAGCCCGGTGCAGGTGACCTCGCCCGCGGCGAACAGGTTCTGGACGTCCGTCTCGCCCTCGAGGTTGGTGACGACGCCGCCGCAGCAGTAGTGCGCGGCCGGCACCACCGGGATCGCGCGCTGGGTGATGTCGATGCCGAAATCGAGACAGCGTTCGTAGATGTTCGGGAAGCGCTTCCGCACGAAGGCGGGATCGAGGTGCGTGGTGTCGAGCAGCACGTGCTCGTCGCCGCTGCGCTTGAGCTCGGAATCGATCGCGCGTGCTACGATGTCGCGCGGTGCGAGGTCGGCCATGGGGTGGTGCCCGGCCATGAAGACCTCGCCGGCCTGGTTGCGGAGGATTCCCCCCTCGCCGCGCACGGCCTCGCTGATCAGGAACGACTTGGCACGAGGCTCGAACAGACAGGTAGGGTGGAATTGGAAGAACTCCATGTTCGCGAGGCTGGCGCCGGCGCGATGCGCCATGGCCATCCCGTCGCCCGACGCGATGTCGGGGTTGCTGGTGTAGAGGTAGACCTTGCCCGCACCGCCGGTGGCCAGGAACGTGATGCGCGCGCGGAAGCGATGCACGGCCCCGTCCGTGGGATCCAGCACGTAGGCGCCGAGCGCGCGGTTCGGCCCGGACAGCCCGGCGCGGGCCGAGGTCAGCAGGTCGACTGCGCAGGCGTTTTCGAGGATCTCGATGTTCGGGTGGGCGCGGGCCCGGGCCAGCAGGGCGCGCTCGATCTCACGGCCGGTCGTGTCCCGGTGGTGCAGGACCCGACGTTGGGTGTGGCCCCCCTCGCGCCCCAGCGCGAAGCGGTCCCCCTCGCGGTCGAAGCCGACCCCCGCCTTCACCAGCGCGTCGATGGTGGCCGGGCCGCGTTCGACCACGAAGCGCACCACGGCCTCGCGGCAGAGCCCGGCGCCGGCCTCGAGCGTGTCCCGGACGTGCTCCTCGAAGGAGTCGTCGTCCGAGACGACCGCGGCGATGCCGCCCTGGGCGAAGTTCGTGGCGGAGTCCGCCGCCTCCTTCTTGGTGACGATCGCGACCCGGCCGCGCGTGGCCACCTGGAGGGCGTAGAAGAGGCCCGCAATGCCGCTGCCGAGCACGAGGAAGTCGACCTCGCGGAGGTCCTGGTTGCGCAACCCTCGCGTCCTCCTGGCGGCACCGCTTCGGCTCCCCGCGGGGTTAAGGCGCCGGGGTCAGGTCGCCGATGCATCTCGACCGTGAGCCGATTCTATCCCCACTCCGCCGGTCGCACCGGGGGGCCGGTGCTGCTGCTTGCCTGCCTGCTCGCGCTGCTGGCGCCGCCGGCGGATGCCGGCTCGCTCTACCGCTACGTCGACGAGCGCGGGGTCATCCACTACACGAACGTCTCCTACGACAAGCGCTACGAGCGCGTGCGGCCGCCGGGGGGCTTCCGATGGTCGGCCGTGCGGAGCGGAGACCGGGCGCGCTACGACCCGCTGATCGTCCAGGCCGCCCGGGACGCGGGCGTCCCGCCGGCCATGGTGAAGGCCGTGATCCACGCCGAGAGCGCCTTCGACCCGCAAGCCGTCTCGAAGGCGGGCGCCATGGGGCTGATGCAGCTGATGCCCGGCACCGCCCAGGAGCTCGGGGTGTCAGAGCCGTTCCACGCCGTCGAGAACGTCCGCGGCGGCACGCGCTACCTGCGGCAGCTCCACGATCGCTACGGGAACTGGGCCTACACGCTGGCTGCCTACAACGCCGGCCCCACGGCGGTGGATCGCCATCGAGGCATTCCGCCCTACGCCGAGACCCAGCAATACGTGAAGCGCGTCCTCAGTTACTATCGTCGCTACGATGGCGAGTTCCCTCGGTGAAGCAGCCAGGCGCGGCCCCTCGCGCGAGCGCTTCTGGAACCTGCCCAACACGATCACGGTGGTTCGCCTGGTCGTGGTGCCGGTGCTGATCGCCTTCCCGCTCTACGACGGTCGGTCGGGCTCGCATGTCGTGGCCTGGCTCTTCATCCTCTCCGCGGTCGGCGATCTGGTGGACGGCTGGGCGGCCCGCTGGGGCAGCCAGGTCACCCGGATCGGGAAGCTGCTCGACCCGCTGGCCGACAAGCTGACGGTCACGACCGCCCTGATCGTGCTGCTCGTGATGGGTCGCATTCCGGAATGGGCGCTGGTCCTGGTGGTGGTGGTGATCGGCCGCGAGCTGGCCGTGACCGGCCTCCGCGGCATCGCCTCGGCCGGCGGCCACGTCGTCGCCGCGACCTGGCCGGGCAAGGTCAAGGCCCTGGCGCAGAACATCGCGATCGGGTGCCTCCTGTTCCCCCAGGGGACACTCGGGCTTCCCAACCACCTCATGGGCGTGACACTTCTGGCCGTTGCGACGGCCCTGACCCTTTGGTCGGGCTACGTGTACTTTGCCGACTATTTCGCTGGCGAGGAGCGGGCGCCGCTCCCCGCCGACGACGAGGAGAGCCCGTGACGCGGCTTCAGGAGCTGGGCCAACGCATCGAGAGCCGCGAGGCTCGCATCGGCGTGATCGGCCTCGGCTACGTCGGACTCCCGCTCGCGCTCGAGTTCGCGAAGGCGGGCTTCCGCGTCGAAGGCTTCGACCTCGATGCGGAGAAGGTGCGGGCGCTCAGCGCCGGCAGCTCCTACATCGGCGACGTCCCCGAGGCCGAGGTGCAGGCGCAGGTGGCCGCCGGGCGGCTCGGGGCCAGCACCGAGTTCGTGGCCCTCTCCGCCTGCGACGTCGTCCACGTCTGCGTGCCGACGCCGCTCACGAAGTCCAAGGACCCGGACATGTCGTTCATCGTGCGGGCCGTGGAGGAGATCCGCCGGCGCCTGCGCAGCGGCCAGCTGATCGTGCTGGGCTCGACGACCTATCCCGGAACGACCCACGACCTGTTCGTTCCGCTGCTCGAGGAGACCGGGCTGCGCTGCGGCGTGGACTTCTCGGTGTGCTTCGGGCCGGAACGCATCGACCCGGCCAACAAGAACTTCCAGGTGCGACAGGTGCCGAAGGTCGTGGGCGGCGAGACCCCTCTGTGCGCGGAGCTCGGGCGCAAGATCTTCGAGGTCGTCTTCGACCGGGTGGTGCCGGTCTCCTCGACCCAGGCCGCCGAGATGGTGAAGCTGCTCGAGAACACCTTTCGGGCCATCAACATCGGCCTCGCCAACGAGGTGGCGCTGATGTGCAACCGGCTCGGCCTCGACGTCTGGGAGGTCATCGAGGCCGCTGCGACCAAGCCGTATGGCTTCATGAAGTTCCAGCCCGGCCCCGGCCTCGGCGGCCACTGCATCCCGGTGGACCCGACCTACCTCTCTTGGAAGATGAAGTCGCTGAACTTCACGGCGCGCTTCATCGAGCTGGCCACCGACGTGAACGGGCACATGCCCGAGCACGTGGTGACCACGATCGGCGAGCTGCTGAACGAGGAGCGCCAGGCTGTGAACGGCGCCCGCCTGCTGCTGCTCGGCGTCGCCTACAAGGCCGACGTCTCCGACCTGCGCGAATCGCCTGCCCTCGACATCATCCGCCAGCTCGACGAGAAGGGCGCCGAGGTCCGCTACCACGACCCCTACGTCCCGGAGATCAACGTCGAGGGGCGCATCTGGAAGAGCGTCGAGCTCCTGGACGAGGAGCTCGCGGCGGCCGACCTGGTCGTGGTCCTCACCGACCACTCCAACATCGACTACCAGCGCGTCGTGAGCCGGGCTCCGCGCGTCTACGACACCCGCAACGCCACCCGTGCGGTCCGCGACGCCCGCGAGAAGATCCGGAGGCTCTGAACCGCCCCCTGCGTCCCCGTTTCCAGCTCGACTTCCGCGCGGCCGTTGCTTAGATTCGACCGCGCCGAGCACGAGTAGCTCAGTTGGTAGAGCACCACGTTGCCAACGTGGATGTCGCCGGTTCGAATCCGGTCTCGTGCTCCAGCCCTCCCCCTCGAGTCCGGCCCTCCCCCTCGAGCCCGGACCTGCCCCGCGGGGGAAGCCGCCTTGACCCCTCCCGCGCCGTGCCCACGCTTCGGCGATGCGAGACGACGGCTTCGACCCGACCCGGACGGACGAGCGCCTCCCCCACGAGCCGGCTCCCCTGGACGCGGCCGAGAGCAGCTGGGACCCGCTGCTCTGGGCCCTCTACCTGCGCGAGCTCGCCCGCGAGCACCCGCCGACCCTCCACTAGGCCGCTACCGTCCGCGGCCCATGACCGGGCCGCCGCGCATTCCCGTCTACCGTCGCAGCCGTCGGGTGAAGGAGCGCGACGTCGATCTGCTCGGCCACGTGAACAACGTGGTCTGGGTGCGCTTCGTGGTGGAGCTCGCGGAGGCGCACGCCACGTCGCTCGGGCTCGACTTCCACTCGCACAAGGCACTCGGCGGCATCTGGATCGTGCGGCGGCACGACGTCCTCTACCACGCCAACGTCCCGCTCGGCACCGAGATCCGGGAGTCGACCTGGGTTTCGACGATGCGTGGGGCGCTCTCGAAGCGGCACGCGCGCTTCGAGGATGGCGGGGGCCGGGTGCTGGTGGAGTCCGTGACCGAGTGGGCCTACGTGGACGCGAAGACGCTCCGGCCGCGCCGTGTGCCCCCGAACGTCCGGGAACGGTTCGACCTGGTGGAGTCGCCCGCCGAGGCCTAGTCGAACGCCCTCGGCATCCGCATGTTGAGGCCCACCAGCCCGCCGTTCACGCCATAGATCTCGCCCGTGACGTAGCTGGCGGCGGGGGAGGCGAGGTAGAGGGCGCAGGCCGCGATGTCCTCGACCTCGCCGAGCCGGCCGAGCGGCGTGAGATCCACCATCTGCCTCTCGATCTCGGGCGTGAGGACGCTCCCCAGCGCCTCGGTCCGGATCGAACCGACGGCGATGGCGTTCACACGCACCTTGGGGGCGAACTCCTGCGCGAGGTTCTGGGTCAGGAAGGAGAGCGCCGCCTTCGCGGTGCCATAGGCCGCGAAGCCCGACGAGTGGTGACGGCCGGCCACCGAGGAGATGTTCACCACGGCGCCGCCTCCGGCGGTCTCGACCATCTTCGGGACGACCAACCGCGTCAACACGAAGGCGGTCGTCACGTTGAAGCGGAAGGCCGACTCGAACTCCTTTTCGCCCGTGCGGAGCGCCGGCTTCGGGGGCCAGCCCCCGGCGTTGTTCACCAGCAGGTCCACGCGACCGAACTCATCGAGCGTCGCGGCGACCAGCCCGTCGAGCTGCTCGCGCTCGAGCACGTCGCAGCGGACGGCGAGCGCGCGCGAGCCGTGCGAGCGCACCGCCGCGGCGGTGCGCTCGATCTGGTCCTTCGAGCGCGCGGCCACCACCACGTGGGCGCCCGCCTCGGCGTAGGCCTCGGCAATGGCGGCGCCGATGCCGCGCCCGGCGCCCGTCACGATCGCCACCTGGCCGTCGAGCTTGAATCGTTCCAGGATGCCCATGCAGCGCCTCCGGATGCGAAAGGCGAATGCTAGCCGAGCGGCTCCTCGCTGTGGGCGTCGATCCAGGCGTCGATCTCCTGCCAGGCACGATCGAGCCAGGCCCGCCGGTCGGCCGGCAGGTCCGCCACGCGGATGCGCTCTGTGCGCACGGCCACACGGCGGCCGATCAGCTCCCCGCGCACGACGGCGCCGAGCCGGCTCGTGCCCTCGAGGCCGTGATGGGCGAGGAGCAGCACGTCGGCCTCGGGCGCGACGTCGAGCACGGCCAGCGGACCCCGGCTGCGAGGCGGCAGCACGTGGCGGAGCTGCTTCGCCCAGGCGAGACGCCGGGCGTCCCCCGAGGCCTCGATGCGCGAAAGGGCGCGGCGCTGCCGCTCGGGGCTGAAGCGCGTGCCCTCGGGAAACATCACGACGCCCTCGCCCGGCGCCAGGTCCGCTGCGAGCCGTCGGATCGCGGCCTCCTCCTGCGTGGCCGCGCCCGTGCCGCGCGCGATGAACACGTTGGGAAGGCGCTGGCCGACGACGTCGAGGCACGGGTCGAGCAGTAGCTCGCGCTTCATCACGAAGCGCAGCCGTGTGCCGTCGCGGCGCGATACGAAGACGGTCGGGAGCAGCGCGTCCACCAGGCTCGCGTGGCGCACGAACACCAGCACGGGCGCATCACCCGCGGGCGCCAGCTCCGTCTCGATGCGCAGCCCGTACACCCGCTCCGCGATCGCGAGCAGCGCTGCGGCCCAGCGCAGCTGGAGGCGGAAGTTCCAATCGAGGACCCGCTCGTGGGAAGCCCCGAGCCGGGCCACCCACAGCGCGAAGCTCGCGAGCAGCCCACCCACCTCGCAGACGAGATAGCCCGCCAGGAAGAGGAGGGCGCGGGTCGCCGCGCCCCGCCGTTGCCAGACGAGGTCGAGCAGCCCCGTGGTGAGCAGCAGCGCCGGGAGGGTCAGCCAGACCAGGCTCGCCGCGGCGAAGTAGCCGCCGATCGTCAGGGCCCGGCGGCCCCAACGCCGTGCGAAGGGCTCGCTCAGGAGAGGGGCGTACACCGCGCCTGCACGGCCGCATTGCCCGTGTAGGTGGCCGGTGCGAGCGCTGCCAGGCGTTTCTTCTCGGCGTCCGGAAGCGGCAGCGTGTCCAGGAAGCGAAGCAGGCCGGCGCGATCGATGCGTTGGCCGCGCGTCAGCTCCTTGAGTCGCTCGTAGGCGTCCGGGACGCCGTAGCGCCGCAGCACCGTCTGCACCGCCTCGGCGAGCACCTCCCAGCTCGCCTCGAGGTCCTGGTCGAGCCGCGTGCGGTCCACCTCGAGCTTGCCGAGCCCCCTCCGCAGCGACTGGTAGGCGATCAGGCAGTGGCCCGCCGCGCTGCCGACGTTGCGTTGGACCGTGGAGTCGGTGAGGTCGCGCTGCCAGCGTGAGATCGGGAGCTTGTCGGACAGGTGGGTGAGGAGCGCGTTGGCCAAGCCCAGGTTCCCCTCGGCGTTCTCGAAGTCGATCGGGTTCACCTTGTGCGGCATGGTGGACGAGCCAACCTCGCCCGCCACGATGCGTTGGCGGAAGTAGCCGAGGGAGATGTAGCCCCAGACGTCGCGGGCGAAGTCGATCGCCACTCGGTTGGCGCGGGCCAGCGCGTCGAACAGCTCGGCCATCCAGTCGTGGGGCTCGATCTGGGTGGTGCACGGGTTCCAGCCGAGCCCGAGCCCGCCGACGAAGTCCCGGGCTACGCCCTCCCAATCCACGTCCGGGTACGCGACCAGATGCGCGTTGTAGTTGCCGACCGCGCCGTTCATCTTGCCGAGCACCTCGACCGCCGCGATCTGGCGGCGCTGGCGCACCAGGCGGCCCACGAAGACGGCCACCTCCTTGCCGAGCGTGGTCGGCGATGCGGGCTGCCCGTGGGTTCGCGCCAGCATCGGCTGCTCGGCGAAGCGCTCGGCCAGCGCGCGCAACCCCCCGATCACGCCGTCCAGCTCCGGCAGCAGCAGCTCGTCCCGCAGGTCGCGAAGCATGAGCGCGTAGGCCAGGTTGTTGATGTCCTCCGAGGTGCACGCGAAGTGCACGAACTCCGACGCGCCCGGCAGCTCGGGCAGCGCGGCGATGCGCTCGCGCAGGAAGTACTCCACGGCCTTCACGTCGTGGTTGGTGGACCGCTCGATCTCCTTGACGCGGCGCGCATCGGCCTCGCCGAACTCGTCGGCGATGCGCTCGAGCGCGGCTTCTCCCGCCGGGGAGAAGGGCGCGAGCTCCGTGACGCCCGGTGCCGCCGCGAGCTGGCGCAACCAGGCGACCTCGACGCGCAGGCGGTAGCGGATCAGGGCCCACTCGCTGGCGAACGGACGCAGCGCGGCCGTCTTGTCGGCGTAGCGCCCATCGAGCGGCGAGACGGCCGTGAGGGGAGAGAGGTCCTTGGCGTCCTGGCTCATCGGTCCACCCACTCCCTTGCGTTGTGGAACGTGCCGATCCCCGAGGCGTTGCCGTGCCGATTCATCGATCGACCCACGTCCTCGCGTTTTGGAACATTCGCATCCAGGGGCCGTCCTCGCCCCACTCGTCGGGGCGCCACGAGAGCTGCACGCTCCGGAAGGCGCGCTCCGGGTGAGGCATCAGGATCGTGAAGCGCCCATCGGGCGTGGTGAGCCCGGTCAGGCCGTCCGGCGAGCCGTTCGGGTTCTCGGGGTAGCGGGAGGCGGCACGGCCGTCGGCGTCGACGAAGCGAAGCGCGGGCACCGCCGGCTCCGGGCCGACCATGCGGCCCTCGCCGTGGGCGACCGGCACCGGGATGCGGGCGCCCTCCATGCCGGCGAAGAAGAGCGACGGGCTCGGCAGCACCTCGACCAGGCTGAGGCGGCCCTCGAACTGGTCCGAGCGGTTGCGCTCGAAGCGGGGCCAGGCCTCGGCCCCCGGGATCAGCTCGCGCAACGCAGCGAGCATCTGACAGCCGTTGCAGACGCCGAGCGCGAAGGTCTCGGGGCGTGCGAAGAAGGTGGCGAAGGTGTCGCGTGCGCGCGGGTGGAACAGGATCGACTTCGCCCAGCCCTGGCCAGCGCCGAGCACGTCGCCGTAGGAGAAGCCCCCGCAGGCGACCAGCCCGCGAAAGTCCGCCAGATCGAGACCGCCCTCGAGCAGGTCGGTCATGTGCAGGTCCACGCACTCGAAACCAGCGCGGTCGAAGGCGGCCGCCATCTCCACCTCGCCGTTCACGCCCTGCTCGCGCAGGATTGCCATGCGCGGCCGCGTGCTGCGCTTCAGCGCGGGCGCGGCCGCGAGATCGTAGGGCGCCTGTACGCGCAACAGGGGAGCGCCGCGCACGCGCGTCTCGTGCTCCTCGTCCGCGCAGGCCGGATCGTCGCGGAGGCGCTGGAGCGCGTGGGTCGTGGCGCTCCACCAGCCGCGGAGCGTCCCGAGCGATTCGGCGAAGGCGTCCCCCGCGCGGTCGTGGATGCGGAGCTCGCTGCGCTCGCTGGGCCGCGCCACGAGCTGCGTGGCGTCACCCAGCCCGTGGCGCTCGAGGACGGCTGTCACGCGCGTGAGCTCGCGGTCCCGGACCTGGAGCACGGCGCCCAACTCCTCGGCGAAGAGTGCCCCGAGCAGCGCCTCCCGCTCGACGTCGAGGGTGATGGCGAGCCCGGTGTTCCCCGCGAAGGCCATCTCGACGAGCGCGGCGAAGAGCCCCCCGTCGGAGCGATCGTGGTAGGCGAGCACGAGGTCCTGTGCCCGCAGCTCGGCGAGCGCCGAGGCGAGCCCCCGGAGCCGCGCCGGGTCGTCGAGGTCGGGCGGCTCGTCGCCGATCTGCTCGTACACCTGCGCCAGCGCGGAGCCGCCGAGGCGGTTCCGGCCCCGGCCGAGGTCGACCAGGAGCAGGGTGCTCGGGCCCGCCCCGGTCCGCAGCTCCGGCGTCCACGAGCGCCGCACGTCGCCCACGGGTGCGAATGCGGTCACGATCAGGGAGAGCGGGGAGACGACACTTCGCGCGCGCCCGTCCTCCTCCCAGGCCGTCTGCATCGAGAGCGAGTCCTTGCCGACCGGGATGGCGATGCCGAGCGCGGGGCACAGCTCCAGCCCGACCGCGCGGACGGCGTCGAAGAGGGCGGCGTCCTCGCCCGGATGGCCGGCCGCGGCCATCCAATTCGCGGAGAGCTTCACGTCCGAGAGGCCCGCCACGTCGGCGGAGAGCAGGTTCGTGATCGCCTCGGCCACCGCCATCCGGGCCGACGCGGCCGCGTCGAGGAGCGCGAGCGGCGTGCGCTCGCCCATGGCCATGGCCTCGCCCGCGTTGCCTTCGAAGCCGCTGCAGGTCACGGCGGCATCTGCGACGGGAACCTGGGCAGGCCCCACCATCGGGTCCCGGGCGCAGAGCCCCCCCACCGTGCGGTCCGCGATCGTGACCAGGAAGGTCTTGTCCGCCACGGCCGGCAGGTGCAGCACCCGCCAGGCGGCGTCGGCGAGCGTCACGCCGTCGATGTCGAGCGGCGTGCGCGTGGCCGGCACGCGCTTTACGTCACGCACCATGCGGGGGGGCCGGCCGAGCACGACGTCGAGCGGCAGGTCGATGGGAGCGTTCCCGAAGTGCGCGTCCGTGACGACGAGGCGGCCGTCGTCGCTCGCCGTCCCGAGCACCGCGAACGGGCAGCG
This sequence comes from Myxococcota bacterium, assembly GCA_041605395.1. Taxonomy (GTDB): domain Bacteria; phylum Myxococcota_A; class UBA9160; order UBA9160; family UBA6930; genus JBFIYM01. The sequence goes on along the minus strand of JBFIYM010000118.1, from coordinate 2,656 downwards.
CTCACGCCGGCACATCGCCTCGAATCCGGCGAGGCGCTCCGGTGCGATTGCGAGCGCGTAGCGCTCCTGCGCCTCGTTGCACCAGATCTCGAGCGGCGACATGCCGGGGTCGTCATTCGGCACGGCGCGCAGCTCGAGGTGCGCCCCGCGGCCCGCGGCGTGCACGAGCTCGGGCAGGGCGTTAGAGATGCCGCCCGCGCCGACGTCGTGGATCGAGAGGATCGGGTTGGCGTCGCCGAGGGCCCAGCAGCGATCGATGACCTCCTGGCAGCGGCGCTGCATCTCGGGGTTGCCACGCTGGACGGAGGCGAAGTCGAGCTCTTCGTGGCTCTGCCCGGTCTGCATCGACGAGGCGGCGCCGCCGCCGAGGCCGATGCGGAGCGCCGGCCCACCGAGCAACACGAGCCTTGCGCCCGGCGGGATGTCGTCCTTCTCGACGTGCGGCAGCCGCACGTTGCCGAGGCCGCCTGCGATCATGATCGGCTTGTGGTAGCCGCGCACCTCGTCGCCGCTCGCACCCGGCACGCGCTCCTCGAAGGTCCGGAAGTAGCCACCGAGGTTCGGGCGACCAAACTCGTTGTTGAAGGCGGCCGCTCCGATGGGGCCGGCCAGCATGATGTCGAGCGCCGAGGCGATCCGCGCCGGACGCCCGAAGTCCTTTTCCCAGGGACGCGAAGCCCCGGGGATGCGCAGGTTCGAGACGGAGAAGCCCGCCAGCCCGGCCTTGGGCTTCGCCCCGCGGCCGGTGGCGCCCTCGTCGCGGATCTCTCCACCCGAGCCGGTGGCGGCGCCGGGGAAGGGCGAGATCGCGGTGGGGTGATTGTGGGTCTCGACCTTGATCACGATCGGCACGGGCTCGACCCGCCCACCGTACACGCGCGTCTCGGGATCCGCGAAGAAGCGGGAGGCCGTGGCGCCCACGAGCACAGCGCCGTTGTCGCGGTAGGCGGAGAGCACCCCGTCCGGCGAGCGGGCATGCGTGTTGCGGATCATGCCGAACAGCGTGTCGGGCTGACGCTCGCCGTCGACGAACCAGTCGGCGTTGAAGATCTTGTGCCGGCAGTGCTCGGAGTTGGCCTGCGCGAACATCATCAGCTCGGCGTCGGTCGGATCGCGCCCGAGGGCGAGGAAGGTCTCCCCCAGGTAGTCGATCTCGTCGCGCGAGAGGGCCAGGCCCAGCCGCGCGTCGGCCTCGTACAGCGCCTCGGTTCCGCGGCCCGACACGTCCACCGTCCCGAGCGGCTTCGGCTCGGCCCGCTCGAACAGCCCCGTGGCGTCCGCCGCGCGGTTCAGCACGGACTCGGTCATGCGATCGTGCAGCAGGGCCGCCGCGGCTGCCGGGTCGGCGCCTCCCAACCACCAGGCGACACCGCGCTCGATGCGGCGCACGCGCGCGAGGCCGCAGCTCCGCGCGATGTCGGTGGCCTTCGACGACCAGGGGGAGACGGTACCGAGGCGCGGCACCACGACGAGCGCGGGCGCAGTGTCCGGCCGGGCCGCGGGCGCCGCGCCGTCCTGGAGCAGGCGCGCCAGGACGCCCCGTTCGTGCTCTTCGAGGGGGCCGTCGCTATCGACGAAATAGACGAACTCGGCCGCGAGGGAGCCGACCGCCACACCGCGATCGCGAAGCGTTGCCTCGAGTCTGGCAAGCCGCGCCTCGGAAAGAGCGCGCGAACCTCGCCACTGGAGCATCCGGAGCCTCTCGGAAAACCGGCCCCTCGTGGGGCCTCTCGGAAACCGGCCCCGTCCGGGGCCTCGGGGAAACGGCCGGCCCCCCGCCGGCCGGGAACGGGGCGGAGCTTAGCGATTCCGAGGGCGGAAAGACGGCGGCCCTCGCGAGGTGCGAGGGCCGCCCTTGGATCGGAAATCGTGGCTCGTGCGGCTAGAAGTCGCCGCCCATGTCGGGCATGCCGCCCGGCATGCCGCCGCCGCCGGGCATCCCGCCACCCTTCTTCTCGGGCTTCTCGGCCACCATGGCTTCGGTGGTGAGCAGCAGCGCGGCCACGCTGGCCGCGTTCTGGAGCGCCGAACGCACGACCTTGGTGGGGTCGATCACGCCCGCCGCAACCAGGTCCTCGTACTGCTCGGTGGCGGCGTTGAAGCCGAAGCTGTTCTTGCCGCCCTTCACCTTGTCCACCACGATGGAGCCTTCCACCCCGGCGTTCTCCGCGATGCGGCGGACCGGCTCCTCGATGGCCCGGCGGATGATTGCCAGGCCTGCGCGCTGGTCCTCATCGAGGGCGTTCTCGAGGCCGTCGAGCGCCTTCTGCGCGCGGAGCAGCGCGACGCCGCCGCCGGGGACCACCCCCTCTTCGACGGCGGCCCGCGTGGCGTGGAGCGCGTCCTCGACGCGCGCCTTCTTCTCCTTCATCTCCGCCTCGGTCGCGGCGCCCACCTTGATCACGGCGACCCCGCCCGCGAGCTTGGCTAGCCGCTCCTGCAGCTTCTCGCTGTCGTAGTCGCTGGTGGTCTTGTCGATCTGGTTGCGGATCTCCTGGCAGCGGCCCTCGATGTTCTTCTTGGCGCCGGCGCCCTCGATGATGGTGGTGTTGTCCTTGTCGATCACCACCTTCTTCGCGCGGCCGAGGTCCTTCAGGGTGGCGTTCTCGAGCTTGAGCCCGAGCTCCTCGCTGATGACCTGGCCACCCGTGAGGAT
>JBFIYM010000117.1:0-14249 GCA_041605395.1 Myxococcota bacterium | reverse complement strand
CAGCGCGGCCTCCGCGCAGCGAGCCACGCGAGCGAAGCCCAGCCGTGACCGGAGGCCTACCTCGCCGAGCAGATCCACGGCTGACGCAGCGCGGCCTCCGCGGCGGCGCATCCGGCCCTGCCGTCCCGCGCGACTGGATCCGGCGCGCTTCGTGAGTACACTCCCGCGGCACCTTGCCGGGAGTGGTCATGTCGTCCGACGAGTTCCTCGGAGATCGCAAGAAGGCGCTGGAGGACTCGTTCTTCGCCAAGGAGAACGAGCGCCTGCTCAAGCGGATGCGCGACGAGAAGGCCAAGCTCGCCGCCAAGGACGCCCTGGCCGAGGCCTCGCGCATCCAGGACGACGCGGTGCTCGACGCCTGCGACGGCGCCGTCGCGATCCCGATGCGCGGCTTCATCCCGTCCTACAACCTCCAGGCTGCGATGGGCATCGTGGTCGGCGAGCAGCTCCGCCAGCAGCAGCAAGCAGCCGGGCGCAGTCCCGGGCCGGCCGGGCGCAGTCTCGGGCCGGCCGGGCGCAGCCCGGCTCCGCGCAGCGAGGCGTAGCCGAGCGAAGTCCGGGGCTAGTCCTGCATCTGCTCGGCGAGGTAGGCCTGCGCGCCGAGCTTCTCGACGAGGTAGAGCTGGGACTCGAGCCAGTCGACGCTCTCCTCCTCGGTCTTCAGGTGGCGCTCGAGCAGCTCGCGGGTGCCGTTGTCGTCCTTCTCCCGCGCGACGGCGATGGCGCGGTTGTAGCGGGCGACGGCGTCGAGCTCGAGCGCGAGGTCGAGCTTGTGCTGCTCGATTGCGTCCTCGCCGACGCGCACCGGGTTCAGTCGCTGCAGGTTGGGCGTGCCGTCGAGGTAGAGGATGCGCTCGATCAGGCGATCGGCGTCGTGCATCTCCTCGATCGACTCCTCCCGCTTCTTCTTCGCGAGCCGCTCGAAGCCCCAGTTGTCGCACATCTTTGCGTGGATGAAGTACTGATTGATCGCAGTGAGCTCGGCCGTGAGGATCTCGTTCAGGAGCTCGATGATCTTCGCGTCGCCCTGCGGCATGCCGTCTCCCCTCGCTTCGCGCGCAGGCTAGAGCCGGGGACGCAGCGCGGCCAGCAAACTGAAAAGGGAAATCAGTTTCGGGAGCGCGTCTTCAGCTGGCGGCGAAGGCCAGCTCGGCGACGGACGGCAGGGCCTCGGGCCGGCGCGCCTCGAGCAGCTCGTCGATGACCGGCACGCAGCCGCCGCACACGCTGCCGGCGCCGCAGTGCCGGGTGACCTCGCCGGGCGAGCAGGCGCCCGCCGCGATGGCGCGCTCGAGCTCGCGTTGCGAGATGCCCTTGCAGTGGCAGACCAGCATGGCTTGGAGAATATGGCCGCCGAAAATGAAAATCAATGTCATTTTCAACGGAAATTGGGGCCCCGCGGGGAGCGCGAGGCCCTCGCCCGCCCCCTACCCTCCGGCGCCGTGCCGAGCCGCTTCGACACCGACACCGAGGCCCGCCCCGCCGGCGAGGGGCGCTTCGCCGTGCGGATCGACCCGGGCTGGTGGGTCGTGCGCGGGCCGAACGGCGGCTACATCGGGGCGCTCCTGGTCCGCGCGCTCGAGCGCGCCGTCGGCGATCCCGCGCGGGTGCTGCGCTCGATCACGATCCACTACGTACGGCCGCCCGCCGACGGGGAGGCACTGGTCGAGGTGCAGCTCGAGCGGGTCGGCCGCAGCGTCACCACGGCGAGCGCGCGGCTGCTGCAGGGCGGGAGGCTGCAGGCGCTGGCGCTGGCGAGCTTCGCGCAGCCCCGCCCCTCTCCCGAGATCCGCCACGCGCTCCCGCCCGAGGTGCCGCCGCCCGAGGCCTGCCCCCCTCGCCCCCCGACCGCCCTCCGCATTCCGATCCACGAGCGCTACGAGCAACGCTTCGCGATCGGACCCTCGCCGGACGCGCCCGAGCGCACCCGCGAGGCACGCAGCGGGGGCTGGCTCCGCCTGCGCGAGCCCCGTCCCCTCGATGCCGCGCTCCTGGTGGCCTACGCGGACGCCTGGCCGCCGTCGGTCTTCGTCTGCGACGTGCTGCCCCGGGTGGCGGGCGGCGTCCCGACGCTCGACCTGACCGTCCACGTGCGCACCCCGTTGCCCGCGCCCGGGCTCCGGCCCGAGGACCCGGTGCTGGTGGTGTTCCGGACCCGCGAGGTGAGCCAGGGGCTGCTCGAGGAGGACGGGGAGATCTGGAGCCCGGGCGGCCACCTGCTCGCCCACTCGCGCCAGCTGGCGATCCTGATGCCGGGCTAGACGAGTCGCGGAGCCCGGCACCCGGCGGGCGTGCAACTCGCCCGTCAACCGGCGCGCCGGGGCTGCCGAAGAGCGCTCCATGAGGACCCGTGCGCGAACCGTCTGGATGGCCGCGGCGCTCCTCTGCCTGCTCGCGTCCGCCGCGCCCGCCGAGCGCCGCCCGGAGCCTGCCGAGCTCGAGCGACTTGCCGCCGCCGTGGCCGCCGCGCCGGACGACGCCGACGCGCGCTCGCGCTACGGCGACGCACTGTTCCGGGCCGGCGATGCGATGGGCTCGCTGCGCGTCCTGAACCCCGGCCGTACGCCGGACGCGAAGTGGGTTCCCGAGCTCCGCCAGGCCGCCACCGTGTACCTCGACCTCGCGCAGCACGACGCGGCCCGGCGCGCGCTCGAGCAGGCGATCGAGCTCGATCCCGACGAAGCGGCACTGTACGAGGAGCTCGCGCGGGTGTACTCCGCCGCGCGGCGGCACGGTGAGCAGCTCGTGGGCGACCCGCTCGGCGATACGGCCGACGAAACGGCAGCGACAGCGACCGCGCCGGGGGCGCCAGCAGGGACGCACCCGACGCGACTGGTGGCGCGGGTCGCGGTGCTCGGCGGCTTCGCCCTGCTCGGGGTCGGCAGCGTGCTGCTGCTGCGCCGGCTTCGCATCGGCCGCGGCGACCTGATCGTGGCGATCGAGCTGCCACCGGAGCGCTCGGGCACCTTCAGCGTGCGTTTGTCGTCGGAGCGGGGGCGCCCGCGTGCGCGGTCCGCCGACGCCTCGCTCGAGCCCGAGACGCGGGCCTCCTCGCGCTTCGAGCACTTCCTGGTCGGGCGCGAGACCCAGTTCCGCGGCATTCCGGCGCGCGTGTACTGGGTGTCGGTCGAAGGCGCACTCGAGAGCGGCGAAGACGGGTCGCGCGAGCCGGTGCGAACGGAGCGGGAGACGCGCGTCGAGAAGGGTCGCAGCGTGCGCCTCGTCGTCGACCTGCGCCCCCAGCTGGCGGCCGTGGAGCTGTCGATCGTGCGGAGCGGGAGCCCGGTGCGTGAGGGGCGCGTGGCGATCGGCGGCGACCCCACGTCCCTGCGTCTCGCGAAGCTCGGGCGGCTGCGCCTCCACCTGCCGCGCGGCGCGCACCGGCTCCTGGTCGGCGCCGACGACGCGGCCGCGGAGGCGATGCTGCTCGTCGAAGGCTTCGAGCCGCAGCAGCTGACGATCGATCTCGATGCCGCGGAGAGCCAGATGTTCGCGGATTGCGAGGCCGCCGTGGCGCCCTTCCTGCGCGGTGACCTCTCGGTCGCCGCCGCGGCGCTCGAGCGCGCGGGCCAGCGCGAGCGCGCCGACCTGCTGCTCGCGCGCTTCCACCAGAACCAGGGCTCGGCGTCGAGCGCGGCGGAGCGCTTCGAAGCCGCCGGCCGCTGGCTCGAGGCCGCCGAGCTGCGTGCCGACCGCGGGGAGTACGCGGAGGCGGCGCTGCTGTTCGAGAAGGCCGGCGACCTGGCGCGCGCCGGCGAGAGCCATCAGGCCGACGGCGATTGGCTGCGCGCGGGGCGTGCCTTCGAGCAGGTCGGAGACCTCGACGCGGCGCTGCGCTGCTACCGCGCGGCGGGCAACGCGCCGCGGCTGGTCGACGTGCTCGAGAAGCAGGGCGACGTGTTCGCCGCGGGCCGCGTGGCGCACGAGCGCGGCGACGCGGCACGGGCGCTTCGCAACCTCCAGCAGGTCGAGACGCGCTCGCCCTACTACGCGGAGGCGTGCCGGCTCTCCGCGCAGATGCTCGGCGACATCGGCAAGCCCGAGCTCGCCCTCGCCAAGGCCGAGGAGGCCATGACCTTCGGCGGCGACGACAGCGCGACGCCGGAGCGGCAGCTGTGGTTCGCCGACCTGCTCGAGAAGATCGGGCGGCCCGACCGCGCGCTCCGCGTGCTCGAGGAGCTGCGCGAGCGTGCGCCGAACCTGCCCGGCCTGACCACCCGCACCGAGGAGCTGCGCAAGGCGGTCTCGCGCACGCGGCGGCAGGGCGAACGCACGGAGCCGGTCCAGCTCTTCGACGACGCCAGCCGCTACGAGCTGCGCGAGCAGATCGGGAGCGGGGGAATGGGCGTGGTCTACCGCGCGCAGGACCGGAGGCTGGGACGCGAGGTCGCGCTGAAGCGCATGCCCGAGAACCTGAAGGACCACCCGCGCGCGGTGGAGCTGTTCCTCCGGGAAGCCCGCGCGGCGGCGGCCTTGAACCACCCCAACATCGTGACCGTCTACGACGTCGACATGGAGAGCGGCGTCTACTTCATCACGATGGAGCTGCTCGAAGGCTCGACGCTCGCCGACCTGCTGCGCGCACGGGGCCGCATCCAGCCGCTCGACGTGGCGCGGCTCGGGCTCCAGGTGTGCAACGGCCTCGCCTACGCCCATGCGAACCGCATCGTCCACCGGGACATCAAGACCTCGAACCTGTTCCTGACCGGCGACCGGGTCGTCAAGGTGATGGACTTCGGGCTGGCCAAGATGCTCGAGGAGGTGCGCCGCTCGACGACCGTGCTGGGCGGCACGCCGTACTACATGGCGCCGGAGCAGGCGGCCGGGGAGCGCGTCGACGCGCGCACCGACCTCTACGCGCTGGGCGTGACGTTGTTCGAGCTGGTGACCGGCGGGCGCCCCTTCGAGGAGGGCGACGTCACCTGGCACCATCGCCACACCCCGGCGCCCGACCCGCGCGCACGAGGCGCTGCGCTTCCGGACGAGTTCGCCGAGCTGATCCTGGCGCTCCTCGCCAAGCAGCCCGACGACCGCCCCGCCTCCGCCGAGGCCGTCGCCCGCCAGCTCCACACCCTCGCCCGCAAGTAGCGTTAGAAAGGGGTCGGTCCTCTTTCGTTAGAAACTCCAGAGCGGGTGGCGGGCCCGGTAGCTAACGCAAGAGGACCGACCCCTTTCTAACCGAGGCCGGCGGCTTGGCGGGCGGCTTGCCAGGTGGGGGCGGCGAGTTCGCGGGCGCGGCGGGCGCCATCGCGGAGCACGTCCTCGACGTCGCCGGGGCGCTGGGCCAGCTCGATGCGCTTCTCGCGCATGGGCGCGAAGAACGCCAGCACGCGGTCGGCCAGCGCCTTCTTGACGTCGCCGTAGCCGAGCCCGCCGGCCTTCGCCCGCGCGAGCATCTCTTCGCGCTCCGCGGCGCTCGCGAACAGCGACCAGAGCTGGAACAGCGCCTGGCCCGTGTCCTTCGGCGCCTCGACCGGCGTCGAGTCGGTGACGATGCCCATCACCGCCTTCCGGAGCTTCTTCTCGGGCCAGAACATGCGGAGCGTGTTGTCGTACGTCTTCGACATCTTGCGCCCGTCGGTGCCCGGCACCACCGCGACGTCCTCCAGGATGTGCGGCTCGGGCAGCGCGAACACCTCGGCTCCGTAGGCCTGGTTGAACTTCGCCGCGATGTCGCGCGCCATCTCGAGGTGCTGCTTCTGGTCCTGTCCGACCGGCACCAGGTCCGAGCGGAACTGGAGGATGTCCGCGGCCATCAGCACCGGGTACGCGAACAGCCCGTGGTCCGGCTGGAGCCCGGCGGCCAGCTTGTCCTTGTACGAGTGCGCGCGCTGGAGCAGGCCCATCGGCGTGACCGTGGTGAGCAGCCAGGTGAGCTCGCAGGTCTCGGGCAGATCGGACTGGCGATAGAGGATGGAGCGCTCGGGATCGAGCCCGCAGGCCAGGTAGTCGAGCGCCAGGTCGCGCACCAGCTCGCGCCGACGCGCGGCGTCGCGCACGGACGTCATCGAGTGGTAGTCCGCGATGAAGTAGATGCCCTGCCCGCGCTCCTGGAGCGCGACGTGCTGGCGCATCGCCCCGAAGAAGTTCCCGAGATGCGCCTCCCCGGAGGGCTGGATCCCCGACAGGATCCTCATCCGGCCCCCTCGTCCACGAAGCAGAGCCACTTCACGAACGCCGGGTCCTCCCCCGCCACCACGCGGCGGAAGTGGGCGGCGAGGGCCTCGCCGACCGGGCCCGGGCAGACGCTCCCGATCGCGCGGCCGTCGACCGAGGCGATCGGCCAGACGCCGGCACTGGTGCCGGTGAGGAAGGCCTCGGCCGCCCCGAACAAAGCCTCGGGCCGCAGCGGCTCCTCGAGCACCTTGCGCCCCTGGGCCTCCGCCAACGCGATCACCGAGCGCCGCGTCACGCCGAGCAGCACGCCCTGGTCGGGCGGCGTGCGCAGCGTGCCCTCCCGGTCCACCAGGAAGAAGTTCGTGGTCGGCCCTTCCGCGAGCAGCCCCTGCTCGTCCACGAACAGGATCTCGTCGAAGCCGCGCCGCCGCGCCTGCCACTTGGCGAACATGGCCGAGGTGTAGTTGGCGGCGACCTTGGCGTGCGGATGAAGGATGTCCGGCCGGCGCTGCCGCCGCTCCTTCTCGAGCCAGAGCCGCACCGTCTTCGGGGGACGGGCCGGCGGCACCTGCTTGCGCGCCTGCACGTCGAGCCAGGGGTCATAGGCCGCTGCGGCCACCGCGACGTGGTCGTCGACGGGCACCACGTCCACCTCGACGGAGGGCAGGAACGCGTTGAGCTTCACCACCTTCGCCCCGGGGTTCGCGCGCACCGCCTCGATGCAGGCACTGCGCAGCTCGGCCTGGCCCTGGGCGAGCGGAAGCCCGACCAGCTCGACCGACTTCAGGAAGCGCGCGACGTGCTCGTCCAGGCGGAAGATGGCGGGGCCGCGCGACGTCTCGTGCACGCTCATGTAGTCGAAGACCAGCGAGCCGCGCGCCATCGAGTGGGCGAGCACGTGCACGGTCGCCTCGGCCCAGGGCACCAGGCGGCCGTCGAGCCAGATCCGGCGATCCGGGGCATCCGACATGGCGGCGGAGCTTAGCTGCTCCCGCGGGGACGAGTCACGCTCGCACGCGGACGAGTCATGCTCGCACGCGGACGCGTCACGCTCGCACCGGGACCGGTCACGCCCGGGCAACCTCGCGCGCCTCAGCGCCGTGCGGAGCGGCCCTCCGTGGGGCGGGGATCCGGGTAGTCCGGGAGCGTCTCGCTCCGCTGCGTCCGGAGCCCGGCGCGGTGCAGCGTGTGGATCAGCTTGGGCTCGTGCGCCTTCACCCAGACCCGCGCCGCCAGCGCCAGCGCGAACAACAGACACACCCCGGAGCCCAGCACGAAGTCGTACGGCGTGAGGCCCAGCACGGTGAAGGTCTTGGCGAAGGCCAGCCACAGCCCCTTCTGGACGAACGCCCAGACCAGTGAGGCCCACGCGACCAGGATGAAGAGGTCGATCAAGGGGAGGACCGGCACCCGGGTTCTCCAAGGCTCTGAGCCCGGCCATCCTACGGCGGCGGTGCCCCCGAGGTCAAATCGCTAAACTCCGCGCCCCGCACCTGCGGGGCCCGCCGACGTAGCTCAGCTGGTAGAGCAGCTGATTCGTAATCAGCAGGTCGCCGGTTCGAATCCGGCCGTCGGCTCCAGCACCTTCGAGGCCGCCCGGGGGGCCCTTCAGCGGTGCGGGGGTGCCAGGTAGGGAAACGCGTCCAGGAAGGGGACGTCGTTGACGGTCGGCCCCTGCGACCCCTCCCCCGGCTGATCGAAGACCCGGCACTCCGCCTCCGGGGAGAGGCAGACCAGGTCGACGACGTCGTCCCCGAGCGCGCGGCCGTTCGGGAATCGGCTCGGGAAGCGGGTGTCCAGAACGACCACGTCGGGAGCCACGCCGAGCAGGCGCGTGTGCTCGTGGGGCGGGAGCGTGTTGAGCAGGTCGTTCTCCGGGAACTGGGACCGGAGCGCGCGGCCGGCGAGCTCCTGCTGACTTCCGCGCAGCTCGGGCAGCATGGCCGTCGCCCAGAGCACGAGCGTCGGCTCGCGCGCGAGAAAGAGGTCCAGGGGTGCCTCGAGCACGATCGCTGCGACGTTGCGGCCCGCGCGGGGCGCACGAATGAAGGGATCGTCCCGAAGGCCGGCGAACACGCGCACCTGGCGCAGCGCTTCCGGGTGGAGCTGCTCGCTTCCGAGCTGGAGCCTGCCGTTGCGATGGAACTTGACCTGGAGCTCCACGTCCGGCGCGATGGCGTCGGGGTACACGATGGTCCCGCCGAAGCGCGCGAGATCCGCGGGCTCCTGGAAGCGCACCTCGCTGTGGTTGTCGACGAAGAAGCGGAACCGCAGGCCGGGGGGGAACTCGTACTCCTGCGCCTCGGGGGGCACGGTGGGATCCGCCGTGAGGGCGAGCACCAGGTGCTCGTCGCGCACGAACGCGAAGAAGTCCGCCAGACGCGCGTGATGGTTGCCCGTGCTGATGAGGAGCGGGGTGTCTGCGTGATCGGCGGCGTGCGCGGGGCGCGCGCTCGCGGCGAGCACGACCAGCAGCACCGACATCCACGAGACCCACATCTGTAGCGGCATGGGCTCATTCTACCGCGCTGCGGGGCCGCCGGTTCGACGGCGGGCCCAGGGCGTCCCGCCCCCCCACCAGCGCCTTCGCAGCGCGTGCGGGCGCCCGGGCTGGCGGTACTCGACGATCGCCGGCCCACCCTCGACCAGCGCCCACCCGCGACGCCCCGGCGACGGCTAGGTTCACCGGTCATGACGAAGTCCGTACCCGTCTCGCAGGTCATGACGTCCCAGGTCCGCACGCTGGGTCCTGACGCAACGCTCGGCGAGGTGCGCCGGCTGCTGCGATCCGAGCGCTGCCACCACGTACCGATCGTCGATGGCGGCAGACTGGTCGGCATCGTCAGCTCCCGGGATCTGCTGCGACGTCTACAGGGGTCCGCGCCGGCGGGCTCGACCGGGCTCGACGTGCTCGACCATATCGGCGTCGCCGAGCTGATGAGCCGCGACCCGGTCACGCTGCATCCTGACGAGAGCGTCGACCGTGCGATCGATCTGATCGCGGACGGGCACCTGCACTCGGTGCTCGTCGTCGACGACGACGGGGGCCTCGTGGGGATCGTGACCGACACCGACCTGCTGGCCTACCTCGGCTGACACCGGCTCACCCGCGGTATCGTGGGTTCGGTCGAAGGGACGAGAGGTCCGGGTCGAGTTCTTCGCGGTAGGCAAAGAGCCCGGGGGAGCCACCCGTGTGCCAGAACAGGACCGGAGCCTCGCCCGCGCGTCCAGCCCGCACGTCCCCGATCAAGGCCGCCATGCCCTTGCCGGTGTAGACGGGATCGAGCAGCAGGCCCTCAGTCGTTGCGCACAGGTGCACGGCTTCCAGCGTCGAGGGCGCCGGCACACCGTAACCCTCCCCGAGGTAGGCCTCCTCGTACCGGATTGCGCCCTTCCGGGCGGGCAGACCGAGGAGCCCCTGCAGCTCTGCGAGCAGGGCCTCGGTCTCCGGTCGATGCCTGGCCGCGTTGCCCGCTACGCAGACCCCGGTCCACTCGACCTGCCAGGATGCGAGCGGGGCCCCGACCGCGAGGCCCGCGAGCGTACCGCCGGTCCCGACTGCGACGTAGACCCGCTCGAAGGCAGGAGCTCCGGTGCGGATCTGCTCCCCGATCTCCAACGCCGCGCCCACGTAGCCGAGCGCACCGATCGGGGTCGATCCGCCGGGGGGATGCACCACCGCACGCCGTCCCTCCGCCGCTGCCTTGCCGAGCAACGTCTGGATGCACGCGGCGGCCTCCGCCTCGTCCTCCACGACGTGCACTTCGGCACCGAGCAACCGATCGAGCAGTGCGTTCCCGTTCCGCTCGTAAGTGGGACCGCTCCGCGGCACCACCCGCGGCAGCACGAGCTGACAACGCAGGCCCAACCGCGCGGCGGCGGCGGCGGTCTGCCGGGCGTGGTTCGATTGCACGCCACCCACGGTGATGACGGTATCCACGTTCTCGTCGCGCGCGGCGCCCAGCAGGTATTCGAGCTTGCGCGCCTTGTTCCCACCCCCCGCGAGACCCGTGCAGTCGTCCCGCTTGACCCAGATCTCGGGGCCCCCGAGTGCAGCGCTCAGACGGGGGAGGCGCTCGAGCGGCGTCGGCAGATGTGCAAGCGGGATGCGCGGAAAGGGCTCGAGCGTGGGATCCATCGGAAGTCCTCGGGTGCGCATCGGGGGATGGACGCTGGGGACTCTACCGCTCCTTTCCGCGTCCTGGCCCATGGCATCGGGCACGGGCAACGAGGAGGGAATCCACGCGCCTTCCCCTGCGGGCATTCGAATTCGTGCGATGCTGTGCGCATGGCCGCTCCGCCCCTCCAACCCGTCCGTGTTCCGCCGCGGCGTGATTCGTGAAGCTCACACTCGAGAAGGCGCGAGAGATCACGGATCGGCGCAACGCAGCGATGCTTGCCTGCGACGGCGAGGCCTTCTTGGATCTATGGGCGGCGGACTGCGTCGTCGAGGGTCCAGAGCACTATCTGGAGGGCAAACAGCAGCTCGCTGCCGCCATGCAGGCGGGCTGGGCCGCGATGAAGCCCATCGAGATGCTGACGCGCTCGCTCGCCGTGGAAGGCGATGCCATGTACTACGAGTTCGCCGTCGTCTGGGAGTCGCGGTCGACCGGCCAGCGCCTGCTGTTCACCGGCATGACCTATCACCAGGTCGACGCGCAGGGCCTCCTGGTGCTGTGCCGCGAGTACTTCGACCCGCCGGGCAAGCCGCGTCGGACGGCCGCGGAATCGCCGGAGCTCGCTCCGCTGCTGGGCGCTGGAAGGTGACCCGGGCCCCGAGCCCGGACCGGATCGAGTCCGGTGAGCAGGGGCGTGCGCTCACGAATGAAGGCGGAGGTCGACATGTTCCGGAGATTCGTTCTCGTCACGGGTGCGCTGGACTTCCCGATCGGATTGGGCGTGCTCGCGCGCGGCGTTCTCGACCCCCAGGCGGAGAGCTTCACGGCGCTGATCCCCCTGGGCGTCTTCTTGTGCTTTGCGGCGGCGGCTCTCATCTGGGCGGCGCAAGATCTCGAGGTACGGGCCCCGATCGTGTTCTGGCAGGGCCTGGTGCGGCTCTTCTCGGTCGTCGGGATCATCTACGCGATCGCGACGGGTCTGGAAGGCCCGGAGCAGATCGCAGTCTGCGTCTTCGACGGGATCATCAGCGCGGTCTACCTGATCGGCTGCGTGAGACTCACGGGGATGTCGCCGTTCCAGCTTCTGCTGGGAAGAACCCGATGATCGTGTCTGCGGCCGCGAGCGATTGAGCCCCGAGGCACACGGGATCCTCGGGGAAGAGCGGAATGGCAACGACGCGTCTCCGAGCTCGTCGAGCCGCTCCAATCGAGGCGGCGGGTCATGCCGATCCGAGATCCGGGTCGCAGAAGGCGTCGCGACTCGAGATCACGGGCGACCTACTGCGCGCCGCGCACCTCGGCCGGCAGGCGGGCGTGGAAGGCCCGCAGCAGCGCCTCCGCCTCCTCGATGCCGCCCGGCCCGGGCGGGATCGGCGTGGAGAGCCGCAGGAAGCGGGAGGGCTCCTCGCGACGCCACGGCGAGCCCGGCTGATCGAGGGCGAGGGCGGCTCGGAGCGCCTCCCCGCCGACGCCCAGGGCTCCGTCGTACCGGAACAGCACCAGCTCGCGCGTGCCGAACTTGCGCGCGACGACCCACTCCATCCGCACGGGGCCGGGCTCGAGCCAGCGCTCGCCGCGCTCGGCCACCTCGAAGCCGTGGCCCGGCACGGCGTTCTTCTCCGAGACGAGGCTGCGGCTTCGCAGGTGGTGGTCGTCGAACCCGAGCAGCGCGGTCACCCGCTGGCGCATGCGCGGGCGCTCGTACACCCAGTGGGAGCTGTGGGTGAAGTAGACGGCGCCGAGGAAGTGCCCGAGGTCGGGGCCCGGGGCGGCCCTCCAGCGCGGCAGCTTGGCCGGGAGCGAGATGGGATCCTTCATCGGGGTGAACCCGGGGCGGAGCCCGGGAAGCGCGAGCGAAGCCGTCGCGAGCGGGAGCAGCAGGAGGACGAGCACGAGCAGCGGGCGCCACGGCGTCTCGGCGGGCGCGCGAGCCGCGTCCGCGTCCGGCGCCGGCGCCTCCGGCCGGAGTCGCAGGAGCAGGCGGTCCAGCAGGCTCAGCATGCCGGTCCCGACGACGAACATCACGAGGCCCTGCGTGACGTGCGACTCCTGCACCTCCGGCCGCGGATCGAGCACCAGCACGATCACGCGGATGCCATTGGTGAGGAAGGCGATCGCCGGCGAGGCGGCCAGCAGCCAGACGCCATGCCAGGGCGCGCAGCGGAAGTAGGTGACCCAGGCGCTCGCGAGGAGCCCGAGCGTGAGCGCCGAACGCAGGCCACTGCAGGTCTCGATCACCTCGAAGTGGCGCTGCCCGAGGGTCAGCAGGTCGCCTTGCAGCGTCACCGTGTACCCCACGGCCCCGAGCACCAGGTCCACGAAGGCGGCCGTGTGCAGCTGGTAGGGATAGACGACGAGGTTGTGGAGCGCGCCCGGGAGCGGCAGCGCGAAGACCAGGATGGCGAGCGGCGCGGCCACGCGCCGGGCCAGTGGGCGGCCGCCGAGCAGCAGCCCGCTCCCGAGCGCGCCGAGCCCGAGCGAGACCACCAGCAGGTCGGGCGCGTCGACCCAGTGGGCCCAGACGCAGACGGCGGCGGCGGGGGCGAGGCAGAGCGCCGCGAGCCCCGGGGCCCGGGCCCGGCCGAGCGCCCCCCGGAGCTCGTCGCGGCGCAGGAACAGCAGCGCCGCCACGATCGCGAAGACGAGCTGGGGCGAGGAGTCGGAGGTGGCGAAGAACCAGCCCACCACGGCGTCGAAGGCGTGCGAACGCGGGTCCCACGTGGCCAGGCGCGCGAAGACGACGGCGGCCAGCCCGAGCAGCGCGATCACGAGGAGTCTGTTTCGCTTCATGGCTCCGGGCGGCCCGCTCCGAACCTCAGCGCCAGCCGGGGAAGACGCCGAACACCCACTCCCGGTAGGTGGGTGCCGTCACGAAGGGGAAGGAGAACGGGCTGATCGCGAGAAAGCCGACCCCGAGGGCGAAGATCACCAGGAAGTAGCTCGCGCGTTGCCGGCGCCAGCCTCCGCTCCGTGTGAAGCCGATGTGATCGAGCCAGAGCATCACCGCGCACACGGAGAAGAGCAACGCCGTCAGATAGTGGTAGAGGAACAGGGCCCGTGGAACCCGCACCAGCGGAGCGAGCGCGACGCCGTAGCCGAGCAGCGGCAGCCAGATCCGGGCGGGCCAGGCGGAGGCGCCCCCCCGCAGCTCGAGGTCGGTCACGCGCGACAGCACCCCCGTGCCGAGCAGCAGCACCAGGCCCAGGCTGGCGCCCCACCACACCACGGGATTGCCGAGGAAGTAGAGCGCGGCATCCCCGTGCGTCCAGTAGAAGATCGGCCGCAGCATGAGTGGCCAGCTCCACCAGGCACTCGCGTAGGCGTGGCCCGCTGCGAGGCCGTAGTTCGAGCCCAGCATGCGGCGGTGCGCGTGCACGGTGTCGCGCAGCCACTCGCCGCTCGGGACGGCCCACGCGTCGCCCGGGCCCGGCTGGTCGAGCAGCGCGAAGTGGAGCGCCCAGCCGGCCGCGTAGACGGCCACGGCGCCGGCCAGCAGCCAGGCGGCGGTCCCGAGCGCTTCGCCGAGGCGCGGCCCGCTCGGGCGCGCGAAGGGCGGCAGCGCGAGGCAGGCGAGAAGCAGCGGCAGCACCGCGAGGCCGGTGAACTTGCTCCCCACGGCGAGCCCGGCGAGGGCCCCGGCGGCGAGCGCCCACCCGCTGCGCCCGAGCCGCGACTGCGCGGCGAGCCCCGCCAGCAACGCGCTCACGCTGCCGAACAGCGCCAGCAGCAGGATGCCGTCGAGCGCGATCACGCGCGTCTGGAGCAGCAGCGCGTTGTCGAGCAGCACGAACAGGCCGCCCAGGAACGCCGCCATCGGGCGGGCACCGAGCTGGAGCAGCAGCGCGAAGATCAGCGTCGGCAGCAGGCTGCCGGCGGCGGCTGGCGCCGCGCGCAGCCAGGCCGGCGAGACCGCATCGATCGGACCATCGAGCTCGCCGAAATCCTGCTCGCCCCGGTAGCCGCCGAGCGCCGCCACCCCGGCGATCACCAGCTTCGCGTGCGGTGGATGGATGT
>JBFIYM010000116.1:0-14294 GCA_041605395.1 Myxococcota bacterium | reverse complement strand
GACAAGGTCGGCTTCCACATGCTGCACACGCTGTTCCAGCACTCGCTGCGGTTCGACCGCATCGTCCGCTACGACGAGCACTTCGTCACGAAGCTGCTGGTCGACGGCGGGCAGTGCCGCGGGGTCGCGGCGCTCGACGTGCGCACCGGCGAGGTGCGGGTGGTGCTCGGTCGCGCCGTGATCCTCACGACCGGCGGCGCGGGGAAGGTCTGGCCCTTCACCACGAACGGCAACATCAAGACCGGCGACGGCATGGCGCTCGCCTACCGCGAGGGCGTCGGGCTCAAGGACATGGAGTTCGTCCAGTACCACCCGACCGGCCTGCCGGGCACGGGCATCCTGATCACCGAGGCGTCGCGCGGGGAGGGCGGCTACCTGCTGAACTCCGAGGGCGAGCGCTTCCTCACCACGCGCGACTACGGCGTCGGCACCAAGGCCGAGCTGGGGCCGCGCGACATGATCTCGCGCGCCATCATCCAGGAGATCGAGGCGGGTCGTGGCATCACGGTGCCGGGCAAGATCGGGCAGTACGCGCACCTCGATCTCCGTCACCTCGGCAAGGAGAAGCTCGAGGCGCGGCTGCCGTTCGTGCTCGAGCTCGCGCGCACCTACGGGGGGGTCGATGCGATCAACGAGCCGATCCCGATCCGCCCGGTGCTCCACTACATGATGGGCGGCGTCGACGTCGACATCGAGGGGGCCACGAGCATCGGGGGTCTCTACGCCGCGGGGGAGACGGCTTCGGTCTCCATCAACGGCGCCAACCGACTCGGCTCGAACTCCCTGACCGAGTGCCTCGTGTTCGGCGCGCGGGCGGGGCGGCACGCGGTGGGCTTCGCGAAGGGCAGCGACGCCGGCAACGAGGCGACGCTCGTCCAGCAGGCAGAGGCCGAGGCCGCGCGGCTCGGCGATCTGCGCGGGCGCAAGCGGGGCGGGGAGACGGTGACGGGTGTCCGCCAGGCCCTGAACGACATCATGGAGGCGGGCACCGGCGTCTACCGCGAGCAGGCCGGTATGCAGAAGGCGGTCGCCGGCGTCGCCGAGCTCAAGCAGCGCTACGAGCAGGTGAGCCTCTCCGACGAGAGCAAGGTCTTCAACACCGAGCTCACGGCCATGCTCGAGCTCGGGAACCTCCTCGACGTGGCCGAGGCGGTCGCCACCGCGGCCGTGAACCGCAAGGAGAGCCGCGGCGCGCACGCCTGCCCGGACTTCCCGAAGCGGAACGATCAGGAGTACCTGCACCACTCCCTGGTGCACTTCTCGGAGGCCGGCCCGCGCTTCGGCACCAAGGCGGTGGAGCTGGGCATCTGGGAGCCGGAAGAGCGGAAATACTGATGGCAGAGCAGCAGAAGAAGACGATCGTGGTGACGCGCTTCGATCCCGACAAGGACGAGGCGCCGCGCCAGCAGCGCTACGAGATCCCGGTCGAGCCCGACTGGAAGGTCCTCGACGCGCTCAACTACATCAAGGACGAGGTCGACCCGACGCTCTCGCACCGTTGGTCGTGTCGCATGGCCGTGTGCGGGAGCTGCGGCATGAACGTCGACGGCACGCCCAAGCTCACCTGCAAGGACCCGCTCTCCGACTACGGCGACGAGGTCGAGGTGACGCCGCTCGCGAACTTCCCCGTGATCCGGGACCTCGTGGTCGAGCTCGAGGGCTTCATGGACAAGCTCCAGAAGGTGAAGCCCTTCATCCTTCGCGCGAAGGAGCTCGCGGTCGAAGAGGGCCCCACCCGCCAGAGCCCGGCGGAGCTCGACGACTTCCGGCAGTTCAGCATGTGCATCAACTGCATGCTCTGCTACTCGGCCTGCCCGGTGGTGGCGAACGAGCCCGACTTCCTCGGGCCGGCCGCGATCGCACTCGGGCACCGCTACAACCTCGACACCCGTGACCAGGGCCAGAAGGAGCGCAACGACGTGTTCCGCGACGACGGCGGCGTCTTCGCCTGCTCCTACGCGAACGAGTGCAGCACCGTCTGCCCGAAGCACGTCGACCCCTCGGGTGCGATCCAGCAGGCGAAGCTGAACAACGTCATCGACTGGGTGAGCGGCCTCGTGCTGCGCCGGGGGGGCTCCCGATGAGCCACGCGGAGCCGCGCGTCGACGCCATGAAGCCGGCGAAGCCGGGCCCGACCCGCACCGCGCCGCCGCGGCCGCCCGACGGCTTCCCGAGCCAGGGCAACTACCGGGCCTATCTGGCCTTCGCCTTCGGCGGGTTCTTCCTGATGACGGTGTCCTTCCTGGTGCTGCGCGCCGTGTGGGCGCTCGGCAACGGCGAGGCCGCCTGGAACCAGCTGCAGGGCAGCTTCCAGAATCCGATCTACGTGATCTTCCACGGCCTCGCCTTCCTGTGGCTCACGTGGTTCATCCTGCGCCTGTTCCGTCTGTTCCCGGCTACGCAGCCGAAGCGCTTCGGTCCGTTGAAGCGCCCGCCCGACGCGGTGCTGACGGCCGGGCTCAGCGGGGTCTTCGTGGTGGTGACGCTCGTCGTCGCCGCGATCCTGTGGGGGGCGGTCTGATGCGGCGCATGCTGCTCGTGCTCGAGCCCGTGATCTGGCTGCTGTTCTCCGCGGGCATGATGATCGGGGGCCTGCTGCTGCCGGCCTGGGCGCTGGTGATGGGCGTGGCCGGGCCGCTCGGCATCGCCTCGACGGCGACGTCGTACGATCACGCCTTCGCCCTGGCCAGCCATCCGATCGGCCGGCTGGTGTTCCTGGCTGCGATCGCACTCCCGCTCTGGGGCGGCGCCCACCACCTGCGCCACCTGTGGCTCGACTTCGGGGGCCTCAAGAGCGACGGCCTGGTCGGCGCTCTCTGCTACGCCCTGGCCCTCTTCGGCAGCCTCGCCGCCATCGTCGCCGTCATCCGCCTCTAGCCATCCGACGGGGACCTCCGTGTCCGGACGTGTGCTCGAAGGGCTGCGCATCCTCGATCTCACCCGGATCGTGGCCGGCCCCTTCGCGACGGCGGTCTTCGCGGACCTTGGCGCCGAGGTGATCAAGATCGAGCGCCCGCGGACGGGCGACGACTACCGCCACGGGCCTGCGCCCGAGGGCGAGACCTCGCTGTCGTTCCAGAACACGAACCGCGGCAAGCGCTCGATCACGCTCGACTTCCGATCCGATGAAGGCCGGGAGATCCTGCTCCGATTGGTCGACGGAGCCGACGCGCTGGTCGAGAACTTCCGCGCGGGTTACCTGGCGCGCTGCGGGCTCGGCGCCGAGGCGCTCCAGGCCCGGAACCCGCGCCTCGTGGTCGCCTCGCTCTCGGGCTTCGGGCAGACCGGGCCGCGCGCGGGCGAGCCCAGCTACGACATCGTGGCGCAGGCGAGCGGTGGCCTGCTCGCCATGACCGGGCCCGAAGGGGCTGCTCCGGTGCGGGCCGGCGGCGCGCTGGCCGACTTCGTCGGCGGGCTCTACCTCGGGCTCGGCGTGGTGTCGGCGTTGCTCGAGCGCGAGCGGACGGGCCGGGCGCGCGTGCTCGACCTCTCGAACCAGGACTGCGTCTTCGCCATCACCGACTCCGCTGCCTCGATCTTCGCCGGCACGGGCGCCCGCATGGAGCGGGTCGGCAACCAGCATCCGTTCACCGCCCCGTACGAATGCCTCGAGACGAAGGACGGGCACGTGGTGGTCGGAACGGCGAGCAACAAGCTGTTTCGCAAGCTGGTGGAGGCCATCGGTCGCGCCGAGCTCGGAAGGGATCCGCGTTTCAAGCACCATCGCGCGCGCGCGGCGAACCGTCACGAGATCAACGGCATCCTCAACGACTGGGCGAGAGCGAAGACCAGCGCCGAGGTGCTCGCGGCGCTCGGTCCGGAGGGCGCGGACGTGCCGTGCACACGCGTCGCCGCTCCAGAGGAGCTGATCGACGACCCGCAGCTCCTGGCGCGTGGCATGATCGAACGCCATGCGCATCCGACGCTCGGCGAGGTGCTGTTCCACGGCAACGCCTTGCGCTTCGCGGGCGCCGAGCCGCGCGAACGCGCTCTGGCGCCCGACCTCGGTGAAGCCAACGACGAGGTCTACGGCGCACTCGGTATCGAACCGGCGGCCCGGCGCGCGCTGGCCGAGAAGGGTGTGATCTGAGCGAGGCGGGCTCTCGCCTCGCGCTGCTGCGCGAGCCCGACTTCGCGCGAGTCTTCCTGGCGCGCAGCGTCTCCGCCTTCGGCACGGCGATGACCCCCGTGGCGCTGCCGTTCGCGGTTCTCGAAGACCTGGGCGGGTCGGCCGGAGACGTGGGATGGGTGATCGCCGCGGGTTCGGGCACCCAGATCGTCGTGCAGCTCTTCGGCGGCGCACTGGCCGATCGGGGCTCGCGTCGGCGACAGGTCGTGCGGGCGGACACGTTGGCCGCAGCCGCCCAGGCCGCGCTGGCGGCGCTCCTGCTCACCGGGAACGCCACGCTCGGCCTCGTGATCGCACTCCAGGTGCTGATCGGCATGAGCTTCGGGCTTCACCACCCGGCCTCGATCGGCCTCGTGCCGCTGATCGTCGAGCGCGAGCGGCTCCAGGACGCGAATGCGCTGCTCTCGATCGCCCACAGCATCGCGCTCGGCCTCGGCGCCGCTGCGGGGGGCTTGCTCGCCGCGGTCTTCGGCGCCGGCGTGGCGCTTGCGGTCGACGCGGCGAGCTTCGGCGCCAGCGCCGCGCTGATTGCGGGCGTCCACGCGCGCCCCCAGGTGCGCACCGCCGCTGCGAGCCTGTGGCGGGAGCTGCGCGCCGGCTGGCAGGAGTTCACGGCGCACCGCTGGCTCTGGACCATCGTGCTCCAGTTCACGGTGATGCTGATCGGATGGTTCGGCACCTTCGCCGTGATCGGCCCCGTGGTCGCGCAGCGCTCCCTCGGTGGCGCGGCTGCCTGGGGCACCGTGGCGGGCGCCTTCGGCTTCGGTCTCCTCGCGGGCGGGCTCGTGGCGCTCCGCGTCTACTTCCCGCGGCCGATGCTGGCCGCGACGCTCGCGTGCTTCGCGAGCACGTTGCTCCCGCTCCTCCTGATCGGCCCCGCGCCGGTCGCGGCGATCGCAGCGGGCGCGTTCCTCGCTGGCGTCGGGACCGAGGTCTTCAGCGTGCTGTGGTTCACCGCGCTGCACACGCGCGTCGCGCCCGAGGCCCTGTCACGCGTCGCGGCCTACGACGCCGTCGGCTCTCTCGCGCTGGTGCCGTTCGGCGAGGTGTTCGCGGGCCTCTCCATCGAAGCCTATGGCACGGAGCCGACGCTGTGGGCCGCCGCGGCGCTGATCTTCCTGCCGACGGCGGCCGTGCTTGCGGTGCCCGAGGTGCGGCGGCTGCGGGCCCAGGGCCGGTAGCCGCGCCGCCCGGAAGGGGTAAGTCAGCTCTGCTGCTTCGGTTTTGGTCCACGCCCTGCCATGAGTCCAGATCGGAATCCATCAATGTCTATATTTTTTATAATTATTATATTTACAACGGGAGCAGCTTGGTGCATGCTCCTCTCGGGAGCGAGCGGATGCGAGAGACCACCAAGGGCGAACGGATACTACTCACCGGCGCCACGGGTTATGTGGGAGGGCGTCTGCTGCCGCGGCTCGAGCAGCGCGGACTGCCGGTGCGCTGCCTGGCCCGCAGAACCGAGTTCCTGTCCGAGCGCGTCGGGCCGGGGACGGAGGTCGTCGGCGGAGACGTTCTTCGAGCGGAGACCCTGCCGGACGCCCTCGAGGGCGTGCACACCGCCTACTACCTGATTCACTCGATGTCCGGTGACGACTTCGAGGAGCGAGATCGCACCGGCGCTGAGAACTTCGCGCAGGCGGCGCGCGAGGCGGGCGTGCGCCGCATCGTCTACCTGGGCGGGCTCGGTGAGGAGTCGGAGGAGCTCTCGGCGCACCTGCGCAGCCGCCACGAGGTGGGCCGCATTCTCGCCGCGTCGGGGGTGCCGACTGTCGAGTTCCGCGCCTCGATCGTGATCGGATCGGGCAGCCTGTCCTTCGAGATGCTCAGTGCCCTCGTGGAGCGGCTCCCCGTGATGGTGACGCCGCGCTGGGTGCGGGTCCGCGCGCAGCCCATCGAGATCAACGACCTGCTCGCCTACCTCGAAGCCGCGCTGGATCTCGAGACCGACGAGAGCCGCATCTACGAAATCGGCGGCGCAGAGCGCGTGTCCTACGGCGAGCTGATGCAGGAATACGCGCGGCAGCGCCAGCTGCGCCGCTGGATGCTTCCGGTTCCCGTGCTGACGCCGCGGCTCAGCAGCCTCTGGCTCGGCCTGGTCACGCCGCTCTACGCGCGCGTCGGACGTTCGCTCATCGATAGCATCTGCCACGAGACCGTCGTGCGCGACGACCGGGCCCTTCGGGATTTCGCGGTGCGGCCCGTCGGCGTCGCGGCCGCGATCGCGAGCTCGCTGGCGAACGAGGATCGGGAGTTCGCGGAGACGCGCTGGTCGGACGCGATCTCGTCGGGAGGCACCGATCCCGCGCTGTTCGAGAGCTACGGGGGCCAGCGCGTCGGGCGTCGACTCGCCGACTCGCGGCAATGCGAGGTGGAGGTTCCGGCAGAGGTGGCGTTCGCGCCGGTTCGCCGGATCGGGGGCGAGAACGGCTGGTACGCCTACGACTGGCTCTGGCGCTTGCGCGGCTTCATCGACCTGCTGTCCGGCGGGGTCGGTGTGCGCCGCGGCCGTCGCGATCCCGCGACGCTCGGGGTCGGGGACACCCTCGACTGGTGGCGGGTCGAGCGGTACGAGCCTGATCGGCTGCTCCGCTTGCGGGCCGAGATGCGTCTGCCGGGTCGGGCCTGGCTCGAGTTCGAGGTGCAGCCCACCGAACGAGGCAGCACGATTCGGCAGACCGCCGAGTTCGACCCCAGCGGGTTGCTCGGGCTCTTGTACTGGTACGGAATCTATCCGCTCCACGCGGCGGTCTTCCGCGGGATGCTGAAGGGACTCGCGCGCGCCGCCCGCGAAAGCGCCGAACCGGAGCGAGTCCGCCAGCGAGTCGTGGAAGCTCGATGACGAAGGACGATCCCGTGAAGCTGCAAGACTCCCGGGCATTGGATGCGCTCAAGGACGCCGCCACGGCACGCGAGCGCGCCTACGCGCCGTACTCCCGCTTCAAGATGGGGGCGGCCGTCGTGACCAGTACGAACGCCGTGGTGCCCGGTACGCTCGTCGAGAACGTCTCGCTGGGTCTCGCGATGTGCGCCGAGCGGGCGGCGCTCTTCGCGGTCGTCGCCCAGGGAGAGGGACGACCGGAGGTGTTGGCCCTGGTCTCGCCGCGGACGTCCGGGGAGTTCACCTGGCCGTGTGGCGCCTGCCTCCAGGTCGCCCTCGAGCTCGGGGGGCCCGACCTGCTGGTGGTCGTCTCGGACGGCTCGAAGGAGCCCCAGCAGGCCCGACTCGGCGAGCTGGCGAGCCGGCTCCCGTTCAAGGGCAGTCGCTAGACCGGCGTCGGGACCGTGGAAGAGAGCCGGATCCGAACGCTGAACGACGCACCGCCGAATCCGGAAGGCGTCTACGTCCTCTACTGGATGCAGCAGTCGCAGCGGGCCGATCACAACCCCGCTCTCGAGCATGCGATCCGCCTGGCCAACGAGCGGGGCGAGCCGGTGCTCGTCGGCTTCGGGCTCTGGGCGGACTATCCCGACGCCAGCGAACGGTCGTTCGCGTTCCTTCTGGAGGGGTTGGCGGAGACCGCCGCAGGCCTTTCGGAACGCGGCATCAAGCTCGTCGTGCGACGCGGGCAGCCGCATGAGGTGGCGCTCCGACTCGCCAAGCAGGCCTCGCTCGTCGTGTGCGATCGCGGGTACCTGCGCCATCAGCGCGGCTGGCGACGCGAGGTCGCGGAGCGCGCCGGCTGCCCGGTCGTGCAGGTCGAAGGCGACGTGGTGGTCCCCGTCGACGAGGTGTCGGACAAGGCCGAGTACGCGGCCCGGACGATCCGGCCGAAGCTCGCCCGGCTGCAAGACCCGTACGTGCGTACGCTCTCGGCCACGGCGCCCACGAAGTCCTCGCTGCCGCTGCACGTCACGAGCGAACTCGACCCCTCGCGTTCCGACCGCATCCTCGACACCCTCCGCGTGGATCGCAGCATCCGTCGCGTGCGGGAGCTACGCGGAGGCACCTCCGAGGCGAGGCGACGTCTTGCGACGTTCCTGCGCCACCGGATTGCGGGCTACGCCTCGGGAAGCATCGACCCCGCCGATCCGAACGTCTCGAGGCTCTCGCCCTACCTCCACTTCGGGCAGATCTCCCCGGTCGAGATCGCGCGCAAGGTGCGTCAGAGCAAGAGCGGCTCCCGCAAGGACCGCAGTGCCTTCCTCGAGGAGCTCATCGTGCGCCGCGAGCTCGCCATCAACTTCGTGACCTTCGAGCGGCACTACGACTCCTTTCGCTGCCTGCCGGACTGGGCGAAGAAGACGCTCTCGAAGCACAAGAAGGATGCCCGCCCCGTTCGCTACACCGCCCGGCAGCTGGAGCGAGCCGAGACCGAGGACCCCTACTGGAACGCCGCGATGCGAGAGCTCCGGGTGACGGGCTACATGCACAACCACATGCGCATGTACTGGGGGAAGAAGATCCTCGAGTGGTGCAACACGCCCGAGTTCGCCTACCGCACGACGCTGGACCTCAACAACCGCTACTTCCTCGACGGACGCGATCCCTCTTCGTACGCGAACGTCGCGTGGATCTTCGGGCTGCACGACCAGGCGTGGGGAGAGCGTCCGATCTTCGGCAAGGTGCGCTTCATGAGCGCGAAAGGGCTCGAGCGGAAGTTCGACGTCGAGGCGTACGTGCGCTGGGTGGCCTCACTGGCGGAGGCTTGAGCGCGATCTTGGTGCCCTAGCGGCTGCTGGAGGAGGGCGGCCGCAGCCAGAGCACCGGCGTGCGTGCCTTGTAGGCCTGGTACGCCGGGTCGTCTCCCCACTTCTTCTTGGCCCGCGCCTCGAGCAGCGGCACGCCGCTGATCCGCGTCAGCAGCACATAGACGAACAGCGGCGAGACGAGCGTCGCGAAGGACCAGCCCGAGAGCGCCGGGAGCGCGATCAGGGCGACGCCGATCCACAGCACGATCTCGCCGCAGTAGTTCGGGTGGCGCGACCAGGCCCAGAGCCCGGTGGTGATGAAGCGATCGCGGTTCGCCGGGTCGGAGCGGAAGGCCTGCTTCTGACGGTCGGCGACCACCTCGATGGCGAAGCCGGTGATCCAGACGAGCGTCCCCAGGAGCGCCCACGGCCCGAGGGGCTCGGTGCCCGCGGCCGTGATCGCCGCGAGCGCGCACGACGCGGTCAGCAGCACCCAGAGGCCCTGGAGGGTCCAGGCCATCAGGAAGCGGGCGAAGTCCGGCTTCAGCTCGTCGAAGCGGCCATCCGAGCCGTCCCGGCTGATGCGGGCGAAGAGAAAGCTCCCGAGCCGAACGCACCAGATGGCGACGAGCAGCGCGAGGAGCAGCGCGCGCGGGTCACGGCCCGAAAGGCCGACACCGAGCGCGATGACGCTCAGGTAGGTGATGCTGCCGGTGAGGTCGTAGTAGCGCTCGGTCTGCGCGAGGAATGACGGCACGAAGACCGCCCAGTTGAGGACGAAGCAGAGCAGGGCGCAGAGCGCGAAGACCGGCACCCCGCCGACGTGCTCCCCACCCTGGCTCCCGGCCCAGCTGATGGCCCCCCCCACCGCGAGGATCACGGGCAGGGCCACGAGCGCCTGCACGCGTTGCCGACGCGTCGAGCCGGAGTCGCTCACCACCCCGTCTCCCGGGTGAGCTCGGTCTTCAGCTGGTCGGCCTGATCCCGGATCTCGCGCCGCTCCGACTGGGACTTCCGATCTAGGTTCTTGAGCTGGAGTGCCATGCGCCGATTGTCGCGCAGGCGGTTGCGATTGCGCGACAGAAAATCCCAGTAGAGGGTCGTGAACGGGCAGGCGTCCGGCCCCGTGGCCTGCTTCGGCTTGAAGCGGCAATCGCCGCAGTAGTCGCTCATGCGCTGCACGTAGGACCCCGAGGCGCAGTAGGGCTTGGTGGCGAGCCGCCCCCCGTCGGCGTACTGGCTCATGCCGAGCACGTTCGGCAGCGAGACCCAGTCGATCGCATCGATGTACATCGAGAGGTGCCAGCGGTTGACGTCACGCGGGCGCACACCGAGCAGCAGACAGAACAGGCCCAGCACCATCAGCCGCTGGATGTGATGGGCGTAGGCGTGCTCGCGCAGCTGCCCGACGCTCTGGCGCAGGCAGTTCATCTCGGTCTCGGCGGTCCAGAAGAAGGCCGGCATCGGGAGGTCGGCCTCGAGGGCATTCTGCTGCTCGTAGTCGGGCATCTCGCGCCAGTAGAGGCCCCGCACGTACTCGCGCCAGCCGAGGATCTGACGCACGAAGCCCTCCACCGAGTTGAGGGGCGCGGCGCCCTCGACGTGCGCCTCCACGGCCTTCTCGATGGCGGCGCGCGGGTCGAGCAGGTGCAGGTTGAGAGCGCTCGAGAGGCGCGAGTGATAGAGGTAGGGCCGGCCCGTGACCATGGCGTCCTGGTAGCGGCCGAAGCTCTCGAGTCGATGCTCGACGAAGTCACGCAGCGCGGCCCGCGCCTGCTTGCCCGTCACCGGCAGGTCGAAGCCCTTGGTCTCCCCCGGGCTGTCCGGGAAGGCGCGCTCGACGAGGCGCGCCACCTCTTTCGTCGTCTCGTCCCAGCGGAACGAGCGAGGCGCCTTGATGTCGGGCGGTCCTTTCTTGCCGAAGGTCTCGCGGTTGTCGGAGTCGTAGTTCCACTTTCCGCCGAGTGGCCCGCCGTCGGCATCGAGCAGCACCTCGTGGCGTCGGCGCATACCGCGGTAGAAGTTCTCCATGAGGAGCCGTTCGCGCCCGGCCGCGAACGCCTCGAACTCCTCCGCGCTACACAGGAAGTGTCGGTCCGGCCGGATGTCGAGCGAGCACGCCTCCCCGCGCAGCGCGCCGCGAATCTCCGCCTGCACGCGGTAGTCCCCGGGCTGCGCGAGCACCAGCTCTTTCGCACGCGTCTTGTGCAGCCAGCGGGGGATCTCCTCCCCGAAGCTCCCGCGATTGCGCGGACTGTCGAGCTCCGCGTAGTGAACCGTCATGCCCTTCTCGCGCAGCTCGTCGCGGAAGTGGCGCATCGCCGAGAAGAAGAGCATCAAGCGGTGCTTGTGCTGCGGAACGTAGGTCGCCTCGTGCTTCACCTCGAGCATCAGCACGGCGTCCTGCTCGGCGTCGAAGTCGTCGAAGGCCGCGGAATCGGTGTTCAGCTGATCGCCGAGCACCAGCACCAGCCGCCTCGCTGCTCGAGACCGTTTCATTCGGCGCCGCACGCAGCATGGGCCAGGGCGTCGCCGCTCAGCACCGCACGCTCGACCCGGCCGCCGTCTCCCCAGTCCCCGCAGACGCCCATGCGAGCGGTAGTGTCCCACAGGTAGGGCTGCCCGAGCGGCTGGTTCGTCGAGGCATAGCGCCAGCGGTGAGTGCGCAGCCATTCGGGCGCTGGGAGCTTCCGATCCAGGGCCTCCGCGAACGCGTCGAGGAGCCGGGCGCCAATGGGCTCGGGCTCGTCCTCGAGGTTCGCCTCGCTCCACGCGGGGGTCGCATGCAGCACCCAGCAATCCGCGGCCGGCCGATCGGGCTTGCTGCCGTTGCGCGCCGCCCAGGCGAGCGGCGACTGCTCCACGAAGGCCCCGTCCAGCGCGGCGCCGAGCGGCGACGCGAAGGCGACGAGTGCGGCCCAGCACGGCTGCATGCGCACGGCAGAGACTGCGCGATGAAGCCGAGGCGCCGCCTCGAGCAGCGGCACCGCCTGCGGCGCAGGCGTGGCGACCACGACGGCGTCGAAGGGGCCGGCCGGCTCGCCTTGCGCGGGTCGCAGGGTCCAGCCCCGTTCGCTCCTCTCGACCGCCTCGATCCGGCATTGCGCCTCGACCTCGAGGCCTGCGGCCAGCGCGCGTGACAGAGCGCTCATGCCGGGCACGCCCACCAGGCGCTCGGTCTCCTCACGGAGCGCCGCGATGCGTCCGCGCCGGAGCGAGCGGATGCGACCTTGCCACGGTGCGACACCGCCGCTACGGCGCATGGGCTCCAGGATCTCGGCGAAGCGAGGGTCACGACAGGTGAAGTACTGGGCGCCGTGGTCGAAGGCGAAGTCCTCGGCACGCCGCGTCGAGATCCGGCCGCCAGGAGCGCGGGCCTTCTCGAAGACCTTCACGGAGGCGCCCGCTCGCACGAAGCCGCGCGCCGCGGCGAGGCCGGCCACCCCGGCGCCGACCACGGCGACCCGGTCGGGTGCGCTCGTCACCACGGAATCGGCTGGCCGTCCCAGGCCAGGAAGCGACCGTTGTCCGCCTCGGTCGCGGCGTCGATCACCTGGAGCAGCTGCGCCGCCGCTCGCCGTGGATCGAAGAGACGTTCGGCGGGGACGCTCCGTCGGAACGGACGCGAGAGCTCGGTCTCGACCGTTCCCGGGTGAAGTGCCAGACAGATCAGTCGCGGCGCGCGGCGGGCCGCCTCGAGGGCCAGCGTGCGCGTGAACATGTTCTGGGCAGCCTTCGAGGCGCGGTAGCCGTACCAGCCGCCGAGCCGGTTGTCCTCGATGCTCCCGACGCGCGCGGAGACGTTTGCGATCACGGCGCGCTCCTCGTGCTGGAGAAGGCCCAGGAAGTGCTTCGCGACGAGCAGGGGGCCGAAGGCGTTCACCTCGAACACCTCACGCAGCCGTGCCGGGTCCACGTCTTCCAGCTTCTTCTCGGGGTGCACGCCGGAGCCCCGGTGCAACAAGCCCGCGCAGTTGACGAGCCAGTGGAGCCGCGGGCCGCAGCGCGCCTTCACCTCCTCGGCGGCGGTGGCGATGCTCGACTCGTCACACACGTCGAGGCGCGTCGTGACCAGTGCGTCGCCGTGCTCCGCGCGAAGCCGGGCGAGGCCTTCGCTCGCCTCGGGTTCGCGGGAGGTCGCCACCACGAGGTCGACGTCGGGGCGCACGAGCAGCGCTTCGACGAAGGCGAGGCCGAGCCCGCGGCTCGCGCCCTGGACCAGCGCCGCCCGCATCATGCGGTCGTCCGAGCGTACGGGCGGCTTCCCATCCGGAGAAGGTACCGGGTTGGAGGCGTCAGGCCGGGGCATGCTCGGCCCCGCGCGTCCGGGCCCGCTCCCGAGCATCGGCGCCGCCCGGCCCGAGGCCAGCGGCGCTCGGCTAGGGGCGCGCCTTGATCTCGCCGACCCGGTGCACCTGGCCGATCACCTCGTCGAGGTAGCCCGGGCCCTTCGCGGTCGGGACGAACCAGCCGGTCGGGCACATGGTGAGGATCTCGACCAGCGAGAAGCCCTCGCCCGCGAGCTGCGACTCGAAGGCGCGGCGCAGCATCCGCTTCGTCGCCGCGACGGCCGCCGCGTCGTGCACCGAGCCGCGCGCCACGTAGGCGGCGCCGCCGAGCGGGGCGAGCATCTCGGCGAGCTGGATCGGATGCCCGTGGCGCTCGGCACTGCGACCCTCGAGGGTGTTCTTCGTGCGCTGGCCGAGCACCGTGGTGGCGGTCATGTGGCCGCCCGTCTCGCCGAAGACGCCGTTGTTGAGCAGCACACAGGTGACGTTCTCGCCGCGGGCCGCCGTGTGGATCACCTCCTGGAGGCCCTCGTTCACCATGTCGCCGTCGCCCTGGAGGGTGAAGAGCAGGGTGTCGGGCCGCATGCGCTTCGCACCCGTCGCCAGCGAGGGCGCCCGCCCGTGCAGCGCCTGGATCATGTCGACCCCGATCGAGCTGCCGAGCGCGGTGTAGCAGCCGATCCCGACCACCCCGATCGCGTCGTCGGCGTGCCCCAGCTCCTCGATCAGCTCGAGGATCAGGCGCAGGGCCAGCGGCTCGCCGCAGCCGGGGCAGAGATCGTGATCGACCGAGAGCTGGAGCTCGGGCGCGAAGGGGGCGGTGCGTCTCGCGCCGCTCTCGGGCGCGCGGGAGGCATCGAGGGGCCGGTCGCTCATGCCGCACTCCTGTTCTCGAAGGCGCTCCGGATGCGCGCCTGGACTTCGTCCGGGTCGAACAGCCCTCCGATCCCGAAGCCGTGGGCGTCGGTCGAGATGCCGCCGATCGCCGTGACCGGCGCGCGGCCGAGCACGGCCAGGCGCACGTCGTCGATCATCTGCCCGGCGTTCTGCTCGAGCACCGCCACCTGGCGCACGCGCGAGGCCGCCTCCGCGAGCGCCGCGCTCGGGAACGGCGCCAGCGTCACCGGCCGGAAGCTCGCGACGCGGAGGCCCTCGCGGCGGAGCTCGCGCACGGCGTGACGTGCGAAGCGGGCCAGGGAGCCGAACGACACCACCAGCAGCTCGGCGTCGTCCGTGTGTTCCAT
>JBFIYM010000115.1:0-14421 GCA_041605395.1 Myxococcota bacterium | reverse complement strand
CGACTCTCCCATGACCTGGCGACGAGCCTGCTCGCGAACGAAGAAGCGCTCGACGTGTGCCGGCTCGAGCGCTGGAACGTGAATCAGATGTCGGGCTGGCAGGTCGCGTTCGCCGACATGGCGCTGACGCAGCCGGTGGAGACGCCCGCCCTGCGCGCGCAGGCGCTCGATCGCTTCGCCGGGATCCCGGCGTACGCGGACGCCCAGATCGCCGCGCTGCGCGTCGGCCTCGCCGAAGGCTGGTCGGCGCCGCGCCGCGTGGTCGACCTCACGGTGGGCCAGCTCGAGGCGTTGACCCGGGCGCCTCCCGATCTGAACCCCTATGCGAGCCCGGCCCTGCGCAGCGACGACCCGGACTTCCGTGAGCGCTTCCTCGCGCTGATCGAGAGCGCCGTCCGGCCGGCGCTGCGGCGCTACCTCGACTTCCTCCGGGACGAGTACGCGCCGGCGGCGCGGACGACGGTGGGCGTCTCGGCGCAGCGCGACGGCGCCGCCTGCTACCGCGCCGCGCTCCGCTTTTCCACCACGCTCGACGTGGCATCCGACGCCGTGCACGCCCGTGGCCTGTCCGCACTCGCCGCGATCGAGGCCGAGATGCAGGCAATCGCGAACGAGCACTTCGGGGGCGAGCGCGTGGACGAGCTCCTCGAGCGTTTCCGCACCGACCCCGCGTTCCTGTATCGCGACCGCGAGCACGTGCTCGAGGTCGCCGCGAAGGCGCTCGAACGCGGCTGGGCGGCGCTGCCCCGCGCGTTCGGCCGCATTCCCCGCTCGCGCGCGATCCTCGAGCCGATCCCCGCCTTCCAGGAACGGACCGCCGCCGCCCACTACCTCCAGGCCGCACTCGACGGGAGCCAGCCGGCCGCCTACCGCGTGCGCCTCTACGCCCCGAAGCAGCAGAGCTGGACGATCGGAGAGTCGACGGCGTTCCACGAGGTCGTACCGGGCCATCACCTCCAGGTGGCGACGGCGAACGAGAACGCGGAGCTACCCGACATCGCCCGCTTCCTGTTCTCGAGCGGCTTCGGCGAGGGCTGGGCGCTCTATGCGGAGCACCTCGCCGACGAGCTCGACCTCTACTCCGGCCCGGCCGACCGCCTCGGCATGCTCAGCAACCGGGCCTGGCGCGCCGTCCGCCTGGTCGTCGACACGGGCCTCCACATGAAGGGCTGGAGCCGGGAGCGCGCGATCGATTTCATGCTCGCCCACACCGCGCTCTCCGAGGACCAGGCGGCCCAGGAGATCGACCGCTACATCGCGTGGCCGGGCCAGGCGACCTCGTACCTGATCGGCTACGAGACGATCCTCTCGCTACGCGCGGAGGCGGAGCGCACGCTCGGCGCGCGCTTCGACCTGCGCGCATTCCACGACGCCGTGCTCGGCGGCGGCAGCGTCACGCTCCCGGTGCTGCGCGCGAGGGTGGCGCGTTGGATCGAGGGCCAGCCCTAGCGCACGGACGCCC
Organism: Myxococcota bacterium; assembly: GCA_041605395.1. Classification (GTDB taxonomy): domain Bacteria; phylum Myxococcota_A; class UBA9160; order UBA9160; family UBA6930; genus JBFIYM01. The sequence goes on along the minus strand of JBFIYM010000115.1, from coordinate 12,959 downwards.
GCCGGCCGGCACCCGCGGGGAGCGATTTCCCCGATTTCCCCTTTTCGTCCGCCACCGTTCGCGGTAGGAATGCGTGTGCGGGAACGCACCACATTCGCATGCAAGGGGGAGCGGCAATGCGTTCGATCATGATCGGAACCGCGGTGACGCTCGGCATCGTCCTCTCGGGTTGTCTCGTGAAGGGCGGGGGCTGGATGGAGTCGAAGTTCGATCCCGATGAGAAGGCGACCTTCGGCTTCGAGGCCGCGTGCCTGCCGGACCTCACGGACGCCGGCGACGCCGGACTGATCGACGACGGCGGCTTCTTCGCGTCGGGCGAGTTCCAGTACAAGGACCACGTTCCGGCAGGGGACGGCACGATCGTGCAGCTGCACGGCGTCGTCGATACCGCCATCGCTTTCCCCACCGACGCGGGCGACGACGGTGCCTCCACCGCCGGGGACGCCGGCGACACCGGCGGTGTCGAGCTCTGCGGCCTCGACACGACCGTCCGCAGCAACGGCATCATCATCGACGACGGCGGAGACGAGGGCTCCTTCACCGGCTTCTTCTCGGGCTACTACCGCCCGCAGCCTCCGAAGATCCGCGGCGTGCCTCGCGCCGGCGGCTACTTCGAGGTCTACTGGCTGGACACCGGGGAGCCGCCCGGGCTGTCGGACGACGACATGATCGCCATCCAGCTGATCGGCGGCGTGTTCGACGGCTACTACAACTCGGGCCCGCTCGGCGGCGGCAACATCGACTTCGAGTTCATCGACCTGGTGGTGCCGACCAACTAGCGGAACGCTCCGGATCGGCGTCGAGCGCGCGCTGCCAGAAGGCGCGGCGCGCGAGCGTTCGACCTCCGTCCCGCAGCTCGAACTCGACCACCTCCGCGTCCGCGCGGGCCTCCTGTGGAAACAGCGACTGGCTCTGGCCCTTGGGCTGTGCGCCCCGCACGGGAAGGGACGTCATCGGTCGTCCGTCCACCAGCGCGACGGCGCGCGCCTCGCGCGGGCTCCAGAGCCACTCGGCGAGCAACAGCACGGGCCTGCCGGGTGGCACCAGCAGCGCGGCGGGCGCTCCGGGCGCTCGCACGGCGAGCCGCCCCACGCCGTTCCGACCGAGCGCATCGAGGTAGGCGCGCTCGCGGTCGAGCAGCACCTGGAAGGTGCTCGCCGCGGGGTCGCCCGGGGCGAAGCGCAGCCTCGGCCGCCCGTCGGGATCGGCGGAAGGCCGCTCCGTGGCCAGCTCGATGGCGTGTCGCGCGAGCGCGTGGCGGCGCGCCGGTGCCAACGCGGCCGGGGCCTCTTCGAAGGCCGGATACCCCGCGAAGCCGACGAGAGCGGCGCGCGCCCAAACCTCCATCTCCAGGAAGCGGACGACGTCGGCATAGCGCTCGAACTCGCCGCTGCGCGCGAGGAAGAGCAGGTACGCCAGCGGAATCGGCTCCCCGCCGATCGTCGCCACCGGCGACTCGGTGGAGGGCTCGGACGCCGCCTGCCACACCGGGATCACGGTGCCGCGCACCGCGACGCTGCGACGCCAGAAGGGATCCAGGTCGAGCCCCGTGAAGGCGGCCAGCGCCTCCCGAAGCGGGAGCGGTGAGCGGTAGCGCCCGTGCTCCGCCCAGGTCGCCCGCATGAACGCCTCGAGCGTGGTGTCGGAGCGCTTCCGGATCCAGTCGGCCAACATCGCCACGACCAGCGGCCCCTTCACGTAGTGAAGGAACTCGGCGCTCGAGCCGCGCGCCCGCGGCTCGTCCACCAACGGCAGGTCGCGCTCGGGGTGGAGCACGCGTTCCCGGAGGTAGCGCTCGTGGAGCCGCTCGAAGCGCGAGTCGTCGGGCGTCACCCCGCTCTCGCGCGTGGCCGCCAGCTCCACGTAGCTGGCCCAGCCCTCCTGGAACCAGTGGTCCTCCGGGTCCCGGAGCTGGATCCCCGTCGGGGGATAGGCGTTCACCGCATGGCCGAGCCGATGGGCGAGCAGCTCGAAGTTCCGCACGCGTTCCGTCGGGTGCTCCATGCAGGTGCCGTTGGTGAAGGAGCCGCCGAAGACGCGCTCGCCCCCGGCGTCCGGCGTCCAGACCGCCGCATAGGGAACGCCCGGATCGAAGCCCAGCTCGCGCTCGAACCAGGCGAAGATCCGAAGCGTCTTCTCGTTCAGACGCGCACGGAACGCCTCGCTCCAGAGCGCGTGCGTGAAGACGCGGTACTCCGTCCCGCCGATGGTGCGGCTGGTGCGCTCGAAGGGACCGAGGGCGAGGCAGCTCCCGGCCAGCGTGTCGGCGACGAGCTCCGGGCCGAGGTGCAGCTCGTCGCCGTGCTCGCGAAACGGCGACGCCACGCGCCAACCGTCCGGAAGCCGCACGCGGATCCGCGCATCGCGCAGCCCGGCGGCGTCGGCGGGCAGAATGAAGACGCGCCCGTCGAAGCTGGCGAACGCGGGCGAGACGATGCCCTGCAAGCCGTGGCGTCCCTTTCCGCCCGGCCGCGCGCGATAGCGAACGCGCACCACCTCGCCCGGGGCGCGCTCCAGCCGCAAGCCGTCGCCCTCCCGCTGGTACCCGATGCGCCGCCCGTCGGCGCCCCAGAAGGTCGGGCGCGAGAGCTCGACCTCGTCGAGGGAGCCGCGCCAGCGGAAGCGCTCGGCCGTGAGCCCCGCAATCGCCATCTCGATGGTCAACACACCCGAGGCCGGGTCGCGCACGTCGATCGAGACGTCGGCCGCCGGGCCGGGCCGCGTTTCGGGTCGGGCATCGACCAAGGGCGGCCGGAAGGGGTCGAATCCGGCGCAGGCTGCGCCGATCGGGACGAGCACGAGGAGCATCCAACGCAGAGATCGCATGGCCTTCCCGGCGCGGCGGGAGCCGCCACGATAGAGGGCGCGTTCGACGCCCACAAACGTCACTACCAGCGGAGCCACAGGTCTCCGTCCGGGCCCCGCTCGACGCGGGTTCCGAGCGCTTCGCCTTCGCGGCTCAAGGTGCTCTCGAGCCAGCGAAGGTCGCCTCGGGACGGACGCTCGAGCCGCATGCGACGCAGCCGGAAGGGCGTGATGCGCAGCTCGAGCAGGCCGCCGGAGGCCGGCGCCACGCTCGCGGTGTAGAGCAGGGCGAGGTCCGGGCGGAACGCCTCGTTTCCCGCGACGCCCTCGTAGTCGTTCAGCAGGTCACCCGTTCCGTAGAGGACGAGCTTGTCCCGGTAGACCTCGATGCCCTTCGCATGGTGGGCGGAGTGCCCGTGCACGACGTCGACCCCTGCGTGGTCGATCAGTGCGTGCGCGAAGCGGCGCTGTCGCTCCGGGATCCCGTAGCCCCAGTTTTCGCCCCAGTGGATCGAGACCACCAGGACGTCGCCCGGCCGTTCCACGGCGCGCACGCGCCGCGCGAGGTCTTCCACCCGTTCCAGGGAAAGGTCCGCCAGCCGATTGATCCCGGGCCGACCGGCCGACGCTGCCCAGGAAGGCGGAATGCCGCTGCTCGCCGCGCCGTAGGCGAATACCACGACGCGCCCGCGCTCTCCCACGGACAGCAGCGCAGGCCGTGCGGCCTCATCGGCGTCCCGGCCCGCGCCGGAGTGATGGATGCCGGCGCGCTCGAGCGAGGCGAGCGTCTCCTCGAGGCCCGCGCGTCCCCAGTCGAGCGTGTGGTTGTTGGCGAGCGCGCAGTAGTCGATCCCGGCCGCCGTGAGCACCGGCAGGTTGTCGGGATGCATCCGGTAGTGGAGCGGCTTCCCCGGCCACGGCGTGTCGCTTCGGGTCACGCTCGTCTCGAGGTTGACCAGCCGCACGTCCGGGGTCAGCCGCGCGAGGGCGTCGATCGCATCGCCCCATGGATAAGCGAACGGAACCAGCCGCGGCAGCGGCCCGTTCACCCGCTCGGCGAGCGCGATGTAGTGGCGCGCATCGCTTGCGTGCCGCTCGTAGAGGCGAGGGGGCGCCGAGTGGGGGAGCAGCTGGTCGATCGCCCGCCCGGTCATGGTGTCCCCCGCCAGGAGCAGGCGGATCGAGGAGCGCGGGGGCTCGGTGGCATCGCGAACGGGCGAGGCCCCGGGGCCCGGTGCGCAGCCGAGCAGACCGACCAGGCCGAGAACACCGAGACCCACAGCGCGCATCCCCCGGAACCTAGGGCGCGCCCGGCACCAGGTCGGCGATCGCCTCCATGATCTCGGCCTGCACCTCCGGGCGGTGCAGGTTCCCGAGGTGCCCGCCTTCCGGGAAGAAGCGCACGTGATTCCGACCGAGCACGTCCACGAGCCAGGCCTCGTCGGCGTCGCTGGTCAGGAAGTCGTTGCCGTTCGCGAAGTGGCGGATCCGGTCGTTCGCGCGGAGCGCGGACTCGATCGAACGCAGGTCGTTCGCGGCGAACAGCGCGTCGGCGGAGCGGGGAGCGACGCCCCGCTCGCGGAGGGCGGGGAGCACGAAGGCGTAGAGGTACTCCTCGTAGGAGTAATCGTTGATCTCGTGGTAGGCGGGATTGCGCGACAGCGTGCGCCGCTCGGTGCGGAGCACGCCGAGATCCTCGCGCTGCTGGCTGGCCCAGATCAGCTCGCGCAGCGTCCGGCGGAAGGCGAAGCCGATCAGGAAGCGCGCTTCGAGATCGGTGAGCGGAACCTCGAGGCCGGAGAGCCACGACCCTTCGGCGCCGGAACGCGCCAGCTCCGATCGGCTGTAGCGTTCACGCTGCTCGAGCAGGTGCTCGCCAACGGTCACCGCCTTGTAGAGGATGCGGCGCACCTCGAGCTCCCGCTGCTCGGCGGGAAAGACGAGCGGTGCGTTGTAGAACGCATCCAGCTTGCGCAGACCCTGGAGCAGGGAGACCGGCGCGTCGAGGGTGAGGTAGCGATCGAAGCGCACCCGGTCGTCTCCGTCAACGGCGGCCGCGATGAAGAGGGCGTGGAAGGCCCCGAGCGAGTACCCCATCAGGACGCGCTCGGTCACGCGGCCGGCGAACCGCTTCACGAGCTGGCGGTCGATGGCATCGAGCACGTCGTGGACGTCGTTCGCGTCGATCGGCGCGTAGCCGGGGACGGGAACGCTCGACGCCAGCACCGCGAACTCGAAGTTGAGCGCGTTGCTCACCACGACGACCGAGAAGCCGTGGTTCCAGGCCAGCTCTGCGAGCGCCACGCTGCTGCTGCCGAGGCGATGCGTCCCGAGCCCGGGCAGCACGTACACGACGGGCGCGGGATCGCGCTGGAGACGATACGAGAACGGGAGGGCCCGCCCCGTCCCGGGCGCGCGCACGCTGCCGGTCGAGAGCCTTGCCGAGAAGCCCTCGTCGCGAGGCCCGAGCAGCACGACCTGGAGCGACTGCACCGCCGCCGTGTCGTCCGCCTCCCAGCGGAAGTCGAGCACCTCGGCGTTGCGGAGGAGGCTGAAGGCCAGCCGGGCGTCCGCGTAGGGATCGGCGCTGCGGTCGACGAAGGCGCGGTAGTCGTCGATCCACTCCACCCGCTCGTTCCAGCCCAGGACCAGGCCGGCCGGGAAGAAGTAGCTGGCCGGGTCGAGCAGGGTGTCGGGCGCCAGCGCCAGGGTGTCGCGCAGCGAGCCCGGCCCGATCCCGGGGAGCACCAGGTAGGTGGAGGGCCGCCAGCCCCAGCTCGCGAAGACCTGGCCGAAGTCCTCGTCCGAAGCTTCGTAGCCCCACTGCGTCGCCGGGTCGAAGAAGCCGAGCACCCCCGCGGTGGTGTTGACGGTGAAGCGCGCCAGCTCGGTGCGCGCTTGTCGCCCGTGTCCCTGGAGCAGGTGGGCGGCGAGCCGTCGCGGGAAGACGAGGTTCGAGGCGAAGTCCCGGAAGCGCTCGCGAACCCAGGCCGGCACCACGAAGCGGTACGCCCGCGCCAGCGGGTCGGCCGCGATGATGAGCGCGTGATTGACCGCCGTGGTGCCGCGATTCAGCGGCTCGAGCGGGTCGTCCATCAGCGGCGTCGCCACCTCCTCGCGGTGGAAGGCCTCGGCGCCGGGGCCCTGGTAGCCACTCCAGTCCCGCTTCTGCTGGGTGGGCGCGCACGCCGCCAGGGCGACGAGTAGGACGAGCCCCGACGCCGCAGGGCGAAGCCCCTCTCGAACCTCTCGCGCGCTCCGCGCCACGGGTGACCTCGGACCGCTAGAGGTCCGGATCCTGCTGGAACTCGACGGTGTTGCCGGCCGGGTCCGAGACCCAGACGATGCGGTTTCGGCCTTCTCCCAGCACGCGCTTCTCGATGCCGCCGGCGTCGAGCTCGCGCACGGTCTCGTCGAGGTCCGCCACGTACCAGGAGACGTGCGGGCCCACCGGCTCGCGCGGCTCGTGCTTCTGCTGCGCCCCGATCGCGTGCACCTGCACGCCGCCGAGCTCGAGCCAGAACGCCTGCACCGTGCCGGGCGGGATCGGCGGGCGCCCCGGCAGCTGGATCGGCACCTCGGGCAGGCCGAGCAGCTTCGTGTAGAACTCGCGGGCCTCGTCGACCTTGCCGTGGATGTTCACCGCGGCGTGGTTGATGCGCGTGATCTTCATGGGGGCTCCTCCATCCGGCCCTAGGGGTGCTGACTCGAGACGGAGATCACCTCGCCGGTGAGATACGAGGCGTAGTCGCTGGCCAGGAACACCATCACGTTGGCCACCTCGAAGGGCGCCGCGGCGCGGCCGAAGGCCTCGCGCTTCTCGAGCTCCTCGAGCAGCCCGTCGGGCGTCACCTTCGAGAGGAATTCGTGCATGGCGAGGCTCGGTGCCACCGCGTTCACGCGCACGCCTGCCTCCGCCGCCTCGAGCGCCACGCAGCGCGTGAACGCCATCACGCCGGCCTTGGCCGCGGCGTAGGCGCTCTGGCCGGCCTGGGCGCGCCAGCCGACGACCGAGGCGTTGTTCACGATCGCGCCGCTGCCGCGCTCCATCAGGTGTGCGAGGAAGGCCCGCGTCACGCGCATGGTGCCCGTGAGCGTCACGTCGAGGATCTTGGACCACTGCGCATCCGTCATCTCGAGCAGGTTCGCGGTGCCGCCGAGGCCCGCGTTGTTGATCAGCACGTCCACGTGCCCGAGCTCGCGGATCGCGGCGTCGCGCAGCGCGTCCACCTGCTCCTGCGACGTCACGTCGCAGCGCACGATCGGGCACTTGGGACCGGAGACTTCGGCCAGCTTCTCCTGCGCCTCGCGGAGCCGCCGCTCGTGCTGGTCCGAGAGCAGGACGCGGGCGCCTTCTTCGAGCGCGCGTCGCGCGACCCAGAAGCCGATGCCGGTACCGGCGGCCGCGGTCACGACGACGGTCTTGCCCGCGAGGAGCTGCTTGCCTTCGGGATAGGAAGGGATGCTCCGACTCATTGCTTCGTTCGCCTTCGGCTCACTGCGCGCGCCGTTTCACGGCGCTTGCGGCCGCGCTTCCCGAGGCAGGCCGAGCGCCCGCTCGGCGATCTGGTTGCGCTGGATCTGGTTCGAGCCCCCGTAGAGCGTCTCGGAGCGCGCGAACAGGAACATGCGCTGGAGCCGGCTCAGCTGGTACGGGAAGCCCTCGATGATCTCCGCCTCGTCGCCCATCACGTCCATGGCGAGCTCTCCGAGCTTCCGGTGCCACGTCGACCAGTAGATCTTGTGGATCATGCCGGCCGGCGACAGCGCCGTGTCGTCGGAGAGCGTGCGGAGTGCGTTCCAGCGCTGGATCTCGAGCCCGATCCAGGCGTCGGCGATGCGCTGGCGGATCAACGGGTCGTGCGCCTTCCCGTTCTCGCGCGCGAGCCGGATGATCTCGCTGAGCTCGTTGCGGAACAGCATCTGCTGGCCGAGCGTCGAGACGCCGCGCTCGAAGGCGAGCGTGCCCATCGCCACCTTCCAGCCCTCGCCGGGGGCACCGAGGATGTTCTGCTTCGCGGTGCGCGCGCCGTCGTAGAACACCTCGAAGAACTCGGCATCGCCGGTGATCTGCTCGATCGGGCGGATCGTGACGCCGGGCTGCTTCATGGGAACGAGCAGATAGGCCAGACCCTTGGTCCGCTTCGACTCCGGATCGGTGCGACACACGACGAAGCACCAGTCGGCCCACTCGGCCCAGGAGGTCCACACCTTCTGGCCGTCGATCACCCACTCCTCACCCTCGAGGCGCGCGCGCGTCTGGACGTTGGCGAGGTCGGAGCCGGCGTTCGGCTCCGAGTAGCCCTGGCACCAGATCTCCTCCCCGGCGACGACCGGCGGCAGGAAGCGGCGCTGCTGCTCGGGCGTGCCGTAGGCGATGCAGGTCGGGCCGAACAGGTTCTCGCCCATGTGGTTCAGGCGGCCGGGCGCACGCGCGCGCGCGTACTCCTCGTGGAAGATCACCTGCTGGGAGAGCGGGAGCCCGCGGCCACCGTGCTCGACGGGCCAGCCCACGCAGGTCCAGCCGCCCGAGGCGAGCTTCTTCTCCCAGGCGCGGCGCTCCGGGACGAAGGCGCCCTCGTCGCCGACGCCGCCCCGGCCGACGAGGGGCGCGAACTCGCCCGAGAGCGCGTCCTCGAGCCAGCCCGCCACCTCGCGGCGGAAGGCCTCGTCCTCGGGCGAGAAGCGGATGTCCACGACGGCTCCTAGAGTTGCGCCCCGAAGGGCTCCTCGAGTCGCATTCGAACGGGAGACGAGACAGGTACCGCATGGACGCCGCCGACGACATCCGCTGGGACCAGACGACCTTCCCCCGCGCGCTGTGGCGGGCGGCGGAGCGCTTCGGCGACGCGCTGGCGCTCGACGACGAGGGGGTGCGCCTCTCGTTCCGGGAGCTGGCGGCAGGCGCGGTGGGGGCCGCGCGAGCGTTCCTGGCCGCCGGCCTCGGCCACGGCGACCGGGCAGCGATCTGGGCGCCCAACGTGTGGGAGTGGGTGGTGGCCGCGCTCGGGTTGCAGAGCGTGGGCGCGGTGCTGGTGCCCCTCAACACCCGCTACAAGGCCGCCGAGGCCGGCTACATCCTGCGCAAGAGCGGCGCGCGGCTCCTCTGCACGATGGGCGACTTCCTCGGGACCAACTACGCGGACTCGCTCGGGGGCGAGTCGCTGCCCGACCTCGAGCAGATCCTGGTGTTCCGCGGCATGTCCCAGCGCGGCATCAACTGGCCCGAGTTCGTGTCGACCGGCGACGTCGTGCCGATCGACGACGCGCGGGAACGCGCCGAGGCCGTCTCGCCCGACGACCTCTCGGACATCCTCTTCACGTCGGGCACCACCGGGAACCCGAAGGGCGTGATGACCGCGCACGGCCAGAACCTGCGCGTGTTCGACACGCTGAGTCGCGGGGTCGGGATCCGCGAGGGCGATCGCTACCTGATCGTGAACCCCTTCTTCCACGCGTTCGGCTACAAGGCGGGCTGGCTCTCGTGCCTGATCCGGGGCGCGGCGGCGATCCCGCACCAGGTCTTCGACGCAGCCAAGGTTATGGAGCGGATCGAGCGCGAGCGGATCACGGTGCTGCCCGGGCCGCCCACGATCTACCAGTCGTTCCTCGCCCACCCGGACCGCACGAAGTTCGACCTCGGCTCCCTGCGGCTCGCGGTGACCGGCGCCGCCGCCGTCCCGGTGGAGCTCGTGAAGCGGATGCGGAGCGAGCTCGGCTTCGAGAGCGTGATCACGGCGTACGGTCTCACCGAGGCCTGCGGCACGGTGTCCATGTGCCTGCCCGACGACGACGCCGAGACGATCGCGACGACTTCGGGCCGCGCGCTGCCCGATACCGAGGTGCGCTGCGCCGACGCCGACGGCAAGGAGGTGCCGCGCGGCAGCGAAGGCGAGGTCCGGGTGCGGGGCTACAACGTGATGCGGGGCTACCTCGACGAGCCGGAGGAGACGGCCAAGGCCCTCGACGCCGAGGGCTGGCTCCACACCGGCGACGTCGGCGTGATGGACGAGCGCGGGTACCTCCGGATCACCGACCGCATCAAGGACATGTACATCTGCGGCGGCTTCAACTGCTATCCGGCCGAGATCGAGAACCTGATGTTCCAGCACCCCGGGGTCGCGCAGGTGGCCGTGATCGGGATCCCCGACGAGCGCATGGGCGAGGTGGGCATGGCCTTCGTGGTGCCGCGGCCCGACGCGACGCTCGAGCCTGCCGCGCTGATCGCCTGGTGCCGCGAGAAGATGGCCAACTACAAGGCGCCACGTCGCATCGAGATCGTCCCGGTCCTCCCCCTGAACGCCTCCGGCAAGGTCCTCAAGACCGAGCTCCGCCAACGAGCACGCAGCGGCAGCGGGGACGTTCGTTGAGATGTCGAGACGTGACTCGGGGATCTTGACGTCTTGACGAACGTCCCCGTTCTCGTCCCCGTTCTGGAGACGGAGCGGTTGGTGTTGCGGGGGTGGCGGGAGGAGGACCTCGGGGCGTTTGCGGCGCTGAACGCGGACCCGCGGGTGATGGAGTTCATGCCGAAGCGGCTCGCGCGCGCGGAGAGCGATGCGTTCGTGGGCCGCATCCGCACCCACTTCGCGGAGCACGGCTTCGGCCTGTGGGCCGTCGAGGTGCCGGGCGTCGCGCCCTTCGTGGGCTTCACGGGCCTCCAGGTGGCACGCTTCGAGGCGCACTTCACGCCCTGCGTCGAGGTGGGCTGGCGCCTCGCGTACGAGCACTGGGGCCGCGGCTACGCCCCGGAGGCCGCGCGGGAGGCGCTCCGCCACGGCTTCGAGGTCGCGGGGCTCGACGAGATCGTGTCCTTCACCAGCGTCGGAAACGAGCGCTCCCGGCGCGTGATGGAGAAGATCGGCATGGCCCGCGACCTCGCGGACGACTTCGACCATCCCCGCCTGCCCGAGGGCCACCCGCTCCGGCGCCACGTGCTCTACCGGATCCGGGGGCCGGCCCGCCCGCGCTAAGCTGGGCCTGGCCAGCGGGAGGCGCACGTGAAGGTCGGCATCCTCGGCATCTTCCAGAATTACCAGGGCCGCACCGACGACGCCGCGCACGTGCAGGACGAGCTGCGCCTGGCGGAGCTGGCCGAGCCGCTCGGCTTCGACAGCTACTGGCCGCCCGAGCACCACTTCACCGACTACTCGGCCTGCCCCGACAACGTGCAGGTCCTCTCCTGGCTCGCCGGGCGGACGACGCGCATCGGGCTCGGCACCGGCGCCGTGATCGTGCCGTGGAACGACCCGCTCCGCGTGGCCGAGAAGATCGCGATGCTCGACCACCTGTCGGGCGGACGCGCCATCCTCGGCCTCGGCCGCGGTCTCTCGCGCCTCGAGTACGGCCACTTCGGCATCGACATGAACGAGGCGCGCGACCGCTTCGACGAGGGCTCGCGCATGATCCTCGACGCCCTCGAGACGGGCGAGATCGAGGGCGCGGGCCCCTACTACAAGCAGGTGAAGACCCCGATCCGCCCGCGACCGCCGAGGAGCTTCCGCGATCGCTTCTACTGCGTGGGCCTCTCGCCCGAATCCGTCGAGCAAGCCGCGCGGCTCGGCGCCACGCTCATGACCTTCACGCAGATGCCCTGGGAGATGTACGCGAGCGGCCCGCTGGCCGACTACCGGAAGGCCTTCGAGAAGCACCAGAAGCGCGAGGCGCCGTGGCCGCTCACGGGCGACCTGATGTTCTGCGACGCCTCCGCCGACCGCGCCGAATCCATGGCCCGCGAGTACATGGCCAACTACTTCCTCTCGATCGCGAACCACTACGAGCTGATGAGCGAGCACTTCCGCAAGACGAAGGGCTACGAGCTCTATGCCAACGCGTCCGACGCCTTCCGCGCCGCGGGGATGGAGCCGGCCATGAACACCTACGTCGGCATCCAGACCTGGGGCACCCCGCTTCAGATCCTCGAGCGGCTCGAGGCGCGCAAGCGCCTGCTCGGCGGCTTCGAGGTGCTGGTGCTGGCGCGCTACGGCGGCATGTCGCTCGCCGACGCGGAGGGCAGCCTGCGCCTGTTCGCGAGCAAGGTGCTGAGGGAGGTGCAGGCGTGGTGAGCACCGCGGCGGCGCGGACGAGCCTCGGGGGTTGGGACTGGACGCGCCCGGACTTCCAGGAGCGCCTCTACGACATCTATCGCGAGCTGCGCGAGCACGCGCCGCTGGCGCGGAGCCCGAGCGGCTTCTGGGCGGTCTCCCGCTTCGAGGACGTCTACGCCGTGGCCAGCGATCCGGCGACCTACTCCTCGGAACGCACCATGCTGAGCCCGCCGGCCCTGAAGCCGACCATCCAGAGCCTCGACCCGCCGCTCCACGATCGGCTCCGCGCGCTGGTGTCGCTGGCCTTCACGCCACGCCGCATCCGCGAGATGGAGCCGCGCGTGCGGCAGATCGCGCGCGAGCTGCTGGCCCCGCTCCTGGAGGCCGGCGGCGGCGACCTGCTGGCGAGCTACGCGCGCCACATTCCGAGCCGGGTGATCGGCGAGATGATCGGCATCCCCGAGGAGCGCATCGGCGACTTCCTGCACTGGACCGAGGCGATGGTCGCGCTGCCGGACGGGCAGACCCAGTCGGAGGCGATCCAGGACCCCGCGGCCTCGATCTACGCCGAGTTCGCGCGGCTCCTCGAAGAGCGGAGACGCGCGCCGCGGGCCGACCTGATGAGCGCGCTGATCGAGGCCGAGCTCGAGGGGCGGAAGCTCACGCAGGAGGAGCTGCTGGGCTTCTGCTTCGTCCTGGTCGTGGCCGGCAACGACACCACCACCAACCTGATCGCCAACGGCGCGGTGCTGCTGGCCGAGCATCCCGACGCTCGTCGCCTGTTGTGCGAAGAACCGACCCGGCTGCCCGACGCCATCGAAGAGATGCTGCGGATGGAATCGCCCGCGCAGGCCCTGCCGCGCCGGCTCACCCGCGACGTCGAGCTCCACGGGCAGCGCCTCGCCGCGGGCGAGCAGCTGTTCCTGCTGTTCGGCTCGGCCAACCGCGACGAGCGCGAGTTCGCGAACCCCGACCGCTTCGACGTGGAGCGGCGCATCCGCCGTCACCTCGCGTTCGGGCAGGGCATCCACTTCTGCCTCGGCAAGAGCCTCGCGCGCCTCGAGGCGCTCGTGGCCTTCGAGGAACTCCTGGCCGCGGCTCCCGACT
>JBFIYM010000114.1:0-14515 GCA_041605395.1 Myxococcota bacterium | reverse complement strand
GTCGACGTCGAGGCCGGCCTCGACGCGCAGGCTTCCCTCGACGACGCGGTCCTCGAACTCGCCCGTGAACCGGGCCGGGATCCGGGCCTCGGGGGTGACGAAGAGCCGCAGCGACTCGTCGTGCACGGCCGCCGGCGCGTACTCGAAGCTGACGGCGAGGACCAACGCGCCGTGATGGTCCGCGAAGCGGGCGAGCGAGAGGTCGAGCGCCTGCGTCGCCCCGCGCGACACGAAGCTGACGGCCTCGGGAGCGCCTTCCGACCCCGCGCGTCCCTCGCGCGTCACCGTCGCCCGGAGCACGCGGATCGGCAGCGGACGTTCGCCCTGCTTCACGTCGAGCCGGGCGTGAACGGTCTGGTCGCTCTCGTAGAAGTAGCGGTCGGCGGTGAGTCGCGACGAGACCACGAGGGCGGCGTCGTGGCTCAACGTATCCGGGATGGGCCGGAACCGCTCGTGGCGGCGGTTCGGCGCGAGCAGGTCCTCGTCGCGTTCGGTGAGGCGGCCCGAGGTCTTCGGGTAGGGCGTCGACTCGAGGTAGCGAACCACCGGCTCCGGCAGGTTCTCGGGCAGCGGATCCGGGCCCGCCGGGGGCGCGGCGGCCACCGCGGGCGGCGCGACGGGCGGCGGGGCGCCCGCGGCGTCGGGCGTGGCACGCCACCAAAGGAGCAGCGCCAGCCCGATCGCCGCGATCAGTGCGAGCGCGCGCGGGAGGGCGCGCCGGGCCGCGCCCTCCCGCGGCGATGTCACGCTCTCACCACCCCATGTTCGAGATGAACTTGTTCTTCATCTCGTAGTGATCGAGGTTGTACCCCGTGCACGTCCAGGCGGCGACGTGGTTGGTCCACTTCGGCGCCTTGCACATGCTGCTGGTCGACGTCGTATAGGTGACCGCGCCGGCCGAGTGGTAGGCGACCGCGCCGTCGTCCTCGCCGGGCAACAGCCACGAGGAGTACCACCAGCCGTCGTAGCCGCCGATGTGGTAGACGGTCTCGCCGTTGGTGTCGTTGTGGTTGTAGGCGTTGCGCACCTCGCTGGTGCCGAGGTGTCCGGCGTAGTCGCAGGGACCGAAGATGTCGGCCAGGAAGTTGCCCGAGAGCTCGCTGCCCCCGCCGGCGCCCGCCGAGGTGCCAACCCAGTTGACGTTCCAGTTCGTGCCCGAGTTCGCGAAGCGGTGCCCCATCACGGCGTCGCCGCCGCTGTAGTTGAGCACGTAGCAGAGGTTCGACCCCGTGCAGCACTGGTCCAGGTAGATGCCGAGCGTGTGGCTCGAGTCCGAGAGGCCGCTGTGGTTGGTCTGGACGGCCTTCACGTCGATCGAGGTGTAGCCGGCCTTGCTCGCGAGGGCGTCGTTCCAGCCCTGGGAGCACATGCCGCCGAGGTGCAGGATGTAGCGACCGCCCGAGTTCGGCGCGCAGCCCGTGGCGCCGTCGCACACGGGCGCCTTGTCCGCGCAGCAGTCGCCGTACGTGGTGCACGCGGCGTCGCAGTAGCAGTTGTTGCCGTTGTTGCCGGCGCCGTAGCCGCCGCAGGCGCCGACGCAGGTCCCAGCGTCGTCGCCACCCACGCCTGCGAAGGCAGGCACCACCCAGGCGAGCTGCAGACAGAGGATCCAGAGAACCGGCCGCAATCGTGTCGTCATCGCTTCCCCCTCCGATGGCCCGGTTGTCAGCCCCTCGCCACAACGCGGGCTCTGACGGCAGCGCCATCCTATTCGCGGAGCGTCGGGAAGTTCAACGATTGACCCCGAGTCACGGACAGATTTTCGGATTCCACCGGGCCTCGGGTCAGCGCGCGCGTCGACCCGAGCGGTCGAAGTGCTGCCAGTCGCCGGTCGCCGCCCCGTTCTCGTAGCGGCCCCGCGCGGCGACCGAGCCGTCCTCCCAGGTGAAGATCCAAACACCGGTTCGATGTCCGCGCGCGTCGACCGGACCCTTCGCGTGCGGAGCGGGCGATGCGCTCGCCGCTTCCCCGCAGGCGAGCCCGGCGAGCCGCGCCGCCCCCTCGCCTTCGCGCGCACCGCTGCAGAAAGGCTGGAGATCGGCGAGGCGGAGCGCCGAGTCCCGGAGGCTCGCCTCGAGCCGGAGGGGCCGGCCCGGCGGCTCGATGCGGGTGTGCACCACCCCGTAGCTCGGGTGGTAGAGCGAGTAGCTGGGCCCGTCCGCGCGGCGGAGCCAGAGGCTCGGGCCAGCGGTCTCCGCTTCGAAGCGGAACGCGCCGTCGGCCTCGGTCCGCGCGAAGCGCGCCGCCCGCTCGGGCCGCGCCGCGCCCGGCACGGAGGCGCCCAGATACCACTGCACGACCCAGGCGCCGCGAATCGGCTCGCCCGTCTCGCGGTCGACCGCGACCCCTTCCGCCGCCGCGAGCGCGAAGGGACCGAGGGCCGGCGCACACGAGGGGACGAGGAGGACGAGGACCCCCGCGACGAGCGCGCGACGCATGCCGGGAGCCTACCCGAGGTGGCGGGCCGCGCGGTGTGCCAGGCGGAGGCAGGGGTCGTAGCATGCGGCGCATGCCGCTCGCGAAGCCCGCTCGGCTGCTCGCCCTCCTGCTCCTCGTGACCACCGCGGCCGCCTTCGCCGAGCCGTGGGTCGCCCCGCGTGGCCCCGGCGGCAAGCCGGACCTGAACGGCACCTGGCGCGCCTTCGCGCGCGCCAACGACGGCCTCGAGGCGCACGCGGCGCGGTCGGCCTACGCGCTTCGGGAGGGCCCGCACGGACCGCTCCCCGCGAAGGAGGTGCTCGCGCTCGGTGCGGTGGGCGCCGTGCCGGCGAGCCCCGGCGTCGTGGTCGGCGGCCAGATCCCCTACCAGGACTGGGCGCGCGCGAAGCAGCAGGAGAACGGGCGGGCTTGGCTCACCCGCGACCCCGAGATCAAGTGCTACCAGCCGGGCATCCCGCGCGCGACCTACCTCCCCTTCCCGTTCCAGATCTTCCACAACGAGGACGCCCTCTTCTTCGCCTACGAGTACGCCGGCGCGGTGCGAAACATCCTCTTCGAGGACCCGGGGCCGGCGCCGCTCGACTCGTGGATGGGGCAATCGGTCGGCCGCTGGGACGGCGACACGCTCGTGGTCGAGACGACGGACCAGAACGACCAGACCTGGCTCGACCGCGCCGGGAACTTCCACAGCGAGAAGCTCCGCGTCGTGGAGCGCTTCACGCCGACGAGCCCGCACACGCTCGCCTACGAGGCCACGCTCAGCGACGAGAAGGTCTACACGCGGCCCTGGACGCTCCGTCTGACGCTCTATCGCCTCGTCGGCGACGACGCCGTGCTCCAGAAGTTCAACTGCGTCGAGTTCGTGGAGGAGCTGATCTACGGGCACCTCCGGAAGAAGCCACTCGACCGGGAGCTGCCCGAGTGAGGGGGGCGCTCGCGGCGCTGCTCGGGTCGCTCCTCGCGGCGAGCGTGTCCGCCGCCGAGGCGTGGCAGGCGCCGCGGATGGCCTGGGGCGACCCCGACCTCCAGGGGACCTGGACGAACGCCACGATCACCGGCCTCGAGCGGCCCGACGAGATCGAGAACCTGGTCCTCACGCCGGACGAGGCGCGCGAGGCCGAGCAGGCGTTCGCGGGCTTCTTCGAGTCCGTCGACGCCGTGCCGGACGAGCTCGCGGCCGGCGAGGACGTCGGCGGCTACAACACCTTCTGGATGGACCCCGGCAAGCGCATGGCCACGGTCCGGGGCGAGATCCGGAGCTCGATCCTCGTGGATCCGGCCGACGGGAAGCTCCCCTACTCGTGGCGCGGCTGGGGCAGGCTGCTGCGCCGCTTCTGGGAGCTCCGCAAGACGGACGACCCCGAGACGCGGCTCCTCGGCGAGCGCTGCCTGGTGGGCTTCGGCTCGACCGGCGGGCCGCCCATGCTGCCGGTGCTCTACAACAACCACTACCAGATCGTGCAGGCGCCGGGCTTCGTGGTGATCCTCGTCGAGATGAACCACGACGCGCGCATCGTGCGGCTCGGCGGCGAGCGCCTGCCCGAGGCGATCCGCCCGTGGCTCGGCGACTCGATCGGGCGCTTCGAGGGCGACACGCTCGTGGTCGAGACCACGAACTTCCACCCCGCGCAGAGCTTCCGGGCCTCGATCCGCCACCGCGTCTACATCGGCGCGGACGCCACGGTGACGGAGCGCTTCACGCGCGTCGGCCCGGACGAGATCCTCTACGAGTTCGCGGTCGACGACCCGCGGCACTACACCCAGGTGTGGCGCGGCGAGCTGCCGCTCCGCACCGCCGAGGGCCGGATCTACGAGTACGCCTGCCACGAGGGCAACTACTCGCTCGCGAACATCCTGCGCGGCGAGCGCGAGCAGGACTGAGGGAGGAGAGCCCGATGCCGAGGATCACGATGCTGCCGGTGTTGGCGGCGCTGCTGCTGCTGCCGCTTCGGGGCACCGCGCACCACGCCTTCGCGGCCGAGTTCGACGCGAACGCGCCCGTCCGGCTCGAGGGCAAGGTCGTGAAGATCGAGTGGATCAATCCCCACGCCTGGATCCACCTCGAGGTCCCCGCCGAGGACGGCGGCACCGTCACCTGGATGGTCGAGGGCGGCACGCCGAACACGCTGATCCGCGCCGGGCTCGACAAGAACACGCTCCCGATCGGCGCCGAGATCGTGGTGCGCGGCTACCAGGCGAAGGACAAGTCGTGCACGCCCGCCTGCAAGGCGAACGGCCGCGACGTCACGTTCCGGGACGGACGCAAGATCTTCATGGGCTCGTCCGGCACGGGCGCGCCGCGGGACGGCGCCGACCCGCGCGAACGCGCGCGCTAGGGGTCCGCGCTCACGAGAAACCGATCCAGCGCCCCGAAGCGGCGACCGTCAGCCAGAGCGCGATCGAGACGAGGCCCGTGACGCGCGCCAGCCAGGGGCCGGGAGGCGGATCGCGCCGCACGACGCGGCGCCGCACGCCGAAGGTGAACGCCAGGGCCACGGCCAGCGTCGCCATCTTGAGCCGGAACGCGTCGCTCCAGTAGCACTTCACGGCCTCGGAGAGGAAGAGCGGGACGCCGCTCGCGACCATCACGGTGAGTGCGAGGGCAAGCACCGGGTCGAGCTGGCGGGCCACGTAGGCGAGCGGGCGTCCGCGCAGGCCGGTGCCGAGGAGCCGCAGGTCGACGCCGAGCACCGCGCCGCCGAGCAGGGCGAGGCCCAGCAGGTGCACGGCCTCGATCACGGGGAAGAGCCACAGCGAGTCGCGGATGGCGGTTCCGACCGCGGTCTGCTCGAGCGCATCGGCCCAGTCGAGCAGCGTCACGAGACGACGCAGCCGGCCAGCCAGTTCACGAGGGCCGGCTGCGGCTGGCGATCACAGTCGAACCAGTTGTAGGCGATCATGCGGCCCATCACGATCACGGTCGCCCACGCGAACAGCGAGATGGCGCCGGCCAGGCGCACGCGTCGGGGCGGCCTCGCGAGCCGGTCCCAGGCGGGCGCCGCGCGGGCCGCGTGGCCGTGGAACAGCGCGATGTTGATGGCCGCAACGAGCAGCATGACCACCTTCACGCGGAAGAACACGCTCTGGTAGGTGCGCACCGGGATGGCGTAGAACAGCAGCGCCCCGGTCGTGGCGGCGACGACGAACCCCGCCACGGTCCACGGCAGGATACGCGCCGTCACCTCGGAGACCGGGACGTCGCGGAACAGCACGCCGAGCAGGCGCAGGTCCACCACGCTCGCCGTGCCCACGAACAGCAGCAGCGAGAGGACGTGGGTGGTCTCGACCAGCGGATAGACGTAGAGCGACTCGTGGAGCGCGATGCTCAACTCGGTGCTCGCGAGCCACTCGCAGAAGCCCAGCAACGACAATCTCGTGGCTCCGTCGTCGGTGGGGGCGCGGGCGTCAGTCGGCGGCCCCCCCGCCGCTGACCCAGTAGCGCGTGTGGCAGGCCACGCAGGCCTAGTAGATCGCGCCGCCGGCTTCGAACAGGGCGTCGGGATCGCGGGCCTCGGCGGCGGCCATCGCGAGCCGGCCCGTGCTGTGGAGGCCCCGGGAATAGGCGATCCAGTCCGGCCCTTCGGCGCGGCCCGGCATCATCAGCAGGTTGCCGGCTTCCGCCACGATCGCGGCGTTCCGGCGCACCTCCTCCCAGCCCTCCGGCGTGGTCGGTGCCAGCTCCGTCCGGCCTTCCGCGGTGATGATGGTGCCGGCGGAATCCCAGATCACGTCGGCCGCCGGCAGCAGGATCCACGCCATGGTCTCGCGCACGTCGGCGATCGGCTGGTAGGGCGCCGCCGCCGGAACGGCAGGGCTCTCGCAGCCTACCGCCAGCACCCCGAGGAGCCCCAGGCCGAACGCGCGCCACATCACTCCACCCTAGCGTGGGGACGCTTCGTCTCCAGCTAGGACGGGTTGGAGGATCGGAGCGAGCTCCTGGAGGACCTGGGCCGGGAGGGAGCTGGTGAAGGCGTAGTTCTCGGCGTCGGCGCCCTGGACGTGGGCGGTGATGACGCCGTGGAAGCGGTCGCCGGCGAAGAAGACGAACGTGGCCGAGCGGCTCACGTACTCGGAGCCGATCACGTTGGCCCAGCGGTCGAAGCGCTTGCGCTGGTGGTCGCCCGTCCCGGTCTTGCCGCCGATCGGGAGCACCACGTCCTTCTCGCCGCGGAAGGCGCCGCGGGCGCGCAAGGCCGTGCCGTGCTCCACCACGTCGAGCAGCGCGCCGCGAAGCGCACGAGCGACCTCCCGGCGCAGCACGCGCTCGGGCTGGGCCGACGGGACGAGCGCCGTCTCGTAGGGCGTTCCCGCGCCGAAGCGCAGCTCGGTGACCCGTACGCTCGGGAGCCGCATCCCATCGGCGGCGATGATCCCCACCAGCTCCGCCAGCGCGCTCGGACGGTCGCCGGAGCTGCCGATGGCCGCGGCGTAGGACGGGGACAGCGACGCGAAGGGGTAGCCGAGCGCCTTCCATTCGCGGTGGATGCGCCGGAAGGCGTCGCGCTCGAGCAGCGTGCCGATCCGGCGGTCCTGGGCGCCATGGTTCCGGGTCTTGAACAGCCAGGTGTAGGCGGCGTCACGCGCATCGCTGCTCGCTGCGAAGGCCTCGTCGAACGTTGCGTCCGGATGCTCGTGCAGCCACTCGATCAGCCACAGCTCGAGGGGATGCATGCGCGCCAGGAAGGCGCGATCCGAGAGCGAGAAGCGCTCGCGCGAGTACTTCTGGTACTTGATTCGCAGATCGTCCTCGCCGAGCTCGGCCGCGGACGGAAGCTGCTGCATCGCCGCGGCGAACCGCTCGAAGGAGCGCTTCGGGAAGATGGAGCGATAGGCCGCCGCGTAGCGCCGCGCGGTCGGCCGCGCGCGCTCCGCCCAGCCCGCGAGGGCCTCGTCGCGGTTCTTGCCCGCGTTGTACCGGTAGAAGCGCGCGAGGAAGATCCGCGCCTCCTCCTCCTGCCAGCGGCGCAGCCAGATGGCGCGGCGCGGATCCTCGCGATCGCGCAGCATGGCTGCCGGGTCGCCTGGCAGGCGCGCCACGTGGTACTGGACCACGTCGCGCATGAGCCGGACGAAGGGCAGGTTCACCGACAGCCGGAAGGCGTTTCGCACGGAGTAGATCCGGTCCGCGTCCTCCTTGTTGAAGTTGTGGAAGAAGTGGAGGCCGCCACCCGTGAAGAAGCCGGGCCACGGGCTCGCGGAGTAGCGCCGGTCGAGCGCCGACTCGAGCAGCGCGGCGAGGTCGGCCTCCGGTGAGGCCACGAGCGTCTCCGCCACGAACGCCGTGAGCGGGTCCGGGGCCTCCGCGAGTCGCGCCAGCAATGCCTCCCTCGGCCGGCCCGCCAGCTCGTCGTGGAGCGTCGCGATCGCCTCCAGGTAGCTCGCCAGGGCCCGTAGCTTCGCGGTCGAGCCGAGGTCGAGCTTCACGCCCTCGTTCACGTCGAGCGCGCCTTCGAAGTTGTCGGCCGAGACCCGGAGCCGGCTCGCGTCGCCGACGCGTTCGTAGAGAGCGAAGCTGTAGATCACACCGGCCGGGTCGTCGTCTTCGAGAAGCCCCTTGCCGCGAAGGCCGGCGCGGGCCACGACTGCCGGGTCGGCGAGCGCGCGGAGCGATTCCTCGACGTCGGCCTGGAGGCGGACGTCGAGCGTGCTCACGGCGTCGAGGTCGAGGCGGTCGAGCACGTAGTAGTCCGGCAGCGCCAGCGCGCCGACCAGCCAGCGCCGCACCGGCTCGGCGGGCCCGGCCCGGGTCGCCTCGGGCGCCGGCGTCCCGCCGCGCCGCGGGCGTACGCCGAGCGCAACGGTTCCGAGCTCGCGCGGGATCACGCCCTCGTTCACGAGTCGCCGCAGGTAGCGGTCTGCCAGCTCGTCGAGCGCATCCGGCCGGTCGCGCAGGTAGTCCGTCGGCCTCCGTGTGGCGAGCAGGAGGGACAGCACCTCGCGATAGGCCTGCGCCTGCTCGGCCAGCGCAGCGTCGTCGCGCGGGTCCACCCAGCCCGCGAGGAGTTCGTTGCTGCGATCGAAGTCCGCGCCGTACCAGGCTTCGAGGCCGGCCGCGAGACCCAGCACTTCGCCGCGACCGGGGACGGCCGCGAGCGGGAGCGAGTTCAGGTAGTCGAGCAGGATTGCCCGGCGCGCCGCCAGGGTGTCCTCGCCGTCGCGGTAGGCGCGCAGGCTCGCCGAGCCGATCTGGCGGAGCTTCTCGAGCGGAGAGTCGGTGCGGCCGCCCGGCGAATGCCGGTACTTCTCGATCTGCGTGGCCAGCGTGCTCCCGCCCGGGCCGCGGCCTTCTCCGTCCCCGAGCTGGAACAGGACGGCGCGCGCCAGGCGGTCCCACTCCACCGCCGGGTTGCGGCGGGGTTCCGGGTCCAGGAGCTCGCGGTTCTCGACGAAGAGCAGCGTGTCGCGCACCAACGCCGGGATCGAGGCGTAGTCTGCGTAGCCGCGCGAGGGCTCGAGCGAAGCGAAGATCGCATTGCCGCGCCGGTCGCGTACGGTGAGGCCAGAGCGGGTCTTCTCGTGGTACGGCGGTGAGATGCCGAGCGAGCTGAGGCGCAGCAAGGCCGGCGAGAAGCGCGTCTGCTCCTTCACCCGGAAGCCGTCGTGCACCAGCCGCCGCGTCCACTCCGGCAGCCGCACGTAGCCGAGGCGCTGGTCGTAGGGCCCATGGCGCGGCGCACGGAAGTCCGGACTCGGCCCGGGCTCGAGCGGGAACGAGACACGCTCGTTCAGCCGGACCAGCAGGCGGGCCTGGAGTGCGGACGTCTTCGCCTCGCGCGCGGTGAGCCAGCCGAGGCCGAACGCGAGCGCGAGCCAGACGAGCGCCAGCAGCCCACGGCGCAGCCAGATGCGAGCGGACGTGGCCCGGGCCTGCCGCTCGGGTACCGCGGCGACCGGCTCCGGCCGCGGCGTCGTGGCGCTCATCGCGAGACTCCCGGTGCCAAAACGTGCGCTTCCAGCCAACACCGAAGCTCCCGGCGCCGCGACCCGGGGGTGGCGGTGCGGGAGCCCCCCTGAAGGTGGGCTTTCGTCGGCCGTCCCGCTATCCGCCGCCCTTCCAGAAGCGCTGCCAGCTCGGGAGGCTCGCGGGGACGGTCCCCCAGCCGGTCTGGTGTGCGGGCCAGTCGGCGGGGGCGAGGCCCACCGGGTTCTGGCCGAGCTCGGCGCCGTACACGAGGAGGTGCTTCCTCCGCACGAAGAGCCAGCGCGCGTCGCGCTTCTCGTAGCGGTCGTGGTACTGGATCAGCTGGACGATCCAGTGGGTGCTTTCGGGCCCGCCCTCCTGGATCTCGGCGCGCGTGTAGACGATGCCGCTCGCGTGGCTGTCGTCCTCGAAGTCCACCACGTGGTTCCCGACCTGGAGGAAGGAGACCCCGATGGTGCGCAGCTGTCGATCGAAGTCGGCGCGGAGCGCCGGGTGGCCCCGCTTCTCCCGCCCGACGCGAACGTCGGGGACGAAGAGCGCCACCAGCGCGTCGAGGTCGCGTGCGTCGAGGGCGACGGCGTAGCGGTGGGCGAGCTGCTGGATCTCGACGGTCGCGAGGAGGCGCTCGGCGTCGGTCATGCCGGGCAGTCTACAGCGAGGCCGCCGTGACCGAGTCCTCTTCGCGCAGCTGCACCGGTCCGAACTTCTCCGGGTACTTCCCGGTCTTGTCGCCGTAGAACGCCCGGATCCGATCCATGTCGCGCTTCACGTCGCCGCTCGCGACCAGCGCCGGCCCGAAGCCGCCGCGCCGGCGTCGGTAGTCGAGGTAGCCCATCACGATGGGGACCTCGGCGCCTCGCGCGATGTGGTAGAAGCCGCTCTTCCAGTGGGGCGTCCAGCCCCGAGTGGCCTCGGTCGGGACGACCAGCGCGAAGCGCTCGCGCCGCGCGAACTCCTCCGTCATCAACGCCACGCGGTCGCCGCGCTCGTGGCGGTGGATCGCGATGCCACCGAGTGCGCGGAACAGCGACCCGAACGGGCGCCGGAACAGCTGGTGCTTGCCCATCCACGAGATGCGGATTTCGTAGAGCTCCGCAAAGGCGAGCAGGAAGATCAGGTCCCAGTTCGAGGTGTGCGGCGCCGCGATCAGCACGAAGCGCGGAGCCGTCGGCGCATCGCCCTCCGGCTTCCAGCCGGTCACGCGGAGCCAGGCGCGCGCGAGCATCTTCCTCACGCGCGCCGCCCGGGCGGGGTCTGGGGCGAGGGCGTCTCGCCCCGGTGCGACTGCATGACGGGCCAGTCTACACCTCCTCGGGGAAAGCTCGAACTCGCGTCTTCAGCGGGCGGACGCGACTCCCTCGGGGCCCAGCTCGCGCGCGAACCGCTCCCAGACCTCTGCCGTCACCGCCTCGACGGGGCGGTCGGCGAGCTTCGCGTGGGGGATCTCGTCCAGGACGCGGATCGAGATGGCGTGTCGCCCCCGGAGCACGAAGCCACGCTTCGGCAGGGCGTTGGCCGTACCCTCGAGCAGGATCGGAAGAATCGGACAGCCGCTTCCCTGCGCCAGCGTGAAGGCGCCGTGCTTGAAGGCGCGCAGCTTCCCGTCCGGCGAGCGCGTGCCCTCCGGGAACATCATGATCGAGCTGCCTTCGTCGAGCAGGTGCGAGCAGGCGGACATCATCTCGCCGATCGACTGCTTGTCGCCGCGCCGCAGCTTCACGTAGCGGTTCAAGACCATGTTCCAGCCGATGAACGGGACCCGGAAGTTCTCGATCTTCGAGACCCACTTGAAGTGAACGAAGAGTCGGAACAACACCAGGATGTCGAGCAGGCTCTGGTGGTTGGCGACCATCACGTAGGCGACGCCGGGGCGCACCTTCTCGCGTCCCTCGACCCGCACGCGCCAGGCCGGGTTGAACCAGGTGTAGAGCGAGCCCCAGAAGCAGGTGAACTGGTGGAGCAGCCGCCTCCGACGGTCGAAGGGCGCCGTCACTGCCCAGACCAGGACCGCGATCGGGAACATCGCGATCGAGGTCACGACGAGGAAGGCCCAGAACAGCACGGAGCCGAGGCGGCGCACGGGGCCAGCGTAGCGCCGCCTCCGGAGCCGCTTCACGGGCCGTGGGGTGCTGGCCGGCACGAAGCTTGCTTTGATCGGACCCGGCACCTGCCGGGAGCGCCCCATCGTGTTCAGCGGATCGTTCGGCACCCTCCACTTCGCGGTCCGCCCGCGGGTGCTGTGCCGCTACCTGGGGCAGATCCTGGTCGTGCTGGCGGCGCTCACGCTGGTTCCGGCGGCGGTCGCGCTGCTCGGCGGGCGCGGCGACGTCGCACTCCGCTACGGGGTCGTGATCCTGATCTTCGGTGGCCTCGGCGGCGCCGGGGCGCGCCTTCGCTGCACGGACCGCATGCAGGCCAACGAGGCGCTCGTGATCTCGGCGCTCGCCTTCCTGCTGCCGGGGCTCGCCATGGCGCTGCCCCTGATGGGCTACGGCATCGCGCCCCTCGACGCCGTGTTCGAGGCGATCTCGGGCGTCACCACGACCGGTCTCTCGACGCTCGGAACGGTCGAGGACCGACCGCGGGCCTTCCTCTTTGCCCGCGCCTGGCTCCAGTGGGTCGGAGGCCTCGGAGTCGTGGTGCTCGCGCTCGCGTTCATGATCCCCTCCGGCGTGGCGGCGAAGCACCTCGGCTTCGGCGAGCGCGAGGCGGCGGACTACGTCGGCGGCACGCGCGGCCACGCGCGGCGCGTCCTGCTGGTCTACCTGGCGCTCACCGTCGGCGGCTTCGGGCTGTGCACGCTCGCCGGGATGGGCTGGTTCGACGCCCTCGCCTACGTGCTCGCGGCGGTCTCGACGGGCGGCTTCGCGACGAGCGACGCGAGCCTCGCCGCCCTCGAGCCAGCCGCCCGCAGCGCGGTGAGCGTGGTCTGCCTGGCGGGCGCCGTCTCGTTCGCGCTCTACTACCGGGGCTCGTTTGGCGCGGCGCTTCGCGACTCGCGGCTCTGGACGCTGCTCGCGCTCACCGGCCTGGGAAGCGTGCTGCTCGCGATCGGCCTCGCGGTCGCGGCCCCCGGGTCCTTCGCGCAGAGCCTTCCCCAGGCGGCCTGGATGGCCGTGTCCGCCCAGTCCACCGCCGGCTTCTCGACCCTCGAGGTCGGGGCGCTGGCCCCGAGCGGCAAGCTGGTGCTGATCGGCGGCATGCTGGTCGGTGGCGAGGTCGGCTCGACGGCGGGAGGGCTCAAGGTCCTGCGGCTCCTGATCCTGGTGCAGCTGGTCCTGGCGCGCGTGCTCCGCGCCTCGATGCCGGGCTCGGCGCACCTGGGGCTGCGCGTGAGCGGCACGCGCGTGCGGGGCGCCGAGATCGAGGGCGTGGCCGCCCTGGCGATGGCCTACGCGGGCACGATCCTGGTCTCCTGGCTCGCCTTCCTCGCCTACGGCCACGACCCGCTCGACTCGCTCTTCGACGTGGTCTCCGCGATCGGAACGGCGGGCCTCTCGGCCGGCCCCACCGGACCGGAGCTCGAGCCGCTCCTGAAGGCCGTCCTGTGCGTGGACATGCTGATGGGGCGCGTCGAGCTCTTCGCATTCCTGGTTCTCGTGTTTCCGCCCACCTGGGTCGGAAGGAGGCGCGCGTCACGATGAGAGTCACGTTCGTGGGAGCGAGCACGATGGCCGTAGACGCCGCGAAGGCCCTGTGCGAACGCGGCCACGAGGTCGTCCTGATCGATCACGATCCCGAACGGATCGAGGCGCTCGCCGAGGTCCTCGATTGCGGCTTCGTGACCGGCGACGGCAGCCGCCCCGCGGTGCTCCGCGAGGTCGGGCCCGAGCAGACCGACTTCCTGTTCGCGCTCAGCGACAGCGACGAGGCGAACATCCTGGCCGCCCTGGTCGGCCGCTCGCTCGGCTTCGGCCGCGTCGTTCCGAAGGTGAAGGAGCCGGACCTGGAGGCCATCTGCACGGAGCTCGGTCTGGACGACGTCATCGTTCCGGATCGCGAGATCGGCCTGCGGCTCGCGGACCTCGTGGAGGGGCGCGACAGCCCCGAGCTCACGACCGTGGTGCGCTCCGACCTGCGCTTCTTCGGCTTCGAGGTGCCGGCCGGCGTCGGGAACGGCGAGGGGCTCGAGCTGCCGAAGGCGGCGCGCCTGATCGCCCGGACGCGCGACGGGAAGTCGGTCCTGGCCGACGCGAGCACCGCGCTCCAGGAAGGCGACGAGGTGGTGTTGATCGCCGAGGAAGGCGAGATCGACGGGCTGCGCGAGCGCTTCGCGAATGGCGCGAAGGATTCCCGACCCGCCGGCGAGGGAAACAGACAGCGATAGATGGCCGGCCTCGCGAGGCCCGATCGAAACCGAACGGAAGGAGGTTCCCATGGCCGAGGAAGCCACGCAGACGAACGAGCTCGAGGCGGTGACGGAGACGCTCCAGTCGACGGTGTTCGGCGTCTGGAACGACTTCGTGGCCCACCTGCCCTTCCTGGTGGCGGGGTTGCTGGTGGTGCTGATCACCTGGGGCGCCGTCGCGCTGTTCCAGCGCCTCTCCGGTCGCCTGTTCGAGCGCTCCAACGTGCGGCGCTCGCTCCAGGACCTCATCGTGCGCCTCTCGACGATCGGCATCTGGGCCGTGGGCCTGCTGCTCGCGGCGATGGTCGTGTTCCCGGGGCTCACGCCGACGCGGGCCCTGGGCGGTCTCGGCGTGGCCTCGCTCGCGGTCGGCTTCGCCTTCAAGGACATCTTCGAGAACTTCTTCGCGGGCATCCTGATCCTGTGGCGCTTCCCGTTCGACGTGGGTGATTTCATCCAGTGCGGCGAGATCGAGGGCAAGGTCGAGGACGTGACGATTCGCATGACGCTGATCCGGCGGGTGACGGGCGAGCTCGTGGTCGTGCCGAACGGCCATCTCTTCAAGAACGCGGTCGAGGTGCTGACCGACCCGCCGAAGCGGCGCGTCACGGTGATGGCCGGCGTGGGCTACGGCGAGGACGTGGAGCAGGCCGTGGGGGTGATCGAGAAGGCCGTGAAGGGCTGCGAGAGCGTCGCCTCGGAGAAGCCGGTGGAGATCTACCCGCAGGCCTTCGGCGCCAGCAGCGTGGACATCGAGGTCACCTGGTGGACCGATCCGCAGCCCGCCGACGTGCGCCGCTCGCGTG
>JBFIYM010000113.1:0-14651 GCA_041605395.1 Myxococcota bacterium | reverse complement strand
CGCGTCGAGCAGGACGAGTCGCGACACGCGGCCTTCGGCGTGCTCACCATGCGCCGCGTGGTGAAGGAAGCCACGGAGAGCGAGCTCGCCGACATGGAGGACTGGGCGTTCTCCATCCTCGAGGCCCTGAACGCCAACCAGCAGCTCGACATGCTCCGGGTGCTGGGCCCGAAGTACGGCGTCGACGGTGAGAACCTGGTGCGCCTGATGGCGGGGCTTCCGAACTACGCGGAGCTCAACAGCCTGGCCTTCATGCACACCGTGGTGCCGAACCTCCAGCGCCTCGGGCTGATCACGGGGCGCACCGAGGCCGGCTGGCGTGCGGCCGCCATGATGGTCGACCTGCGCGGCGCGGCGCCGGGCCAGCTTCCGCTGGTGAGCTAGCCGCCTCGGGAGACCGGGGCGGCACGGCTACCCTTCCGGCACCGTGCGCCCCGTCTCCTGGCTCGCCGTTCCGCTGGCATTCTTCGCGGCCTCCGCCGCTGCGGAGGAGGGCCTCACGCTCGACGTGCTGCTCGACCACATGGCGAAGACCCACGGCGTCGTCGCGGAGTTCCGCGAGGAGAAAACGCTGGCCCTCCTGGCGGAGCCCCTCGAGTCGCGCGGAACCCTCTACTTCCAGCCCCCCGACCGCTTCGTTCGTGTGACCCGCGAGCCCGCCCCGACGCGCCTCGCCCTGGTGGGTGCCCGCATGCGCTTCGAGGACGCCACCGGCATCCGCCAGCTCGATCTCGCCGACGACCCGGTCGCCCGCCAGTTCGCGGACAACCTGATGGCGCTGTGGCGGGGCGACCGCGCCCGTCTCGACGCGCTCTACCGCCTCGAGTTCCACGCCGAGGAGACAGGGTGGACGCTCGTCCTGGTGCCCCGGCGACCGCCCCTCGATCGCTTCATCGCCCGCATCCGCCTCTCCGGCGACGGGGCCACGATGCGCGAGATGGAGCTGGTCGAGGTCGACGGCGACCGGACCCTCACGCACTTCGAGAACATCGACGTGGACCACGCCTTCGCTCCGGACGAGGCCGCGCGCGTGTTCGGGGTCGAATGAGCCGGCGAACGTGGCCGCCCGGGATGCCATGACGAGACGGCTCCGGCTGCTCGGCTGGGCGACGTTCGCGGCGCTGCTGCTGGCCTACGACGCGCACCATCTGAGCTTCGTCACCGACATCACGAACTTCCTGCCCGACGGCTCGCGCTCCGAGCTGGCGCGGCTCTCCCGCGAGCTCGCGCACTCCGACCTCGCGCGGAGCATGGCGCTCACGGTCGGCGCCGAAGATCCGGCGCGGGCCGTCGCGGCCGCGCAGGAGATGGCCCAGGGCCTGCGCGAGCATCCGGAGGTGGCCTGGCTCCGCGCCAGCGCCGACGCCGAGCTCCAGCAGCGCGTCTACGAGGTCTACTTCCCGCGGCGCCACTACTTCCTGTCGGACCGTCCCGAGCAGGAGCTTCCGCCGCGACTGTCCGACGCGGGGCTCCGCGCCCAGGCCGAGCAGGTGCGCGAGACGCTGGCGCTGCCGGTCTCGCCGCTCCTGAAGCGCATCCTGCCCGAGGACCCACTCGGCGCCTTTCCCACCATCCTCGAACGCCTCGCGGGCGGCGAGTCGCCGCTCGCGATGCGGGACGGTGCCTTCGTGACGCGCGACGGGCGTTGGGCCGTGATCCTGCTGGCCACGCGTCACTCCGCCTTCGATACGGTCGTGCAGGGCCCCTTCCTCGAAGCCATCCACGCCCGCTTCGCCGAGGCGCGCGCGCGTCACGGCGACGACCTCCGGCTGGAGATGTCCGGCGCGAACCGCTTCGCCCTCCAGGCCGAGGGCGGGATTCGCGCCGACGCCTACCGCATCGGCGCCTTCTCCCTGCTCGGGGTCGGGGCCTTGTTCCTGGCGTTCTTCCGCTCGGTGCGCGCCCTCGTGCTCGCCCTCGCGCCGGCACTGGTCGGGGTCGTCGTCGGGATGTCGGCCTGCATCGCGGTCTTCGGCCGGCTCGACGGCATGACCGTGGCCTTCGGCGCCTCGTTGATCGGCTCGACGATCGATTACCCGGTCCACGTGCTCAACCTCTGGAGCCTGGCGCCTCCGGGCACCTCGGCGTGGAGCGTCGCGCGCCAGCTCCGCGGATCCCTGGTGCTGGCCGCGAGCACGACGGTGGCGGGCTTCATCGGGCTCGCGACCACCGAGTTCCAGGGCTTCCGCGAGCTCGGCGTGTTCGCGACGGTGGGCATCGCGGCGAGCCTGCTCGCCACGCTGTGGCTGCTCCCGGACCTGCTCCCGCCGGGCCGCAGCGTTCCGCGGCTCTCGGAGCGGCTCGCCGCCGGCCTCGCAGGCAGCGTCGACGCGCTTCGTCCCCACCGTCTCGTTCTGCTGGCGCTTCCTCTCGGCGCGCTCGGGCTCGCCGCGCTGGCGCTCCCGCAGCTCGCCTTCGTGGACGATCTCGCGAGCCTCGGCGAGCCCGATGCGGCGCTTCTCGAGGAA
Source organism: Myxococcota bacterium (assembly GCA_041605395.1). Taxonomy (GTDB): domain Bacteria; phylum Myxococcota_A; class UBA9160; order UBA9160; family UBA6930; genus JBFIYM01. Next base: position 12,183 of record JBFIYM010000113.1, on the reverse strand, counting down.
GAGCAGCGCGTGCGCGAACGCCTGTCGAGCTTCGACACCGGGCGGCTGGTGGTGACGCTCGGCGACACGCCCGAGCAGGCGATCGTGCGCAACGAGGCCGTCCACGGCGCGCTCTCCGCCGAGATCGCCGCGGGGCGGCTCGGCGGACAGCGTTCCCTGCACGACCTGCTCTGGTCCGAGGCGCTCCAGCGCCGGAACCTCCGCGTGCTCCGCGCCAGCGAGGCGCTGCCGGAGCGCCTCGATGCCGCCTTCCAGCAGGCGGGCTTCCGCGCTGGCGCCTTCGAGCCGTTCGCCGCCGCGCTCGAGGCGCCGCCGCCGCCGCTCGAGCTCGACGAGCTGCGCGCCTCGCCGCTCGGCGAGCTGGCCTCGTCGCTCGTGCTCGAGCTGGGCGATCGCACGGGCGTCGTCACCTATCTGCGGGGCGTCGAGGACGCGGAGGTCGTGCAGCGCGCGCTCGCTGAGCTGCCCGGCGTGCACTGGTTCGAGCAGCGTGCGTTCCTCAACGAGATCTTCGCGACCTTTCGCGACCGGACGCTCCGCCAGACGGCGCTCGGCGGCCTGTTCGTGCTGCCGATCCTCGCCCTGCGCTACCGCGGCCTGCGCCGGGCCCTGGCCGCGTACCTGCCTTCGGTGCTCTCCGCGGGCGTCGTGCTCTCGACGTTCGCCCTGCTGGGCCATCCGGTCACCCTGATCCACGCCGTGGCGCTGCTCGTGGTGATGGGCATGGGGGTCGACTTCGGCATCTACCTGGTCGACAGCGCCGGCAGCGGGCGGAAGCTCGGCGCCACGCTGATGTCGATCCTCCTGTGTGCCGGCTCGACGGGGCTGACCTTCGGGGCCCTGGCCCTCTCGAGCCATCCCGCGCTGCGGGCGATCGGCCTGACCAGTGGGCTCGGTATCGCGCTCGCCTTCCTCTTCGCGCCCACCACGCTGCTGCTGCTCCGCGCCGAGGATCAGGGTGAAACGACGGTCACCGAGCGGACGTGACCGTCCGTCGTCGCGAGCGTCCGCCGCTCTCCGCCGGGCCAGGTCACGACGTCCACCAGGAAGCGGATGCTCTCGCGCGGTCCGCCGAGCGCGGCCTCCGGCTCGAGGCGGAGCCAGGCGAGCGGACCGGGACCCGCCTCGCCGGCGCGCTCGATCGCGGCTTGGATGCGCTCGCGCGTCTCGCGTGGCGGGTACTGGAAGAAGACGGAGTGGTAGACGACGGTGAGCGCGCCGGTCTCCCGGCGCGGGAGCCTGTGCTCGAGCCACTCCGCGGCGTCGGCACGCTCGACCGCGACCCCGTTCGCGAGCGCCAGGTCGGCCGCGGCATCGAAGCGCGCCAGACGTTCGGCCTGGTCGGCCCAGATGTAGGCGCGGAGCCGCAGGCGCGCTTCCGGATCGCGGAGGTCGGGTGGGCGCTGATCGCAGGCGGCGCGAGCGTGCACGCGGATCGGCGCGTCGAGCGGAGGCGGCGGCCCGCGCCAGTCGGTCTCGATCACGGCCGGGCTCGGCCCACCCCACGCCCACGCGTCGGTCCGATAGGCGAACCGGTCCCAATGGAGGTTCATCCCCGCGCTGGCGCCGATCTCGAAGAGCTCGAGGGGGAGGCCGAAGCGCTCGCCGAGATGCAGGAAGCCCGCGAGCAGCGCGATCGAGCGGCGTGTCTCGTTCGTCTGCGGGGGCGAGCGCAGAAACTCGGCCACCCACGCGCGCTCCCGCTCGAGGAAGGCGCGCGCTGCCTGCCAGACCGCGTCGGCCTCCCAGCCGGGCGGATAGGCTGCCGCGAGCGCCGCGTCACGCCCCGAGAGCGCGGCGGCGTGGAGTGCCCCGGCCAGGCGAAGCGGTACGGCATCGGCGCGCGGCGAGCCCGGCCAATCGCCGACGAGATCGGCGACGGGCCCGCCGGCCGCGAGGTCGCGCTGCATGGCCTCGATCAGGCGGGCCGTGAACGGAGAGCCGTAGCCCTCGCAGTGGAGGGCCTGCTCCGCGAAGTGGGCGAGGAGACGCTCGAGCGCTGCCATGCCGATGCGTCGATAGCGCAGGCGGAGCCACGAGGCTGCCACCCGAGTCGTTGCCGCTCCGCGCCGTTCGTTGTTGCCGCCTGCGCCGCAAGGGCCTATCACGCCAGCGGCTCCCATGGCCTACGTACTCCACCACCTGGTCGCGCTGCTGGCTCTCGGCTGGATCCTGTTCGTGCCGGGCGCCTGGCTCGACGGTGTGGCCGCGCGGCGCGGGCTCTGGCCCGCCGGCGATCTGCTCGTGCGCTTCACCCTCGGCATCGCGGCGTGGGCGGTCGTGCTGTTCGCGGCGGCGGCGCTCGGTGGGCTTGCGCCGCTGCCGTTCCGGGTGCTCGCCGCAGGCGTCGCGCTCGCCGGCGCCGCCGCGGCCTGGCGTCGGCGGCCCCGGCTTCGCCCGCGCCTCGAGCCCCGCGCCGTGCTCGTCGCCGCGGTGCCGCTCGCGGCGTTCGCGTTCGTGCTGTGGCACGTGTTCCTGCTCGCGATCCGTCCCACCCTCGAGTGGGATGCCGACACCTATCACCTGCTCCTGCCGCGGCTCTACATCGAGCACGGCGGCTTCCGGCCCGTGCCGCTGAACGTCTACTCGAACTGGCCGCTCACGATCGACCTGCTGTTCGCCCTCGGCATGATGCTCGACGACTACGTCACCGCGACCACGCTTCACTTCGGTCTGGGGGTGTTGACGGTGCTCGGCGTCTACCGGCACGTGCGCAGCCAGGCCGCGGCCTGGGCGGCCGTGGCGGCCGCCGCGTTCTTCCTCGGCAACGAGATCGTGCACCTCGAGATGAGCATCGCGTACGTGGAGCTCGGGCTGGCGTTCTTCCTCCTCCAGGCGGTCACGTGGCTGCTGCGGTCGTTCGAAGATCCGGCGCACGAACGTGGCCTTCTGCTCCTGACCGGCCTGGCGTGCGGGCTGCTGGCGGGGACCAAGCACACCGGGCTCTTCGCGGCGCTCGCCATCGCGGTGGTGTACGCGGTGCACCACCTGCCCCGGACGCGGCCCTGGCCGGGCGCGCTCGGGCGGGGGCTGCTCTGGGTCGCGCTTCCGGCGTTCGCGCTGGCCTTGCCGTGGTACCTGAAGAGCCTCTGGTACACCGGAAACCCCGTCTACCCGTTCTTCTACGAGGTCTTCGGGGGCGTCGATTGGAGCGAGGCGCTCTCCCGCCAGCACGCGGACTGGCACGCGCGCTACGGCGTGGGCCGCGATTGGAGGAAGCTGATCGAGCTGCCGCTGATCGTGTTCTCCTGGCGGGCGCAGGAGTTCCCCCGCTTCCAAGGCACGCTGGCCTCGATGTGGGCCGTGCTGATGCCGCTCTCGCTCGTGTTCTCGGTCCGGCGCCACCGGGTCGCGCTGCCGCTCCTCGCCGCCGCGGTCTACTTCGGGCTCTGGGCCTTCTCCTCGCAGCAGATGCGCTTCCTCGTCCCGATCCTGCCCCTGCTGTCGGTCGCGGCCGGGCTCGCCCTCGCCGCGCTCGTCCGCGCCGCGCCGCGCGCCCTCGGCCCGACGCTGGCCGGGGTCGCACTCGGGGCGATGGTCTGGAGTGTCGAGCCCTCGCGGGCGGACGCACGGCCCTGGCTCGAGCGCTACCGGAGCGAAGGGGAAGCCGTCAAGCAGAACGTGATCCACGGCCGCTGGAAGGCGATCGAACGCCTGGTGCCAGCCGATGGCAGGCTGCTGTTCCTGAACACCAATCACGGGTTCTTCTGCCCGCGGCCGTTCATCGCGGACAGCTTCTTCGAAGCCTCGCAGGTGATCGAGCTGCTACGGCCCCACCAGACGGTGGACGCACTCCACGCGTTCCTGCGGGAGCGTGGCATCACCCACATCCTCCACCGACCGCCGTACCGGGGGATGGACTACCCGGCCACGGTGCAGGCGCTGCTGGACGACCCCTCGCGCGCCGCGCTCCGCTATCGCTCCACGGACGGCTATTCCGTGTACGAGCTGTTGTGACGGCGGCCGCATCGGGTCCGCTTCTGGCGCCCGGGGGGGCGAGCGTGCGATGAGCGACCGGGGAGCCCGCTTCAGCTGGGGAGCGCCCGTCGCCCTCGCGCTGCTGCTGATCTTCCTGGGCGGGCATTCGCTGCGTGCGTACAACGTCACCTGGGACGAGGCGCTCGGCGAGTTCTTCTTCGGCCAGCGCTACTGGTCGTTCTTCACGACCTGGGACTGGGCCTACCTCGACTTCGCCAGCGACCCCTACCCGGAGGGCTTCGCGCCCGACTTCTCGGCTTCGCCCGGCCGCGAGCTGCCGCTGCAATTCTTCCCGGTCGGGGGCACGCTCGCCGCCGCCACCTCGGAGCTGCTGTTCCGGCAGCTCGGCTGGCTCGATCCGTACGACGGCTACCACGCCGTGAACCTGTGGCTCGCGGTCGTGTTCGTGTTCGTCTTCCACGGCTTCCTGCTGCGCAGCTTCGGGCCGGTCGTGGCCGTGCTCGCGCCCTTCCTGCTCTTCCTCTGCCCGCGCCTCGTGTTCAGCCTGATGGCCAACACGAAGGACTTCCCCGCGATGATCCTGTTCGGCATCACGCTGGTCGTCTTCTTATTCGCCTACCGGCGGGGCTCGTTCGCCGGGGTGGTGGGCTCCGGCGTGCTCTTCGGGCTCTCGGTGGCCGCCAAGACCAACGGACTGTTCGTCGCCCCGGTCGTGGGCCTGCTGTTCCTGCTCGCGCCCCTGCCGCCCGGCTGGCGCCACCGCGGCCACGCGCTGCTGGCGATCCTGGGCGCCGGCGTCGTGGGCGTCGGCGCGTTCGTCGCAGCATGGCCCCCCACCTGGGAGGCGCCGCTGCGACTGCTGTGGGAGTACGGCCAGTCTCTCGCGACCCGGGCCGCGTCGGTGCGGCCCGAGAGCATCGCGCCCTTCCTTCCCAACCTCGTCTTCACGACGCCGCTTCCCTTCCTCGCGCTGTTCGGCGTGGGAATCTGGCCGCTCGCGCAGCGCCTGCGCCGTCGCGAGGGCGCTGCGCTGCTGATCACCCTCTGGATCGCGGTGGTGGCGGGGCGCTACGCGCTTCCCGGCGTGGTCAACTTCGATGGGGTCCGGCACTTCCTGGAGCTGTTCCCGCCCATGGCGGTCGTCGCCGCGCTCGGGCTCGCCTGGCTCCTCGAGCAGGCCCGCCGGCGCTCTGCGAGGTTGCTGCGTGGCGCTCTCCTGGGCGCCGTCGCCACACTCCCCCTGGCATCGATGGCGTGGAGCCTCGCCAGCTGCCATCCCTTCGAGATCGCCTACTGGAACGCGGGGATCGGCGGGCTCCCCGGCGCCCGCGCCCGCGACATGGCCCAGGCCGGGGACTACTGGGGCGCGAGCTACCGGCTCGGGCTCGACTGGCTGAACGAGCACGCCGCCCCTGGCTCGGCGCTGGCAGTGCCCCTGATCGAGCACGCCGTCCGGGTGGTCGCTCCCGAGCGGCTGCGGCCCGACTTGACGCTGCTGGCGTTGCCCGGGGCCAAGGAGCGCGAGGCCCTGAACCGGCTGCGCGAGGAGGCGAAGCAGCGCGACGTCTACGTGATGTTCGTGCCGCGGGAGGACTGGATGAACGGCCTGATGCGGTACTTCCTGAGCTTCGCGAAGCCGGTCGAGCGCTGGGACCTGGAGGGCGAGCCGATCCTGCTGATCTACCGGCTGGCCGGCCCGTCCCGGTAGCGCTCACCAGCCCGGCCCAGCTCCGCCGCGACCTCGCGGCGCAGGGCCTCGGGTGCCAGTACCTCGGCGCCTGCGCCGAAGGAGAGCACCCAGCCGCGCAGCTCCTCCCCGATGCCGACCTGCATCGAGAGCTCGACGCCGCCGTCCTCGGTCCGGGCGAGGGTCTGGCTCGGGTGCCACTCGTGCTCCTGCACGTAGAGCGCCCAGCGCGGGGCGAAGCGGATGCGGACGGCCTCGGGCGGCTCGGCCACCACGCCGAACGCGGACGCGGTGCGCGCGTCGAAGTCGAAGTCCTCGCGCACCTCGAAGCGGGCCTCGAGGCGCTCCGATTCGCCGATGCGGTCGACTGCGAAGGTGCGGATCTCGCCCGACTTGTGGTCGTGCCCGATCACGTAGAGCCCGCCGTTGCGGTACCAGAGCCGGTAGGGGTCGATCTCGCGGGCGGCGGTCTCGCCGGTGCGGGCGGTGGTGTAGGCGATGCGGACGGTGCGCTGCTCCAGCATGCCTTCGTTCAGCATGCGGATCGTCTCACTGGCTTCGTTGTAGCGCTTGTGGGGCCCGGGACGCACCCGGAAGTAGTCCTTCAGGCGGCCCAGGAAGCTCGCCAGATCCGGCCCGAGGCTGGCCCGGATCTTGGCCAGGGCCGACTGCGTCGAGTCGTGGAAGACGGTGCCTTCGAGCGCCTTCAGCAGGTCTCCGCTGAAGGCGAGGGCGATCAGCTCGTCGGTGGTGAACGGCGCCTCGCCGAGCTCGAAGCTCTCGAGCAGGCGGTAGAAGACCCGGCCGTCGCGCTTCTCGCTGGTGACCGGGAAGCCCGCGTACTGGAGGGCGTCGAGGTCGCGATAGACGGTGCGCCGGTTGCACTCGAGCTCGGCGGCCGCCTCGTCGAGGCCCACGCCGTAGCGGCGCCGCCCGAGGAGCTGGATCAGCCGCCACTGCCGCGCGAGCTGATCGCCTCTCATGCTGGGCTCGCCCTACTTGACCCGCTCGACGTAGGCGCCCGTTCGCGTATCGACGCGGATCTTCTCGCCTTCCTTCACGAAGAGCGGCACCTGGACCACGGCGCCCGTCTCGATGGTGGCGGGCTTGGTGGCGCCGGAGGCGGTGTCGCCCTTGATGCCCGGCTCCGTGTGCGTGATCACCGACTCGATGAAGGCGGGCAGGTCGATGCTGATCGCGCTGCCCTTGTAGAGGAGCACGTCGACCTCGACGTTCTCCTGGAGGAACAGCCGGGTGTCGCCCACGCTCTCGACCGGGATCGACATCTGGTCGAAGGTCTCGGTGTCCATGAACACCAGGCTGTCGCTGTCCTGGTAGAGGTACTGCATGCGGCGGTCCTGGACGTCGGCCTCGTCGACCCGCTCGCCGCTCCGGAAGGTCTTCTCGACCACCTTGCCGTTGCGCAGGTTCTTGAGCTTCGTTCGCACGAAGGCCCCGCCCTTGCCCGGCTTCACGTGTTGGAAGTAGACCATGTTGTAGGGCTGGCCATCGATCTCGATCTTGAGCCCATTGCGAAACTGCGAAGTGTCGATCGCCATCGGCATTCCCTTGCGCGCGGCACCGAGCGCCGCCGGCGCGATGAGCCCTGGAAAGGCGGTCGCGCAGGATAGCGGAGCCCCCCGACCCGTCGAGCCGGCGCCCGGGAGACTTCTCGACGAACGCTCCCGCCTCGGGGTCAGCGGTTGCGGTCGACGAGGTGCTGGATGGTGAGGCGGACGCGCGCCGCCATCTCCTCCATGCGCGGTCGGTCCCCGGCCGCCTCCCGCGGAACCTGGGCGTGGAGCGCCAGCGGCTCCCCGTAGACGATGCGGTAGCGCACGGGGTAGGGCAGCAGGCCCAGCGGCCCGAGCCACGGGAAGGTCGGGGTGATCGGGAACGTCGGCAGCCCGAGGAAGCGCGCGATGCTCTTCAGGTCGTAGAGGATCGGCGCCTGGTCGTCGGGCCCGATGATCGCGACGGGGATCACCGGCACGCGGTAGCGCACCGCCTCCTCGACGAAGCCGCAGTGGAAGTGCTGGAGCCGGTAGCGGTCGGGCATCGTCTTCTTGATGCCGGCGACGCCCTCCGGGAAGACGAGCACCATCTCGCGTCGGTCGAGCAGCGTCCGGAAGTTCTCGCGCGTCCCCACCACCGGACCCGTGCCCGCGTAGAAGTCGCGAAGCAGCGGCAGGTCGCGGACGAAGCGCGCCACCAGCGGGCGCAGCACGCGCGGCGGGTCGGTGTGGAGCAGGGCGTCGGTGGCGGCCATCGCGCCGTCGAAGGGCAGCAGCCCGCCGTGGTTGGCGACGAGGATGGCCCCGCCGCGCTTCGGGAGGTGCTCGTGCCCCTCGCTCCTCACCCGGAACCAGTAGCGGTAGAGCGCGAGGACGGCGGGAAGCGCCCGCTCCAGCGCGGAGACGTCGAGGCCGAAGGGGTCGGCGTCCTGCGCCAGCGCGGCACGGAGCGCCGCCAGGCGGCGCCGCTCGCCGTCGCCGAGCCAGCGCCCGACGCCCTGCCGCGGCAGCGCACCGTCCGGCACCTCGGCGATGCGGGGCCGCGGCACGGGCGCCGGTGCGGCGGGTACGCCGATGCGGGTGGAGAGTCGGTCCAGCGCGTCGAGCCACGGCTCCGCGGCGCTCGGGGCATCGAAGGGGTCCCGGCCCAGCAGGGGGGTGCCCGGCGGCAGCGCCCGGCCGAGGGGGCTCTTCGGGTCGCCGTCCAGCAGCAGGGTGCCTTCGCCACTCATGCGACACCTCCCGCGTCGGGCGCCCGCAGCTCGAGCTCCTCGGCGAGCGCTGCAAACGCCTTCGACGCGCGGTCCTTGGGGGAGTACTCGATGACCGACTGCCCGCGCGACTGGGCCTCGTCGATCTTCACGTGGTAGCCGAGCACGGTGTGGGCGAGCTCCTTGGGGAAGCGCGCCTTGAGGCGCTCGAGCAGCTCGTGGGCCATGCGCGTGCGCCGGTAGAAGGTCGGGATCACCATGCTGATGCGCAGGTTCGGGTTGCCGTAGCGCGTGCGCACGGTCTCGATCGTGCGCAGCAGCGCCGCGCAGCCGTCGAGGCCCAGCCAGGTGAGAGGCACGGGCACCACGACCTCGCGCACCGCGCGCAGCACGTTGAGCGTGAGCGGCCCGAACGAGGGCGGCGCGTCGATCAGCAGCAGGTCGTAGTCGTCGCGCTCGAAGAGCGCGTCGAGCGAGCGCGAGAGCCGCGCCGTCGCCTCTTCCCCGGCCGGCTCGAGCGCGCCGGCGAGCCCTAGGGCCTTGTTCGCACCCACCAGGTCGAGGCCGCGAATGCGGGTCGCGACCCGCGGCAGCACGCCTCGCGCGGGCCCCGCGCGGTCGAGCGCGTCTTCGTCGAGCATCTCGTCGAGCAGCAGGTCGACCGCGCTCGGGCCCCCGGCCGGAAGCTCGGTGCCGAGTGCGCGCGCGAGCTGGCCCTGCGGATCCATGTCGAGCGCGAGCACGCGCTGACCGCGATGCAGTGCGAGGTGGACCGCCAGGTTCGCCACCAGGGTGGTCTTGGCACTTCCACCCTTTTCGTTGATGAAGGCGATCCGGCGCGACAACTACCACCCCCCCGGTGGCCGAGGGATGCACCACGGACCCGCCCCGCGAAAGCCGCTCAGCGCAGCGACGCACCCCTCGCCCGACATGTTGACGCATGCCGGGCCCCGATCAAAGGGGAAAATGCAATGACGCGCCGCTCACGAATGCGTCATGAACGGTGGTTGGGCTGCAGCGAGCCCGGGTGGGGTCAGCCCTTCGCGGCCTTCACCGCTTCGGTGAGCTTGGGCACGATCTCGAACAGGTCGCCCACCACACCGAGCTGCGCGACCTCGAAGATCGGGGCGTCGGCATCCTTGTTGATGGCGATGATGAAGTTCGAGCCCTTCATGCCCACGAGGTGCTGGATGGCGCCCGAAATGCCGCACGCGATGTAGAGCTTCGGGGTCACGACCTGGCCGGATGATCCCACCTGGTACTCGTGGGGCAGCCAGCCCGCGTCGACCACGGGGCGCGAGGCCCCCATCGCCCCACCGAGCGCGTCGGCGAGCGGCTTCACCACCTCGGGGAACTTCTCGGGAGCGCCCACGCCGCGGCCGCCCGAGACGATGATCTCGGCCTTGGTGAGGTCCACGCCCTTCGCTTCGGCCACCTTCGTCTCGACGAACTTGGCCCGGAGGGTGGAGAGATCGACCGAGAGCTTCTCGGTGGAGCCTTCCGTGCTCCCCTCGAACGCGGCCACCGCGCCCGGCTGGACCGTGGCGACCACCTTGCCACCCGCGGGAACCACCTCGGCGTCGAGCTTGCCGTTGAAGACCCGGCGCGTGAAGACCGGACCCTCCTTGGCGTCGAAGGCGTCCGACACGAAGGCCGCCTCGAGGCCTGCCGCCACCCGAGGGGCAACGTCCCAGCCGCTCGGCGTGTTGGAGATCAGGATCACGTCGGCGCCCGAGGCGTCCGCGGCTGCCCGGATCGCCTTGGCCCAGCCGTCCACGTTGTAGCCGGCGAGCGCGGGGTCGTCGCAAACGTAGACCTTGCCGCCGCCCTTCTTCGCGAAGTCGGCGGCGAGGCTCTCGACGCCACTGCCGATCACGAGGCTGTGGACGTCGCCGCCCAGCTTCTGGGCGAACGTCACGAGCTCGCGGCTCGCTTCGCGGATCGCGCCCTTCTGGATCTCGGCGACGAGGAGGATGCTGCCCATCGATACTTCTCCTGCAGGATCGGGCCCCTAGAGGAGCCCGAGCTCCTTGATCTTGCCCACCAGCTTGGCCACGACCTCGTCGGGGCTGCCCGAGATCATCTCGGCGCCGTCGCCCTTCGGGGGCTGGTAGATCTTCTGGATGCGGACCTTGGCGGCAGCGGCGCCGACGGCGCCGGCCAGGCCGAGGTCCTCGGCCGTCTTCACGTCGATCGGCTTCTTCTTGGCGGCCATGATCCCCTTGAGGGACGCGTAGCGGACCTGGTTGAGGCCCGTCTGGACCGCGAGCAGGCACGGCAGGGGGAGGTCCACGACCTCGAGTGCACCCCCTTCGAGCTCGCGCTCGACGCGATAGCCCGAGCCCTCGCGGTCCACCTTCACCACGGCCGTCGCGTGGGGGATGCCCAGCAGCTCGGCCAGCATCGGCGGCACGGCCGAGGCGTTGCTGTCGTCGGACATCAGGCCCATCAGCACCAGGTCGGGGCCGACCTCCTTGGCGACGGCCGCCAGCACGCGGGCGATGCCGAGCGAGTCCGAGCCTTCGACCGCGGCGTCCTTCACGTGGACCGCCCGATCGGCGCCCATGCCGAGCGCCGTGCGCAGGGCCTGGGTGACGCGGTCGGGACCGATCGAAGCCACGACGACCTCGGAGCCCGAGTCGGCGTCCTTGATCCGGAGCGCCTCTTCGAGCGCGAAGGTGTCGTAGCTGTTGATCTCGAACTTGATGCCGTCTTCCTTGATCCACGAGCCGTCGGCGTTCACGTCGAGGCGCGCGTCCTGGTGCGGCACCTGTTTCAGGCAGACCAAGATCTTCATCGGGGGAAGCTCCGAGGTGGCGAGCCCCCCGAGGCCAGCGGGTCCGGCCGGGGGGCGCGAAGGGCCGAACGGTAACCCCACGCCCTCTTCGTTTCAAGCCGGTTCGCAGGGGAAAAGTGACCCGCGTTCGGGGAGTTAGCTCCGACGCACGGCGTAGGACACGAGGCAGGGGCGGGCCGCCCGCGCCACGCCGCCGATCTGGCGGGCGAGGGGCTCGGCCGCCCGGAAGCGCGGCGTGAGCTCGTAGCGGTCGACGAGCCGACGCACCGCGATGCGGATCGCGGAGATCGAGAAGCGCCGGGCGGGGCAGGCGTGCCGGCCGTGGCCGAAGGTGCTCACCAGCTCGCGGGCGGGCGGCGCGACCGGCTCCGCGAGGCGGCGCCCGGCGTAGTGGTCGGGGTCGAATCGGTCGAGGCCCGGGGCCGCCGAGGGGTTCGTCACCGAGAGCAGGGTCGCCAGGAACACGCCCGGCGCCAGCTGGTAGGGGCCGCCCTCGGCCTCGAGCGTGAAGGGCTCGAGCACGCGCCGCAGCGTGAGCGAGCGCTGGGCCAGCCGGATCGACTCGAAGGCACAGCGCTCGAGCAGCTCGTCGTCGCCCGCGCGTACCCGCGCGAGCAGCGGCGGGTGGAGCAGCAGGTTCACCAGGGTCCAGGCGAGCGCCGCGAACAGGTTCGACTGCGCGCCCATCTGGATCAGCATCAGGTCGCGCGCCACCTCGACGTCGCGCCTTGGGAGCGGCACGTCCCCGAAGGAGGCCTCGATCTCGTCCAGGAAGTCGCCGGGCCGCCGGCCGCCAGCCCGGCGCTCCTGGAGGATCGTGTGCACCACCGCCTCGATCTCGCGCATGGCGCGCCACTCGCGGCGCTTCTTGGTCGCGAGCGTCCAGGCGGTCGAGAGCGGCCGCACGAAGGAATCGGCGGTGTCGAGCCGTTCGAACGCGTCGATCAGGCGCGACAGGAAGCGCGGCGAGGCGGCCTCCGCCCCGGCCCAGGCGGCCAGGCCGAGCCGGTAGCCGAGCCGCTTGGCCTCAGATCG
>JBFIYM010000112.1:0-14683 GCA_041605395.1 Myxococcota bacterium | reverse complement strand
CGCGGCGGTCGCGCCCGAGCGCATTCGCGTCGAGCTCGAGCGCCTCCTCGCCGCGCCGGACCCGGCGCCGGGCATCGCCGTGTTGCGCGCCAGCGGCATCGAGGCCGCGCTCGTGCCCGGCGCCCGCCCGGACGCGGGCGCCGTGATGGCGGCGCTCCCCCCGGACCTGGTGGCGCGCTGGGCGGCCTGGCTGCGCGGGACGACGGTCGCCTCGGTTCTCGCGCGCTGCCGCGTCCCCCGGCAGCGGCGCCTCGAGATCGAGGCCCTGCTGGCGCTCCATCCCGCGGAGCGCGCGCTCGACGACGGCGACCGCGGCGTGCGACGGCTGCGTCGCCGCGCGGGGAGCGAGGCCATGCTCGAGCGCCTGCTGGCGCTGCGTCGGGCCGAGTGCGAGGTCGGCTCGGCGCCGCACCCGGAAGCGGTGCGCGCCGCGCTCAGAGACCTCCGCGAGCGGCTCGCTCACACGCAGGCGCACGCCGTCGCGCGCACCCAGCTCGCGCTCGGCGGGGCGGAGGTGATGGCCGAGCTCGGCATCGGGCCGGGGCCGCGCGTGGGCGCCGCGCTCCAGCATCTGCTCGAGCGCGTGCTCGACGACCCCAGCGAGAACACCCCGGAGCGCCTGCGGGCGGCGCTCCAGCGCTGGGCGGGCTCCGACGCGGGCCCGGCCCCGGGGGCTTCCGGCTAGCGCCCGGGGGCTTCCGGCTAGCGCCCGGGGGCTTCCGGCTAAGCTCCGCCGATGGCCGCGCCGACCACGCTCACCCTGGTTCGCCACGGGGAGACAGCAGCGAACGTCGACGGCATCTGGCACGGCTCGCTCGACACGGCGCTCACCGAACGGGGGCGCCAGCAGGCCGAGCGGGTGGCGGCGCACCTGGCGGCCACGCGCGCCGACGCGAAGGCGCTCTACGCCAGCCCGCTCACGCGCGCACGCGACACGGCGGCTGCGATCGCGGCGCGGCTCGGCCTCGCACCTCGCACCGAGGCGGATCTCCGGGAGTACGACCTCGGCGCCTGGGAGGGCCTCTCCTACGAGACGCTGATGCGGGAGCATCGGCTCTTCGATCGCATGCGCGGCGAGCCCGACTGGCAGCCCGGGGGCGGCGAATCCGCGCGCCAGGTGGCCGAGCGGCTCGGCGGTCGGCTGCGCGCGATCGCGGCGGCGCACCCGGGCGAGCGCGTCGTCGTGGTGACCCACGGCGGAGCGCTGACCCTGGCGCTCGGCTGGCTGATCGATCGCGAGCTCTCGGCGTGGCGACGCGTGATGCACAACTGCGCGGTCTCGGACCTCTCCTTCGACCCCACGCCGAGCCTGCTGGCCTGGAACGAGACGGTCCACCTGGAAGGGCTGCCGTGAGCGAGGCCCCGCTGGAAGACGCCGTGCTCGCCTACGTCCGGGAGCACGACTTCGTCACCTTCGCGGCCCTCCACAAGCACTTCGCGGGTGATGCGCGCGAGGAGACCGAGATCGCGCTGCCGGGCAACCGGGTGGTGTGGGCCGGGCTGCCGAAGCCGGTGATCGACGCCGTGCTCACGCTCCTCGACGAGGGCCGGCTGGCGGCGATCCCGGGCAACCTGGCGGCCTACCGCCGCGACGGGCGCGTGCTCAAGCTTCCGGTCGAGAAGCGCCCCCCGCGCGAGCCGCACCCCGAGCCGCACTGGTTCCCCGTGCTGCTGCGACCGATGGAGCGGGTGCTGGACGAGGAGAGCGAGGAGTCGCGCTAGCCCGCTCGACCCGGCGCGTTGCGGGTCGCGCTAGCGGCGCAGGCGCGGACGCACCTTGACGGCCAGGTCGAGCAGCTCCGTGGCGGGCAGCGGATCGTCCGGCGAGCGGCCGGACAGCTCGCGGTAGGCGCGCGCCAGGTTGAAGACGAGGCGCTCGGGCTGGTTCCAGCGCGCATAGGGGCCGAGCTCGATGGCCGCCGCGGCGTCCTCGAGGGTGAGGCCTTGCTCGAAGCAGACGCGCGCCTCGCGCTTCACGTAGACGAAGTAGTCGCGCAGCTCGCGGGCGCCCTCGGGCCCGCAGAGCGGGCCGTGGCCCGGCACGATGACCGCCGGCGCCAGCGCGAGAATGCGATCGAGCGCCGCGATCCAGCCGGCGAAGGTGCCCTCCCAGCCGAGTGGCGTGCAGTCGCGGAAGATCACGTCGCCGGCGAAGACCACGTCGTCGTCGGGCAGGTGCACGATCACGTCGCCGGCGGTGTGGGCGGGCCCGACGCTCAGCAGCTTCGCTCGGGTGGGGCCGAGGTCGAGGTCGACGTCCCCGTCGATCAGGTGGTTCGGGAGCGTGACCTCGATCTCCGAGAAGTCGAAGTGGCCGCGGAGGTCCGCCGCGAACCAGGCCAGGCCGGGGCTCGCCTCCTCGGCATCGAGCAGCGCGGCGATCATCTCGGGACGCATGTCCTTCGCCATCGCTTCGGCGGCGCGGCGGTGGGCGATGATCTCGGCGTCGCGGAACAGCTGGTTGCCCCAGCAGTGGTCGATGTTGTGGTGGGTGTTGACGAGCCGCGCGGGCTTGGGCTGGCCGGCGCCGTCGAGCAGCGACAGCGCCTCGCGGGTGCGGCGCACGTCCATGAAGGTGTCGACCATGAGGCCGTCGCCGCGTGCGACGAAGCCGGCGTTGCTCCAGCTCCAGCCGCGGTCGGGTACCAGGGCCGCGTAGACGTGGGGAGCGATCTCGCGGAGCTCCATACGGCCAGCGTATCACGCGCTCCGTCGGCCGGGGACCGCGGCGACCATCAGCGCGAGCACCGCGAGCGAGACGACGGCCGCCGCGGGGCCGAGCCGGTCACCGATCGCGCCGGCCGCCCAGGGCACGACCAGGCCGCCGAGGGAGCCGGCGCCGACGACGAGCCCGACGGCGGTGGCCCGACGGCCCGGCCAGGCCTCCCCGGCGAGCGTCACCAGCACCGGAAACACCACCCCGAGGGCGAGCCCCACCGCGAGGAAGGTGGCCTCCGGCGCGAGGCCGCGTCCGAATGCGGCAGCGACGAGGGCGACGGCGCCCGCGAGGCCCGCCAGGCGGAGCTGCACCGGGCTCGCGGGTCGACGCAGCGCGGCATAGGCGACGCGCGCCACGAACAGCCCCACCCAGAACGCCGACAGCGCCCGCATCCCCCGCGCGGCATCGTGCCCCAGGCCGTCGGCGTGCGGCGCCGCGAACACCGAGAGCGCCGTCTCGAGCCCCACGTACGCGAAGCACCCCCCCGCCAGCGGCACCAGTTCACCAAGGGGTCGGTCCTCTTCGTTCACGTTTCGAGTTTCTAACGGAGCAGGACCGACCCCTTTCTTCACGAAGGGGATCGGGAGGGCGAGGGTGGCGAGGGCGAGGAAGGCGAGGCCGAGGGTGGCGTAGGGGGCGGAGAAGCCGTGGGCGCCGGCGAGCGCGCCGAGGGCGGGGGCGCCGAGGCCGGCGCCGAGCGTGGCGCAGGCGTGGACGAGCGAGAGGCGCGCGGCGGCGGACGCCGGCGCACGCTCGGCCACGGCCGCGTTCAGGAGCGTCTCGTAGAGGCCGGCCCCGAGCCCGATGCCCGCGGTGGCGGCGAGCACCCCCGCATACGGGCCGCCCGCACCGAGCGCGAGCGCCGAGAGCGCCGCCAGCGCCGCCGCGCCCACGAACATGGGACGTCGCGGCAGGCGATCCGCCAGCGGGCCACCGGCCACGACGCCCACGCCGAGACCCAGCGAGAGCGCCGATGCGACCAGGCCCGACGCCGCGAGGTCCAGCCCGAGCGCCGTCTCGAGGGCGGGCTGCACGGCCCCTGGCAGCACCAGCGCCGCGCCGAACACCAGGAACGCGAACGCGGCGAGCGCCTCCAGGGAGCCCCCCCGCCCCCCGGGCGGTGCGCTCAAGCGCCCCGTCCCGGAGCCAACGCGAGGTGGTACGACTTCGGCCGCGTCAGCACCTCGTAGCCGAGACGCGAGAGCGTGACGCCGCGCCCGGAGTCCTTGACCCCGGTCCAGGCGAGGGCCGGGTCGAGATAGTCGCAGCGGTTCATGAACCAGGTGCCGGTCTCGATCTCGTCCCCGAGGGCGAGGGCCACTTCGGCGTCGGTCGTCCAGATCGAGGCGGTGAGCCCGTAGCGGCTGTCGTTCATGCGCACGACCGCCTCCGCGTCGTCCGCCACCGGTTGGATGCCCACCACGGGCCCGAAGCTCTCCTCGCTCATCACGCGCATGCCGTGGTGCACGTCGACCAGCACCTGCGGCGCGAGGTACGCCGTGCCCGGCGCATCGGCCGGGAAGCCCCGCGCGTCGACGAGCGGGCGCGCGCCCATCGCGACGGCCTCGGCGATCTGCTCGCGCACGAAGTCGGCAGCGCGGGCCCGCGCGAGCGGCCCGAGCGTGGTGGCCGGATCGCGCGGGTCTCCGAGGCGGTAGGCCCTCACCTGCTCCACGTAGGCCTCGACGAAGCGGTCGTAGAGCGGGCGCTGCACGTAGATGCGCTCGATGCCGCAGCACGACTGCCCGGCGTTGAAGAAGGCGCCGTCCACGAGGTTCTCGACGGCGTGGGCGAAGGGCGCATCCGCCCGCACGTAGGCCGGGTCCTTGCCGCCGAGCTCGAGGCCCGCGCCGATGAAGCGCTCCGCGGCCGCCCGCTGCACCGCCCTCCCCCCCTCGACCGAGCCGGTGAACGCGACGAACGCGATCTCCGGGCTCGCGATCATGCGCGCCACGGCCCCGTGATCGAGGTGGAGCGCCTGGAAAACGCCGCGCGGCAGCCCCGCCGCGGCGAAGGCCTCGGCGAAGCGCTCGGCGCACAGCGGCGTCTGCTCCGAGTGCTTCAGGATCACGGTGTTGCCCGCTAGCAGCGCCGGCACCACGGCGTTCACGGCGGTCAGGTACGGGTAGTTCCAGGGCGCCACCACGAAGACGACGCCCAGCGGCTCGCGTCGGATGAAGCGCCGGAAGCCCGACCGGGGCGCGGGCTCGACGTCCGCGAGGGCCTCCTCGGCGATCGCCAGCATGTGGCGCGCGCGCTCCTCGAAGCCGCGCACCTCGCCGGGGCTGTGCGCGATCGGACGCCCCATCTGGCGCGTGAGCTCTTCGGCGATGGCCGGCGCTCGCGCCACGAAGGCGTCGACCGCGGCCGAGACCAGGGCGATGCGCTCCGCCACGGGTCGCCGCCGCCAGGCGCCCTGTGCGCCGCGCGCCGCCCCGAGCGCGGCGGCGATGCGGCGCTCGTCCGCCCGCTCGCGCTCCACGCAGACGCTTCCATCGATCGGCGAGATCGTCCGCAGGGTGCCGCTCACGGTCGGATCCGGCTCCTTCCGGGCCGAAGCGTCGCCCGCTCGACGCGCACCGGCAACGGCCGGGACGGCGCGCTCAACGCGCCTCGGGCAGCGCGAACGCCAGCAGGGCGTCGCCCGGCTCCGACCAGCCGTGCCCGCCGGCCGCGATCACCACGAACTGACGGCCGTCCTCGCGGAGCCGGTAGGTGATCGGCGAGGCGTTCGCGGTGTAGGGGATGCGGGCGCGCCACAGCTCGTCCCCGTTCTCAGCGTCGAAGGCGCGGAAGAACTTGTCGGTGGTGGCGCCGATGAACACGAGACCCCCGCCCGTGGCGAGCGGGCCGCCGAGGTTCGGGGCGCCGTTGTCGAACCAGAGCGGCCACGGGGCCTGGTCGCGCGTGGTGCCGAGCGTCGCCTGCCAGCGGGTCTCGCCGCTGGCGAGATCGACCGCCTGGAGCGTGCCCCACGGCGGCGGCACGCACGGGGCGCCGAAGCTCGAGAGCAGCGGGCCGCGCGAGACCGCGTACGGCGCGCCCTCCATCGGGTAGAGCTCGTTCGGATAGGCGGCCCCCGCGTAGTCGAGCCCCGCCGCCTCCGCGCGCGGAATCAGGCGTGCCACGGTGGGCGCGCGCATCGCGTTCACGTAGACGATGCCGCGCTCGGGATCGAGCGAGATGCCG
Source organism: Myxococcota bacterium (assembly GCA_041605395.1). GTDB lineage: Bacteria > Myxococcota_A > UBA9160 > UBA9160 > UBA6930 > JBFIYM01. Next base: position 8,775 of record JBFIYM010000112.1, on the reverse strand, counting down.
CCCCAGTTGGGTCCGCCCGCGTTGCCGGGATACACGATCGAGCCCTCGAGACTCGGCGGCGTATAGATGCCCTCGTTGCGGATGCTCGAGAGCTTCTCCCGGCAGTCGCCGCGGTCGATCGGCGTGAAGCCCCAGGCGGCTTCGGGGGGCAACGCAGTCGGGATCAGCGGCCCCGGGTGGGTCGGGAACGGCTGCGTCGGCGAGAGCGTCTCGCCGGAGACGCCGTCGTGCGCGACGGGCCGCTCCTCCACGGGATAGAGCGGCACGCCGGTCTCGCGGTCGAGCAGGAACAGGAAGCCCATCTTCGTGATCTGTGCGACGCCGGGCCGGCCGCTGCCCACGGCGGGATGCTCGAACAGCACCGGCTGGGCCGGCACGTCGTAGTCCCAGACGTCGCGGTGCACGGTCTGGAAGTGCCAGACGAGCTCGCCGGTCTCGGCCGAGAGGGCGACGACCGAGCTGCCGTAGTGATCGAGGCCGCGGCGGATCGCGTTGAAGAGATCCGGCGCGGGGTTCCCGGTCGGCACGAACACCAGTCCGCGCTCGGCGTCGCCCGAGAGCGGCGCCCACGCGTTCGGCGTGCCGGGCGTGTAGCCGCTGGCCGGCGGCGGGAAGCCCGGCGGCACCGGGTCCCAGGCCCAGCGCAGGGCACCGCTGCGGACGTCGAAGCCGCGCACCACGCCGGAAGGGGCGTCGACGCGAAGGTTGTCCTGCACCAGGCCGCCCACGACGACCGTGTCGCCGACCACGAGCGGGGGAGACGTGACGTAGGCCTCCCAGCGCGGCGCGTCGGCGAAGCCTTCGCGCAGGTCGACGCGGCCGCGCGTGCCGAAGTCGGCGCAGGGCGCGCCCGTCGCGGCGTCGATCGCGATCAGCTCGGAGTCGATCGTGGCGGTGAGGATGCGCTCCTGGCAGGCGGCCGCGCCGGCGTCGGCGTCCTTCCAGTAGGCGACGCCGCGACACACCAGCGGGTACGGCCCGCCGAGCTGCCGGTTGCGGAGCACCGGGTCGAAGCGCCAGCGCTCGACGCCCGTCTCGGGGTCGAGGGCGAAGACCTTGTTGAGGCCGGAGCAGTAGTAGAGGGTTTCGTTGGGAACGATCGGCCGCGTCTGGAAGGAGGTGCGGCTGGTGTCGCCGCTCCCATCGGAGACGTCGCCCGAGTGGTGCTCCCAGGCCACGACCAGGTGCTCGACGTTCGCCGGGGTGATCTGGCCGACGGGCGACCAGGAGAGCGCGCTCTTTCCGCGCCCGTACTCCGGCCAGTCCGCCACCGGGCCGCTGCGATCGAGCAGCGGGGCTTCCCCCCCGGAGCCGCAGGCGAGCGCGAAGCCCACGACTACCCATCCGACGTGTCGAGCGAACACCGCCCCTCCCCGAGCCCAGGCGGGCCCACCCTAGCGCGTCGGCAAGCGCTGGCGCGTCGGCAGGGCCGACGGAGGCTCGGACGAGCTGGCGTATTCTCGGAGACGGGAGGGGGATCATGCTTCGCCGCACCTGCCTGGCCCTGGTCTTCGCCTTCGGCTGCGCTTCCGAGCCGCCCGTGGCGGTACCGAGCAGCGATCCGGCCACGCTCCGCCACCCGCCGGCGGGCGACGTGGTCGGAAGCGCGGGCCACCACGGCGGACACGCGTGGCTCGGCATCCCCTACGCAGAGGCCCCGCTCGGCACGCTGCGCTGGCGCGCTCCGCGGCCCCTGCTCCCGTGGACCGGGACGCGCGAGGCGCTCGCCTTCGGCGCCTCCTGCCCGCAGTTCGCGAGCAGCGTGGGCGGCGACGCGTCGGCCGAGTCGGGGACGCCGCTCGGCTCCGAGGACTGCCTCACCTTGAACGTGTACGCGCCCGTGCTGACCGGCCCCGCCGCCGAAGCGCGGCTGCCGGTGATGGTCTGGATCCACGGGGGCGGCAACACCATCGGGACGTCGCGCTTCTACGACGGCAGCCGGCTCGCGAACGAGCAACAGCTCGTCGTGGTGACGATCAACTACCGCCTCGGCGCGCTCGGCTGGTTCCGCCACGCCTCGCTCCGCGAAGGCGCCGACGCACTCGACGCCTCCGGCAACTTCGGGACGCTCGACCAGATCCAGGCGCTGCGCTGGGTCCGGGACAACATCGCCGCCTTCGGCGGCGACCCGGACCGGGTCACGATCTTCGGCGAGTCCGCCGGCGGGCAGAACGTGCTCGTGCTGCTGACGGCCCCCGCGGCCCAGGGCCTGTTCCAGCGGGCCATCGCACAGAGCGGCGGCAGCTGGCACAGCACGGTCGCCGAAGCCGAGAACCTCGTGAGCGCGCCGGAGCCCGGCGACCCGCACAGCTCGGGCGAGATCCTGCTGCGGCTGCTCGTCGCCGAGGGCCACGCCACGGATCGCACCAGCGCGCTCGCCCGCGCCGATGCCATGCCCCCGTCCGAGCTCGCGGCGTTCCTCCGCGCGATCCCGCCCGACGACCTGCTCGCGGCCTACGACGGAGAGGGCATCGGCATGTACGCCTGCCCGCGCGTCTTCCGCGAGGGAACCGTGATCCCGACCGATCCGCTCGGGGTGCGGCTCGCACGCGCGGACGGGCATCACCCGGTGCCCGTGATGCTCGGCAGCAACCGCGACGAGCAGAAGCTCTTCTTCTTCCTCGACCCCGAGCGCGTCCGGCGCTGGTTCGGCCTGATCCCGCAGGCGCGCGACGCCCAGGCCTACCACCGGGACGCCGCCTACCGCTCGCGGGCGTGGAAGGTGAGCGGCGTCGACGACCCCGCGCGCGCGCTCGTGACCCACCAGTCGGGCCGTGTCTTCGCCTATCGGTTCGACTGGGACGAGGAGCCGAAGGTCTTCTGGGCCGACCTCGGGAAGCTGCTCGGCGCTGCGCACGGCCTCGAGATCCCCTTCGTGTTCGGGCACTGGGACCTCGGGGCCACCGGACGCGCCCTCTTCACGCCGGAGAACGAGCCCGGCCGCGCGGCGCTCTCCGCGATGATGCGCTCCTACTGGGCCGAGTTCGCGCGCAACGGCGACCCCGGGCGGGGACGGGAGGGCACGCTGCCGCGCTGGAGCGCGTGGCAGGAGGACGGGGAGAAGTACGTCGTCCTCGATACCCCGGCGGGCGGCGGCGTGCGCATGGCGAGCCGCACCGAGACGCTGGAAGCGCTCGCCGCCGAGATCCTCGCCGATGGCAGCTACCCGAGCGAGCGAGCGCGCTGCGCGGAGCTGGCCGAGCTCACGACCTGGACGCGCTCCCGCTTCGGCCCGGCCGAGTATCGGGCCGCCGGAAACGCCCGCTGCGCGGCCTTCGCGCCGGAGGAGCTGCTGGCTGCGAGCGGTGGCTGAGCGCCGCACGTGACCGTCCCGGAGCGCCCCGTTATCGTCCCGGCGGTCCGGGTGGGGGAGCGCTGGCGTGGCGACCGCCGTTGCCGATCGACCTCTCGATTTCGTGCGTCAGATCGTCCGCGACGACCTCGCGGCCGGCCGCCACGAGACCATCGTCACGCGCTTCCCGCCGGAGCCCAACGGCCACCTCCACATCGGACACGCCAAGGCGATCGGGCTCGACTTCGGCGTGGCCCGGGAGACGGGCGGCCGCTGCCACCTGCGCTTCGACGACACCAACCCGGCCGCCGAGGAGGTCGCCTACGTCGACGGCATCCAGGAAGACGTGCGCTGGCTCGGCTACGACTGGGGCGAGCACCTCTACTACGCGTCCGACTACTTTCCGCGCCTCTACGAGTACGCCTGCGAGCTGATCCGCCGCGACAAGGCCTTCGTCTGCGAGCTCACCTCCGAGGAGATCGAGGCCCACCGCGGCACGCTCACCGAGCCGGGTCGCCCGAGCCCCCACCGGGATCGGCCACCCGCGGAGAGCCTGGCGCTCTTCGAGCGCATGCGGGCGGGCGACTTCGCACCGGGTCGCTACGTGCTGCGCGCGAAGATCGACATGGGGTCGCCGGTGCTGCCGATGCGCGACCCGATCCTCTACCGGATCGTCGACGCCGCCCACCATCGTACGGCGAGCGCGTGGCCGATCTACCCGATGTACGACTTCGCGCACTGCCTCTCGGACGCGATCGAGGGGATCACCCACTCGTTCTGTACGCTCGAGTTCGCCGATCACCGGCCGCTCTACGAGTGGATCCTCGCCGCCCTGGATCTGCCCGAGCCGCGCCCGCGCCAGATCGAGTTCGCGCGCGGCAACCTCAGCCACACCGTGATGAGCAAGCGCCTCCTGAAGCGTCTCGTCGACGAGGGGCACGTGGCCGGCTGGGACGACCCGCGGATGCCGACCCTCGCCGGCCTGCGCCGCCGCGGCTACACGCCCGAGTCCATCACGCGCTTCTGGGACGGCATCGGCATCGCCAAACGGGACAACACGATCGAGCTGGCCCGGCTCGAGTTCGAGATCCGGGAGCAGCTCAACAAGACGGCGCTCCGCCGCATGGCCGTGCTGCGCCCGATCCGACTGGTGATCGAGAACTACCCGGAGGGCGAGAGCGAGACGCTCGAGGCCCAGAACAACCCGGAGGACGCGAGCGCCGGAACGCGCTTCCTGCCCTTCTCGCGCACGCTCCTGATCGAGGCGGACGACTTCGAGGCGGAGCCGCCCAAGGGATTCCGGCGCCTGTCCCCGGGGCGGGAAGTCCGGCTGCGCTTCGCCTACTTCGTGACGTGTACCGGCTTCGAGCGCGACCCGGCGACGGGCGCGGTGACCGAGGTGCGCTGCCGCTACGACCCGGCCACCCGCGGCGGCGACGCGCCGGACGGCCGCAAGGTGAAGGGCACGATCCACTGGCTCTCGGCGGAGCACGCCCAGCCGGCCGAGGTGCGGCTCTACGACGTGCTGTTCTCCGCCGCCGACCCGATGGACGTGCCCGACGGCACCGACTATCTGGCCGGCCTGAATCCGAACTCGCTGGAGGTGCTGCGCGACGCCTGGGTCGAGCCCGCGCTGGCCGCACCCGACCCCGGGGCCCGGGTCCAGTTCGAGCGCCTCGGCTACTTCTGCGCGGATCCCGACTCACGCCCGGATCGGCCCGTCTGGAACCGCACCGTCACGCTCCGCGACAGCTGGGCGAAGATCGCACGGAAGAACCCGGTCGGATAGATTCCGGCCTGACAGGAGCCTCCATGACCGGTGAGATCAAGGTGATCGGTGGCAGCGCCCACCCCGAGCTGGCGCGCGACATCTGCAAGCACCTCGGGATCGACCTCTGCCAGTCCACGCTGGTGCGCTTCTCGAACGAGAACCTGCTGGTCCAGATCGAGCAGAACGTCCGCGAGGCCGACGTCTTCGTGATCCAGCCCTCGTGCGCGCCCGTCTCGGACGGCATCGTCGAGCTCCTGATCACGGTCGACGCCCTGAAGCACGCCTCCGCCGGACGCATCACGGCGGTGCTCCCCTACTTCCCCTACGCCCGCTCCGACAAGAAGGACCGCCCGCGCATCTCGATCACGGCCCGCCTGATGGCCGATCTGCTCCAGACTGCCGGGGCCGACCGCATCCTCACCATGGACCTCCACTCGCCCCAGGTGCAGGGCTTCTTCCGCATCCCTGCGGATCAGCTGCTGGCGGCCCCGATCCTGTGCGACTACCTGCGCCAGAGCCGCGACCTCTCGAACTACGTGCTGGTCGCCGGTGACGTGGGCGAGTCCAAGGAGGTGGGCAACTACGCCAACCGCCTGAACCTGCCGATCGCCATCGTCGACAAGCGCCGCGACGGCGACGACGAGCGCGCCCGCGCCACGAACCTGATCGGCGACGTGGCTGGCAAGACCGCGCTGATCATCGACGACGAGATCGCGAGCGGCGGAACCCTGATCGAGGCCGCGCGCTTCGTGCTCGACCGCGGAGCCAGCGCCGTCGAGGCGTGCATCGTGCACCCCGTGCTCTCGGGGCGGGCCGTCGAGCGACTCGAGGCGTCGCCGCTGCGCCAGCTGGTCGTGACCGACACCCTGCCGCTCCCGCCGCAGAAGCGCATCGACAAGATCCACGTGCAGTCGGTCGCCCGGCTGTTCGCCGACGCGATTCGGGCCATTCACGACGGATCGAGCGTCAGCCGCCTGTTCCGCTGAGCCCGCCGCGAAGCGGCGTGCGAGAGACGGGCGGGGCGAAGCCTGGTCTTCTTCCTCACCCCAGCCGGGGTGACGGCTCCAGCAGCTCGGACACGAACGGCGCGCCCTCGCCTTCCCCGAGCTCCCAGATCATCTTCTGGAGCGCGCCCCGCTGGCCGGCCGTGAGGCCCACGAACTGGAGCGCAGCCCCGGTGGCCTCGTCCACGCGCAGGACCCGCGCGGTCACCACGAGCGGGATCTCGCCCGCCTGGGAGTGGAGGGCCAGCTCGAGCTCGTCCCCTTCGCGAACCCCGTTCGCGTGGTCGACGCGCATGCCCCCGGAAGAGAGGTCCCGTCCGATCAGGACCCGCGGCCGACCGGCACCGCGGGCGATCACGCGACGCCCGAACCAGCGCCGCGGCTCGCTGCGGCGCTCCTCGGTTGCGACGGGCTCCGCCGGCGGCTCGATCATCTCCTGCACGACGGCGCAGACCCGCTCGTAGGCGCGCGGCGAGAGCGAACGGAAGCGCACCGCGACGTCGCAGACGCCGGTGGGCTCGCCGCGCACCGAGTCGGCGCGCGCCACCTCGCCTCGCACCGGCAGCGGAACCCGTCCCCCGAGGCCGGCGGGCAGTAGGATCCAGATGTTGCCGTGAGCGGTCACGGGCTGCGCACAGCGGATCCGACAGCCGGTGACGGAGAGATCGAGCAGCAACGCCTCGAAGGCCCGCAGACCCACCGCGGCACGGACCGGCCGGCGCACCGGCACACGGAGCGCCAGGCGGCGCTCGGCGCGGACCTGTGGGTTTTGCTCGGTCTCGACCAGCACGGATCGGGGGCTCCCGGGAGTGCCCTTCCCTCATCGGCAGCCCGGGGCGCCACCTGAGCGCCCGAAAAGCCCTTTCCGGACAGGGCGATGCGCGCTCAGGCCAGCGCGCGCCGGAGCTCCGCGACGGCGTCGTCGACCGCGCGGCGCGCAACCTCGGACAGCAGCCCCATCGCGAAGAAGCCGTGGATCGCGCCGTCGTAGCGGGTGAGGCGCGTCGGCACCCCGGCCTGCTCGAGCCGGCGCGCGAGCGCCTCGCCCTCGTCCCGCAGCGGGTCGTACTCGGCGGTCAACACGAAGGCCGGCGGGAGGCCGGCGAGGTCCGGGGCGCGCAGCGGAGCCACGTAGGCGTCCTCGCGCCGGGACGGGTCGGGAACGTAGTGGCCCCAGAACCACTCCATGGCCTTCGTGGTCAGCAGGTAGCCCTCCGCGTTCTCGCGATAGGAGGGCCGGCTGAAGTCGGCGTCGGTGACCGGGTAGACGAGCAGCTGATGGCGCAGCGCCGGGCCGCCGCGATCCCGCGCCATCAGCGCCACCACCGCCGCGAGGTTGCCGCCGGCACTGTCGCCCGCGATGCCGATCCGAGTGGCGTCGACGCCCAGCGCCGTCGCGTTCTCGCTCACCCACTTCGTGGCGGCGTAGCAGTCCTCGGCCGCCGCGGGATGGGGATGCTCGGGCGCGAGGCGGTAGTCGACCGAAACCACCACGCAGCCGATGCGGTTCGCGAGGTCGCGGCACGAGCCGTCGTGGGTCTCGATGCTCCCGATCACCCAGCCCCCGCCGTGGAAGTAGACGAGGCCCGGCAGCGTCGCGGGACCATCCGGCCGATAGATCCGCACCGGGACCTCTCCTGCCGGGCCCGGGACGCGGCGGTCTTCGACCTCGGCGACCTTCACCTCCGGTCGCGGCAGCTGCATCGAGTCGAAGAAGACGCGCGCCTGCTCCACGGGCAGCTCGTGGAGCTGCGGCCCGGGATTCGCGGCGAGCTGGTCGAGTACGAGCTTGAGGCCGGGATCGAGCGGCATGGGTCCTCCTTGGCGGCGCCAATGTACACTGCGCCCCCATGCCGCAGCGACCCGAAGACCTCGGATTCTCGAGCGAGCGTCTGGCGCGGATCGACCGCCACCTCGAGGCGCACTACGTGGGGCCCGGCAAGATCGCCGGCTGCCAGGCGCTCGTCGCGCGCCGCGGCGAGGTGGTTCACCACACGCTGCTCGGGAGCCGGGACCTCGAGCGGGCGCGCCCGATGACCGAGGACACGATCTTCCGCATCTACTCCATGACGAAGCCGATCGCGTCGCTGGCGCTGATGATGCTCTTCGAAGAGGGCCGCTTCGCCCTCGCGGACCCGGTGCACCGCTTCCTGCCAGCCTTCCGCGACCTCGGCGTGTTCGTCCAGGGTCGCTACCCGAGCTTTGCGACCCGGCCCCCCGAGCGCGCCATGACCGTCCACGACCTGCTGACCCACCAGTCGGGCCTCACCTACGGCTTCATGCAGCGGACCAACGTGGACGCGGCCTACCGCCGCTGCGGCATCGACGAACACAAGGAGGGCGACACGCTCGCCGGCCTGATCGACACCCTGGGCGATCTGCCGCTCGAGTTCTCCCCGGGCACGGCGTGGAACTACTCGGTCTCGACGGACGTGGTGGGGCGGCTCGTCGAGGTGATCAGCGGCACGCCACTCGACCGCTTCCTCCGCGAGCGCATCTTCGCGCCGCTCGGCATGCGCGACACCGGCTTCGCGGTGCCCAGCGCCGAGCGCGAGCGCTTCGCCGCCTGCTACACGCGCGGGCCGGGCAAGAAGCTCGTGCTCGAGGACGACCCCGAGGGCTCACGCTGGTGCGGCGAAGTGACCTTCTTCTCGGGGGGCGGGGGCCTGGTGTCGACGGCCCACGACTACCTCCGCTTCTGTGAGATG
>JBFIYM010000111.1:0-14782 GCA_041605395.1 Myxococcota bacterium | reverse complement strand
GATCAGGGCCATGCTGCCGACCCAGAAGTCGAGCTGGTCCATCCAGCCGTACCCCAGCCCGAAGATCACGGGCTGGGCGCCCACGAACGTGGCCGCTCCGGCGAGGCCCACCGCCCGATCGCGGGTGAGAGAGAAGCTCTCCTCGAGCAGGGCGACGAGTGGCTGCAGCAGCGCGACGCTCGAGGTCAGCCCCGCCAGGAACAGCAGCAGGAACCAGAGCGTTGCGAACAGGCCTCCCGCTGGAAGCGAGAAGAGCACGAGCGGCATGCTCTGGAACGCCAGGTCGAAGGAGCCCCCGGCGGCGATCGACTTCGCGCCCACGACTCCGAAGAACACCACCGCGGCGGTGAGCGCGATGGTTCCGCCGAGGATCACCTCCGCGAACTCGTTCAAGCTCGCCGACGAGAGGCCCGTGAGGACGACGTCGTCGTCGGGCCGCATGTAGGAGGCGTACGTGTGGACGATCCCCCAGCCGACCGACAGCGTGAACAAGACCTGTCCCGCCGCCGCCAGCCAGACCCCGGCGTCCAGCAGCGCGCGTGGGTCGGGATTCCAGATGAAGCCGAGCCCGTCGAGGACCCCGTGCCCCGGCCCGGCCTCTGCCGGCGGCGACAGGGTCAGGACCCGCAGCGTGAGGCAGATGCCCACCAGGAACAGGAGCGGCATGGCCGTGAGGGCCAGGCGCTCGATTCCTCGGGCGATGCCGCCCCGGAGCACGGCGAGGTTGATCAGGAACGTGACGACGAAGACGGCGTAGGCAACGCCGATTCCCTCGAAGTGCTCGTTGCGCTCGAGGCCCTGATAGCCGGCTAGGAACGCCTGGATCTTCCCCGGCTCGGCCACTTCGGCGAGCCTGCCCGTCGTGGCGAAGAGTGCATAGGCCAGACACCAGGACTCGACGTAGACGTAGTAGGTCGCGACCACGAAGGGGATGAAGATTCCGAGCGTGCCCAGGTACTTCGCTGCCGGGTGTCGCCAGATCACGTGGAACATTCCGGCGGTGTGCCCGTGACCGCGCCGCCCTCCGTAGCGCCCCATGCCGCACTCGAGCCAGAGCAGCGGGATCCCGATCGCGAGCAGGCACACGAAGTAGGGAATCATGAACGCGCCGCCGCCGTTCTCCGCCGCTTGCCGCGGGAAGCGCAGAAAGTTGCCGAGCCCGACCGCGTTCCCGGCGAGGGCCAGGATCAACCCGACCCGGGTGGTCCAGCGTTCACGCATGACCCAACGTCCTCCGAGGGCTCACAGGGGCATCGCTGCGCGCGGCCGCAGCCCGCTAGTCGAGCCGGGTGAGAGCGGCGAAGCCTGCGAGCGCGAGCAGCAGCAGTGCGATCGAGGCCACCTCCAGGTAGCGGTCCAGGAGCCGCTTCACGCCCGGACCGGCGACGCGGATGCAGGCAGCCACCCCGAAGAAGCGCGCGCTGCGCCCGAGGGCGCTTGCCGCGATCAGCTCCACGAGCGGCACGCCGAACAGGCCGGATGCCAACGTGAAGACCTTGAACGGGACGGGCGTGAAAGCGGCCGTGACGATGGCGAGGAAGGCGTTGTCGAGGTAGAGGCGCCGTACCTGATCGAACAGCTCCGCAGAAAGCCCGGGCACCCAGGCGAAGAAGACCACGCTCACGGCCGACCACAGGCCCGCCCCGATGCACCATCCGGCGACCGCGCCCGCCACGGAGGCTGCCGAACTCAACGCCGCGTAGCGGAACGAGCGTTCCGGACGCGCGACCGACAACGCGATCTGGAGCACGTCGGGCGGGATCGGAAAGAAGCTCGCCTCGGCAAAGGAGATCACCGCCAGAGCACGGGACCCATGCGGTCCGTCGGCCTGGCCCAGCACCCAGGCGTACAGCCTGCGGAGCGGGTTCGGGGCGGACGCCGAGGCAGTCGTCACGGCGCGTTCCCGTCGTTGGATCCAGCGCCGACCCCGGCCACCGGGCCGAGCGGTGGCGGCGCAGCGCGCGATTCTCGGGCCGTCTCGATCCAGAGGAGGATCGGCGCCGCCACGTAGACGCTCGAGTACGTGCCGACCAGGATCCCGATCGCCATCGCGAGCGAGAAGCCACGCAGGACGGGACCGCCGAAGACCAACAGAGCGAGTACGGCGAGCAACGTGGTTCCGGAGGTGAGGAGCGTCCGCGACAACGTCTGGTTCACTGCGAGATCGACGATGGATGCGAGAGGTCGACCCACGTGCCTTGCGCGCAGCTCGCGGATGCGGTCGAAGATGACGATGGTGTCGTTGATGCTGTAGCCGATGATGGTCAGGAACGCGCCCATCACCGTCATGTCGAACTCCCACCCGAACAGGACGAAGAGCCCGGCGGTGATGGCGACGTCGTGGAACAGCGCGACGACTGCGCCTGGCGCGTAGGCCGGGGCGAAGCGGAATGCGATGTAGACGAGGACCAATGCAAACGCGAGCGCCAGTGCCTTCGAGGCTTGGCCTCGAAGCTCGGGCCCGACGCGCGGGCCCACGAAGTCGGCCTTCTCGATCACGGCCGACAGCGTTCCGTCCGAAGTGGCGAGCGCCTCCTGGACCCGCGGAGCGATCTCGGCAGGGTCGCGACCCGAGGACGCGGCCAGGCGGATGTGGAAGGCGCCTTCGGCGGCGCTGCCCGCCCGCATCACGCGCGCCTCCGCGAGACCGACTCCGGAAAGAGCGCTTCGCACGCTCGCTTCGCTCGCCGGCGGCTGCGCGGTGACTCGAACGACGAACTGGTGGCCGCCCGCGAAGTCGATGCCCAAGCGGACACCCCGCACCGGGATCGCGAGTGCCGAGATCAGGAGGACGCCGAGGGAGAGCGCGATGCATCTTTTCGAGCGTTCGACGAAACGAAAGGCCGTATCCGGTGGGATCAGCTGGAAGAAGCCCGGGCCGGCGCGACGCCCTGAAGGAGAGCGCGGGAAAGAGATCGCCACTGGATGCCATCCTGGCGCCGCTCCGCGGGGAGAGGCGCAGCGAGTCGACGTCGTACGGGCTCACGCGGGCCGCGCGTTCCGAGCCCAGCTCCGCGAGCAGCTAGTCGACTGCGCTGGACGTACTGTGGGCGAGGCGCCAGCGCAGGAGCGGCGTCGCGTGATCCGGCGCCTCGCTGCCGTGGCCGCTTCGAGGCGCGCCGATGAGTCGGGGCGCCGGGCGATCGATGGCGAGGTGGGAGATCCATTCGGGCGGAGTCGGCCGGGGACCGTGCGGGCTTCGCGAGGCGACCGGGCTGGTGAGATCCAGCGCGACGTCGACGGCAGTCGAGTGGTTGGGCTCCACCGGAGCGCCCGACCCGGCGAGCCCGAGGAAGGTGAACGCTGCCAGGGCGAGGCCGAGCACGGCCGCCCGGGTCGGGCTTCGAGGAGCGCTGGAACGCACGTCGGCGGAGTCTAGCGCCTCCCGGACCCGAGCCAGGGCGACCCGCGTGCCCGGTCCGGTGGCACGCCCGCCCCCGCGCTGGCGCCCTACGTCCTCCCGACCACCGTGGTGATCCTGGTCGCCCTGTTCGCCCTCCAAAGCCGCGGCACAGGCAAGCACAACAAGGTCGTACACGAGCAGAACGTGCTCCTGACGCTGGTCACGGACGACCTCCCCCAGGTCCCGGAGGCGCCCAGGTCGAGCTCTAGCCAGTGGGCGGGGCCGGGCGGGTGCTATTCTCCAACGCGCTCACCGGCACCAGCACGGGGTCGAGCCGTCAGGAGCCCGGATGGTTTCTGTCCCTCGTCGCCTGATCGGCGTAGTGGCGGCCCTGGTCGTCACCACCGGGCTTCTCGCCCAGGCGTCGTTCGGCGCGGCGCCTCCGGTCGCTGGCGGCAACCCCGACTCCGAGCTCACCGGTCCGCTCGGCTGCCTCGGCGTCGTCCCGAGCCCCTCGAAGCGGACCAAGGGAGGCGACGCGGCGGTCGGCCTGCCGCTCTTCGACGAGCTCGCTCCGCGAGCGCGCGACGTCGCGTGCGACAGAACCCTCACGGCCGCTGCGCCTGCGTCCGCGCTCCAGCGTTGGCGTCTCGCCCACGGCACCTCCACCTCGAACCCCTAGCTGGCGCGACTCGCCCTCCTGGCGCTGCGGGACGTCCCGCTCGCGCCCTGCGCCGTCGTGCGTTGCGGTGGCGCACAGCTCTGATCGCGTCCGCGTTGCGGGCGCTCGAGGTGAACGATATGTCCGCATCGGATCCTTCCTCCTCTCCCACTGCGCACGTTCCCGGAAAGCAGAAAGTCGATCTCGTGACCGCCCCCTGCATGACGCTCATCGCCGCGACGGTGATCGCTGGGCTCGGCCAAAGCCGAGATAGCGAGCTGCTCCTCTGGCAGCTTCCGCTTGCGCTGGTGGCGGTCTCCATCGCATACGTGGGCTTCCGTGCGCGACAGGCGCGGCGCAAGGTCGCGGCGTAGAGGCCGGTGGGGCCGATCGGCGAGATCGGCCCCACCCGTGCGCTGCGGCGTCGCGCGTCCGGCTACGCGCGGGCGCCCCGCTTCGCCGCGATCCGCTCTCTGAGAAGGGCGCGCGTCCGCTCGCGATCCTCGGCCGTCGGGTCGAGCTCGGTCGCGCGCAGGTCGGTGACGCCCATGTCCTCGAGCTCGTCGAGCGCCTCGCTCGCGTGCTTCTCGTCGCCGATCACGCAGACGTCGGCCGGGCCCTTCGCGCCCTCGCGGTCCAGCATGGCGCGGTAGGAGGGCATGAAGCCGTAGATCGCGAGCTTCTCGGCCGCATGCGCTCGCGCGCGCTCCGGGTCGTCGGTGACGCAGAACGGCAGGCCGGCCAGGATACGGGGCGGCGGCCTTCCGGCCTCCTCTGCGGCCGCGCGCACCTTTGGAACGATGTGGGTGCGCAGCGTCTTGCGGCCGCACATCCAGGTCGCCGTGCCGTCCGCGCGCCCGCCGGCCAGCGCGAGCATCCTCGGCCCGAGCCCCGCCACCAGGATGGGCGTACGCGGCGCCTTCGCGGTGAGCTGGCCGCGGGTCGTGAGCAGCTCGCCGCGGAAGTCTACGGGCTCGCCGTCGAGAAGCCCGCGCAGGATCTCGAAGTACTCGGCGGTGTGGCTGTAGGGACGGCTGTAATCGAGGCCCCACATGCCCTCGACGGCCGGCGCGTGGGAGGGCCCGATGCCGAGCACGAAGCGGCCGCCCGCCGCCTGCTGCGCCGTCTGCGCCTGGATCGCGAGCGCGGTCGGGTGACGCGGGTAGGTGGGCACCACCGACACCCCGAGCTCGATCTCCGGCACCTCGCGGGCGACGAGCGCCAGCGTGGTGATCGCGTCCACCCCGAAGATCTGCGAGAGCCAGTAGCTCGCGAAGCCGTCCGCGTGGCCGCCGCGCGCGTGCGCGATGGCGCTCTCGATCGTGTCGTGCCCGCCGCCGCCGTTGAGCCCGATCCGCATCGCTAGGCGCCGGGCCGGCGGTGTCCCCACTCGCTGGTGCGTGAGTAGGTCACCGGCTGCCAGCTGGCGTCGTCGATCGCACGCCCGCCCCAGCCGAACTCCACCTCGAAGCCCGAGGGCGTCCGGGCGTAGAACGAGAACATCTTGTCGTTCGGGTGGCGACCGAGGTCCATCGTCACCGTCGCGCCCGCAGCGAGCGCGCGGTCCCGGGCGAGGCCCACCTCGCCGAACTCGCGGGCCTCGAGCATGAAGTGATGGATGCGCTTCGGCATCGGCAGGCCCGAGAAGGCCACCGAGTGGTGGCGCGCGTTCGCGTGCAGGAAGGTGAGGGTGAGCCGGATCGGTCCGAGGTCGGCCTCGATGGTGTCGCTGAGGCGCAGGCCCAGGAGCTCGGTGTAGAAGTGTCGCGACGCCTCGGCATCCGGCGAGGCCACCACCATGTGCCCGACGCCCTGGTCGCCGGTCACGAAGCCGCTCGTGACGCGCGGCGAGGCGAAGGGGGTGCCGGCCATGCGCGGGCCCCAGTAGAGCTCGGTGGGAATGCCGGCCGGATCCGCGCAGGTGAGCAGGCCCTGCACCTGCCGGGCCGCGCAGCGCTCGGGCTTGCCCTCCTCGACGGCCACGCCCGCGCGCGCCAGCTGCTCGCCGAGGGCGCCGAGCGTGCGCTCGTCCTTCACCTCCCAGCCTGCGTAGGCCAGGTCGTCCGCCGGCCCCGGCTCGAGGGCGATGCGCCAGGCGTACTCGTCGAGACGCAGGCGCAGCCCGCCGTCCTCGTGCCTTGGCGCCAGCGCGAGGCCGAGCACCTCCGTCGCGAAGCGCTCCCACGCCGCGAGGTCGCTCACCTCGAAGCCCCAGTAGCCGAGCCCGGAAACCGAAGCCATCGCCGCCCTCCGGCCTAGAGGAAGAACTCGCCTTCCAGCGCGTCGAGCTCGCCGCGAGCCCGCAGCGGGCCGCTGCGATCCACGTTGTTGATGAAGTGGGCGCGCGCCGCCATCACGTCGCGGAGCGCGCGCTGGAGCGGATTGTCCGTGAAGATGGCGCGGCTCCCGGCGGCCTGGAAGACGAGGAGCGTGGCCTCGACCGCCCAATCGACCGCCTGCGCCCCCACCGAGCGGGTGCGCGCGCGCAGCGGCAGCGGCATCGCTTCGCCGCGGCGGGCCGTCTCCTGGAGCTCGCGCCACGCCGAGGCCAGCGTCTCCCAGCCCGCGTCGACGAGGTTCGCGGCCTCCGAGAAGCGCGCGAGCACCGCGGGGTCCTCGGCCGCCTTGCGACCGTCGCCGGCCGAGACCCGGCCCTTCACCTGCCGGAGCGCCTCCTCGACTGCGCCGCGCGCGGCGCCGAGCGCCGGCGGGACCAGCGCGCTCGCGAACACGCACCCGAACGGGAGCCGGTAGAGCGGCCCCGGGTTCACCGCCTGGCCCGGGCTCCGTCCCGCGAAGGCCTCGGCGAACGAGTGGGTGAACGCCTCGGGCACGAACGCGTCCTCCACCACGATGTTCTTGCTGCCGCTCCCCGCGAGGCCCATCACGTGCCAGTTGTCGTCGATGCGGTAGTCGCGCCGCGGGAGCAGGAAGGTGCGCATCTCGACGCCGCCGTCGCGGGGAAGCAGGCCGCCCAGGAACACCCACTCGCAGAAGTCGCAGCCGCTCGAGAACGACCAGGTGCCCTCGAGGCGGTAGCCGCCGTCGACGGGCGTGACGCGCCCCGTCGGCGCGTACGAGCTCGACACCCGCGTCGTCGGGTCGTCCTTCCAGACCGCGTCCTGCGCCTCCTCCGGGAAGAGCGCCAGCTGCCAGTCGTGCACGCCGACCACGCCGAGGCACCAGGCCGTCGAGGCGCACACCGTCGCGATCTCGGCGGCCGCCTCGTAGAACGCGAGCGGCTCCGCCTCGAGGCCGCCCCAGCGCGCCGGCTGGAGGGCGCGCAGCAGGCCGGACTCGAGGAGATCCTTGACGGTGGCTTCGGGCAGGCGGCGGGTCGCCTCGGTCTCCGGCGCGCGCTCGCGAAGCGCCGGGAGCAGGGGCCGGACGCGGTCGAGCAGGGATGCGCCGTTCATGGGGGGCGGGCTCCTCGGTTCGGTCGGTCACACGGTTCCCGCGACGGTAGCTCCGAGCCGGGAGGTTCGGCTCATGCCGCCTCGCGAAGCAGGGCGCGGCGCCCCGCTACATCCAGTCCTCGTCCCCGAGGCCGAGCTCCGGCCAGGGCCCCGACGCGATGGGCTGGCAGTTGCCGACGCCCTCGCCGCCGCCCACCGGGTCGACGACCGCGACGGCCGTGTCGCGGATCTGGTGGAGGCGGCGCGCCTGCGCCGGCGTCGTGCAGTCGGCGATGCGCTCGCCTTCCACGTGGAGGGCGCCGCGCCACTCGCCGTGGTGGTGGCCGTCGAAGCCGAAGTAGAGGCCGGCGCCGAGGTGGACGCCGGTGTCGCCCAGCACGCGGAGCTCGAGCGGCCGCTTCGTCCGGTCCGCCATCGTGCAGACGAGCTCGCCGCCCAGCAGGCGCCGGTTCTTCTCGTCGAAGCGCAGGCGCGGCGCGATGTCGGCGATCGCCTCTTCGCGCCCGTCCGGGTGCTCGACGCGCGCCGTCGTCATCTTCTGCTCGAAGCCGTGGCCGCGGATCCAGGTGAAGTGGAGGTGGAGTCCGTACGGGGTGCCGTCGGCGCGCTGCATCAGGACGGGGCACCAGATCATCATGAAGCCCAGGCCCGGCGGGATGCCCGGGCGCGGCTCCACGTCGCCCGGCGGGACGCCCACGTCGTAGCGCACGCCCCAGGAGTGATCGCGCGTCGAGACCCAGCGCTCGGGCGTCATCTCCGTGCGCTCGCCGTCGAGCTCGATCCAGCCCGAGGCGCGCCCGATCTGGTGGTAGCGCACGAGGTCCGCCGAGATGCGATAGCCCGCGCGCAGGTGCGTGCGCTCCTCCGGGAACGGCGGCAGCACGCTCTCGAAGAGCCAGTCGAAGGCGATCGGCTGGGTCTCGTTCGGCTCGAGCCGGAAGCGGATCTTGCGGAGCGGCTCGACGATCTCGTAGCGGATGGGGCCGATCATGGTCTGGGTCGGCGCGGGCGCGAGCGCGCGGCTCGCGCGCACGGTGAGCTGCTCCTTCCCGCGCGAGACCGCGGCGTAGGCGTCCATGACGTTGCGGTTCGTGTACTTGCCCAGCCCGAAGCCGATCTGGAGGCTGCCGTCCTTCGCCATCGCCATGGCGCAGACCTTCTCGGTCCACGACGGATCGCTGCTCCCGACGTTCGCGAAGGTCTCGGTCACCTGGTGCGTGAAGAACTCGTCCTCGGGAAGCAGCTCGCCGATCGGGTGCGTCATGCCAGCGGGCTCCTCTCCCCGGCCAGGATCGCCTCGAGCAGCGCACGGTGCGGGATCACGGAGTCGGGGTCGTCCGTGCGCTCGGTCTGACCGAAGTGGACCGTGCGGCGGTGGATGCGCGCCATCACGATGCCGTGGCGCAGCGCCGCGTAGACGTAGTACCAGAGCAGGTCGCGAGGCGCGTGCCCGCTCACCCGCTCGTAGGTTGCCGCGACCTCGGGGAGCCGCAGGAAGTCGGGCAGGCCCGGCAGGCCCGCCCCGACGGCGATCTCCTGGAAGAAGTCGTGCATGAAGCAGAGCCAGCCGAGGTCGACCTCGCGCGGTGCGAGCGCGGCCATCTCCCAGTCGAGGAGCGCGGCCGGCTCGAAGCCGTCGTAGAGGACGTTGCCGATGCGGGAGTCGCCCCAGCTGATCACCGTCTCGCCCTCGTCCGCGGGCCAGTGGGCGTCGAGCCAGGCGAACGTGCGCTCGAGCAGCGGGTGGCGCATGCCGTCGCTCGTGGTCCACGCGTGGTAGTCGCGCTGGTTCTGGACGTGCCGGGCGAGAGGCGTCGCCCCCGGGAGGCCGAACGCGAGGAAGCCGGCGTCGGCCTTCACGGGGTCGATCGCGTGGAGCGCCGCGATGGCGCGGACCGTGCCCTCTTCGAGGCGACGGCGCTCGGCCGGGCTCGCGTCGAGCACCCAGCCGGCGAAGACGTAGGGCGGGACGTCGGGCGGCACGCGGCCGTCCACCCGGTCCATCACGAAGAACGGCGCGCCGAGCGCGTCGCTCCCAGGCTCGAGCCAGCGCACGCGCGGCACCGGCACGTCGCCGTGCCGCGCCACGAGCTCGAGCAGCCGGAACTGGCTCTCGAGGTCGTAGTGCGGGAAGACCGGCACGTCCCGGGTGTCGGGCGCGCGCCGGCCGACGAGGGCGGCCCGCTCTTGCGCCCCGCCCTCCTGCCAGGTGGCGTCGAAGAGCAGCGTCTCGCTCGACATCCCCGAGCTCGACGGGCTCGAGAGCTTCGAGACGCGCGGCGCCGCGCCCGCCGGCAGCTGCGCGGCGAGCCAGCGCTCGAGGCGCGCGCGCGCCTCCTCGCGGTCGAGGCTCGAGCGCGCGACCTCGCCGAACTCGTCCGCGCGCTTCGGCATGTCCGCCATGGGGGAGCCCTCAGCTCGCGCCGTCGGCGCGGTCCTTCATGCCGTACTTCTGGAACGGGCCGATGAAGGAGTGCTCGTAGAGCCCGTAGCCCACCTGCTCCCCTCGGCGCGCGTCCGCGTAGCGGTAGCGCGCGACGTGGTCGACGAGGGTGAGCTGGCCGAGCGGCGCGATCTCGCGCGTCTCGTACTGCTTGCCCTGCACGACGAGCGGGCCCTGGTACATGCCGTGGCGCCAGTCGGGCTCGAGCGGCGTGTAGCCGGTGCCGATGGCGATGAAGGCGTGGCAGAGCGGCTCGCAGTGGATCTCGAGGGGGCCGGCCGGCGCATGGGGAAAGCGCACGACCGAGCCCTTCATCATCCGCGTACCCGGCTCGAGCTTGTGCTCGTACTCGACCTTGCCGAGGTCCTCGATGGGCCGCTCGGGGTCGTTCCAGATCCGGCGCGCGTCGTAGAGCGCGACGGTGCCGTCGTCCTCCTCGTTCAGGATGTAGAGGATGGAGTGGTCGCCGAACTGCATCGGGAAGTAGTTCCACATGCCCCGCATCGAGCCGCCGGAGCCGGCGTGGATGCCCTCGGGCTCGGGCTCGCCGTGCGGGCGGATGCCCCAGGAGCGGTCGCGTGTGCCCCACCAGCGGTCGGGCGTGACCTCGAAGCGCTCGTCGCCGACGCGGAGCGTGCCCTCCCAGCAGCCGGTCTGCGCGAGGCGCGAGGTGTCGAACATCACGCGGCCGTGGCGGCGCACGAACTGGTTGTTCTCCTCGACCGCCGGGATGGCGCCACGCCACAGCAGATCCGCTGCGATGCCGTGCTCCGTCTCCTCGAGCACGAAGCGGAGCTCCTGGAGCGGCTTCACGACCTCGACCCGGAACGGCCCGACCGTCGTGTCCATGCGGTCGCCGAGCTCGCGCGAGGCGCGCACCACCCGGTAGTCCTCGCCGCGCTGCACGCAAGCGAAGGCGTCCTGGACGGCCAGGTTCGGGTACTGGCCCATCCCCATCACCATGAACAGCTCGTCGCTCGAGCCGTGCAGGTTGAAGTAGTAGCGGTCGTAGAAGTTGCGGTCGCTCGTCGCGACGTAGCGGACCGGCTCGGGGGTCTGGTGGACGGGGTAGTCATCCCAGGCGGAGATCATCGGGCACCTCGCTCGCGGTGGACCTCCGAGCCTACGCCAGCCGGGGGCGGCGGGGCCAGCGCGTTCGAGCGACCGACAGGCTTGATGGGTCGCGGGCGTACCGGTAGAAAGAGGAGCTGGATCCGGGGTACCGACATGCATCGTGCCGCCTCCGCGCTCGCTCTCTGGGCGCTTCCCTCGCTTGCGTGCGCCATGGGGTATCCCCCGCCCCACGAGACGCCCTCGCTCGACGCCGACCGCTGGGTGTACTGGACCAACCGCTTCAACCGCATGGCGGTGCTGTTTTGGGACGGACGCGTCATGGGCCTCCAGAACTAGGGCTCGGCTCACGCCGCGAAAACATGGGGAACATCGCGCCGTCCGTTCGCGTGCCGTGGGAGGAGGCGCTCCGCACCTGGTCGCGCGTCGCGCTCAACAGCTTCGGCGGGCCGGCCGGGCAGATCGCGGTCATGCACCGGATCCTGGTCGAGGAGAAGCGTTGGGTCAGCGAGGAGCGCTTCCTGCACGCCCTCTCCTACTGCATGCTGCTCCCCGGTCCGGAGGCGCAGCAGCTCGCGACCTACCTCGGCTGGCTGCTGCACCGGACGCCCGGGGGTCTCGCGGCCGGCATCCTCTTCGTGCTGCCGGGCTTCGTGACGATCCTCGCTCTGTCGCTCCTCTACGTCGCCTACGGCGACGTGTCGTGGGTGGAGGGGATCTTCTTCGGCGTGAAGTCGGCGGTCCTGGCGCTGGTGCTGGAGGCGCTGCTGCGCATCGGGCGGCGCGCGCTCGGGCACCCGGCCCAGCTGGCGGTCGCCGCCGCCGCGTTCTTCGCGATCTTCTTCCTCGCGGTTCCGTTCCCGTGGATCGTGCTCGCGGCCGGCGGGATCGGGCTCCTTGGCTCTCGCATGCTGCCCCGGGCGTTCCGCCCGCCCGAGCCCACGGCGCCCGCGGGAGAAGCCGCCGTCGTGGACGCGATCCTCGACCGCACGCGGGAGGTCACACGCCCGTCCTTCGCCCGGGCCCTCCGCGTCGGCACACTCGGCCTCGCGCTCTGGTGGATCCCGATCGCCGCGCTCGCGTGGCTCCGCGGGGGCGAGGACGTCTTCACCCGCATCGCGCTCTTCTTCAGCAAGCTTGCGGTCGTGACCTTCGGCGGGGCCTATGCGGTGCTCGCCTACATGGCGCAGCAGGCCGTCGAGGCCTACGGCTGGGTGACGCCCGGCGAGATGCTCGACGGCCTCGGCATGGCGGAGACGACGCCGGGGCCGCTCATCCAGGTCGTGCAGTTCGTGGGCTTCCTCGCCGCGCACCGGAATCCGGGCGATCTCCCGCCCTGGCTCGCCGGAACCCTGGCGGCGCTGCTCACGACATGGGTGACCTTCGTCCCCTGCTTCCTGTGGATCTTCCTGGGCGCACCGTGGATCGAGCACCTGCGCGGCAGCCGCCCGCTGCGCGGCGCGCTCGCCGGGATCACGGCGGCGGTGGTGGGGGTGGTCCTGAATCTCGCGATCTGGTTCTCGCTCCACACCCTGTTCGCCACGGTGAACGAGGTGCGCCTCGGCCCCGTCGTGCTCCAGCTGCCCGAGTGGTCCACGCTCGATCCGGCGGCGGCGGGGATCACCCTCGCCGCGGCCATCGCCGCGCTGCGCTTCCACCTCGGCATGCTGCCCCTGATCGGCGCCTGTGCGGGGCTCGGGGTGCTGTGGCGGCTGCTCGGGCCGGGAGGATGAACCCTCACGAGGGTCGACCGCTCGACGGGGCGGATGCGAAGAGATCCGTCGACGCGTTCTTCGCCAACGTCCGCTCCGACGCGCTCGACCGCCGGCTCGGCGCTGCCGCGGGTGGAGCCGGAGAGGCTATGGTGCGGGAGCGATGAGGAGGACGACATGGATCCGCGACACCTCGATCTCGACGCCTCGCTGACCCGACGCACGTTCGGTGCGTTGCTCGCCGCCGGCGGGGCCGCCATGGCGCTCCCCGCCGGGAGCCAGGCGACGACCGCGCGTCTCGGCCCCGAGGGTCTGCGGCTCGCGCCGGGCGCCAGGCTCCCCGTCGGAATCGCCGGCGTGCCGCGCGGGAGCGAGGAGAGCGCCACCGAGGATGCGGTCCGCGAGGCCGTGCGCGCCGTGACCGATCTCTCGTGGCTCGGCCGCGGCGACTCGGTGCTGATCAAGGTCTCGTGCAACTCCGGCAACGTCTACCCGGCCACCACCGACCCGGCGGCGCTGCGCGCGATGATCCGGCTGCTTCAGGCGCACGGCGCCGGGCGCATCGTGGTCGCCGACATGTCGGGCGTGCAGGCCATCCGCTTCCGCCCCGACTCGCTCCGCGGCAGCAGCCGCGCGCTCCTGCACCAGTCGGGCCTCGCGCCGGCGGCGGAGGCGCTCGGCGCGGAGGTGCACGCCTTCGAGGAGGCCGGCTGGGACGGCTTCTTCGCCGAGCGACCCACGGCGGAGGAGAGCTGGAAGCGGGAGATCCTGCTGCCGAACATCCTCCGGAGCGTCGACCACGTGGTGCTGATGCCGCGCTGCAGCCGGCACGTGCTGGCGGGAAGCACGCTCGCGCAGAAGTGCGCCGTCGGCTGGTGGCGGCACGACTCCCGCCTCGAGTACCACCACGACGCGTCGACCTTCGCCGAGAAGACGGCCGACGCGAACACGCTGCCGACGCTCCGCGAGAAGCAGCGGCTGGTCGTGACGAGTGCGACGAAGGTGATGGCGCTGTTCGGTCCGGACACGGGGCGCGTGGTGGCGCCCGAGACCGGCATCGTATTCGCGTCGACCGACCCCGTCGCCCACGACCTGGTCTCGCTCGCCTGGCTGCTCGGCACGCGCGCCGCGATCCCCGAGGACGAGCGCGATGGCCTCCTCGACGACCCGAACACCTCGCCGCGGGTCGTGAACCTGATGAACCGCGTGGTGAACCTGTGGCTCGGCGGCGTCGGCAAGGCCTTCTCGGCCGAGCGCCTCGAGCCCTGGCCCACCGACGACGTCTGGAACGACCGCGTGATGCGGCGCGCCTTCGCGATCGGCGGCGGCGTCCCCGCGGTGGAGCTCGCGCACGTGGGGGGCGTCCCGGACGCCACGCTCGGCGCGCTCGCACGGTCGATCCAGCTGCCGGCCGCCTGAGGGCCCGAGGACGACTTCGGACAGCACCGAGGTCGCGACGTTCGTGCGCCTGTGCGACGGAACGCTCGAGGCGGTGGCGCTCTAGCGCTGGGGGCGCGGCGGCCTCGGCGTCAACCGCAGGCGTTTCGCTCAGAACTTCGGATCGGGCTCCGAGGCGACGAGCCACATCGCGAAGTAGTTGGCGGCGCCGCCGTAGGCGTGGCCGAGCGCGACCCGCGCGCCGTCCACCTGGTAGTCACCCGCCGTCCCGCGCACCTGGCTCGCGGCCTCGAGGCAGCGGATCATGCCCGAGGCGCCGATCGGGTTCGACGACAGCACGCCGCCCGACATGTTGACCGGGAAGTCGCCGCCGAGCTCGGTCGCGCCCTCGTCGGTCATGCGCCAGCCCGTGCCCTCGTCGGTGATCAGATGCCCCTCGAGCCACATCGGCTCGTACCACGAGAACGGCACGTAGAGCTCGGCGCAGTCGATCTGCTCGCGCGGCTTGGTGATGCCGGCCTCGCGGTAGAGAGCGGCCGCGCAGTCGACGCCGGCCTGCGGCTTCACGGTGTCGCGGCCCGGGAACATCGTGAACTCGGTCCGCTTCTGGTGCGCGATCACCCACGCTGCCGGGCGCCCGGAGCGCTCGGCTCCCCGCTTGTTGGTGAGCACCATCGCGGCCGCGCCGTCCGACGAGGGGCACGACTCGAGGAAGCGCAGCGGGTCCCAGAGCATCGG
>JBFIYM010000110.1:0-14811 GCA_041605395.1 Myxococcota bacterium | reverse complement strand
TTCTGCTGCTGCTGCGGCGGGGCCGCGGCGCTACGGAGGCGTCGAGCGGATCGGCGCGAACGAGATGAGCGGATCGAGGTTGCCGCCGAGGCCGTGGCCAGGCAGCGCCGTCGCGAAGCGGCCGACGTCGTCGTGGAGCGCCATGTAGTTCAGCACCACGGCCTCGGCGAGCAGCGTCACGTTGTTCGCGATCGGTGACGACGAGGTCTCCACGTCGCCGCTCGGGCGATACCAACCGAGCTGCTGGCGGGCCGGGCTCGAGAGCTGCGGGCGGCCCGCCGGGTCGTAGACAAGGAAGAACACCGACGCCGTGCTCTGGTTGTCGCCCCGCCAGTTGCCCTTGCCGCGGCCGTCCACCGAGTTGTCGAGCGAGCCGTCGCTGTCGAGCGAGCCGTCGCTGAACACGTAGAGCATGAGCTGCTGCCCACGGCGGGCCGCGTACTCGAGCACCGCACCCATCGCCACGCCCGCGTCGAAGTCCCGGATCTCGCCGGTCGCACGGGTACCATCGTGGTAGTCGTATCCGCCGAACTCGATCGTGCCCGCCCCCGCGAAGCCGTTCACGACCAGCTTCATGACCGAAGCGGTCTTCCGGAACTTGTCCTGCCCGAGCTGCGCCGCGCTGAAGATGCCGGTGGCGCCAGTGATGTCCGGATCCGTGAGCGGGTCGAGCAGGGAGGGGTCGCCGAACGTCGAGACCAGCTGCGTACTCTCGACGAAGCTGCAGCGGATCAGCTGCTCCACGATCGCATCTTCGGTCATGTGGTTCAGCTTCGCCTCGGAGACCTGCTCGACCGCCTGCATCACGGCCGCCGCGTCCTGCGGGGCGAGCAGCTGGACCAAACGCCCGGTGTCGACGAGGCCGGTCACGTCGCTCGGGCGGTCCACCTTCACCGGCCGCGCCGCGGGATCGATCATCGCCATCGGCGCCTGCGAGTTGCCGCCGGACTCCGAGGGCTCGGTGCCGATCAGCGTGACCAGGTTCCCGTCGGCCCCGGCCCGGTGGATGCCGTACATCGGGTTGTGCGGATTGTTCCCCGTATCGTTCTCCGAGCGCGCACAGACCACCGCGCCGTTCGTGTTGGCGCGGGTGCTGGCCGACGTCGTCGTCAGGATCCCGCGCAGGAAGGCGCTGTCGGCGTGGAAGGCGAGGCCGAGCTCGGTATTCACCTGCCCGGCGAGCGACGGCAGCATGTTCCGCGGAAGGCCGAGCTTCTCGTAGCCGAGGTCGCTCAAGAGATCGAGCTGCCCGCCGGGCCCGCCCACCAGGACGTTCGAGCCCGAGATGCTCGCTCCTCCCGCGAGGTCGAAGCAAACGAAGGGGATGCGCCCGGCTCCGGCACTGAGGTTGCACTGCGCCGCCGCCTGGGCGTACGCCTCCTGGCTCCTGAACAGGCCGAACAGGCTGGGCGCGGCCAGCGTCGCGACGCCGGAGATCAGGCCGCGCGCCAGAAAGTCGCGGCGCGTGATCGGTCTCCCGTGGCCGAGGTTCTTCAATGCCGACATGGCGCCTCCTAGTGCACCGACGCCGCAGCGCTCGCGAGAGCCGCCGAGCACAGCGACTTCACCACCGTGCGCGTCCGCTCGGCATCACAGGTCGTTGGCGTGCAGCCCGCCGTGAGGTCGTCGATCAGACCGTCGAAGACGGGCTGTACCTCGGTGAAGTCCGGTTGGTACGCCACGTTCACGCCGAACGCCCGGTCGACCAGACGCTGGATCAGGGCGTCGCGCGTGGCGCCGCTGGAGAACGCGGTCGTGGCCGGGGCCGTGAAGTCCAGGATGTTCCCGAAGAACGCGCTCCGGAGGTTCGGGGTCTCGACCAGCGCATCGCAGTATTCGAGCGAGAGCTTGGTCACGGCCACCTGCTGCGCCGAGGCGAAGGTTCGCAGGTCGAAGGTCACCGGAAGCTGCTTCACCAGTCCGTCGTAGGTGCTGCGCACCGTCCCCGCGTTCGGGCTCACGCCGGTCACGGCGGCCATGCTCTCGTTGATGCGCCGGAAGTCGCGAAGCCCTTCGCTGGGCAGCGGGGCCCCGAACTGCCGGGGCGGCAGCGGCCCGATCGGCGGCGGCGTCTTCGGGCTCTGGAAGTTCGCCAGGTACTCGAAGTCGATGGTGAAGACGTCGGCCTGCGGGCCCGCATCCTTCAGGATCACCGAGCAGAGCGGAGAGAGCGGTTGGGTCGTGGCCGTCACGACCGTGTCCACGTTCACGAAGCCCTGTCCTGAGACCGGTGCAACGCCGTTCACCATCACACGCAGCTTGCCGACCCGTGCGTTCGTCACGTTCGGCGAGTGGAAGGTGGGCTGGCAGAACAGGTAGCTGTGGTCGTCGATCTCGCTGACCACGAACTCGATGTACGCGCCCGCGCCCGCCCAGCGGCTCACGTCGAAACGCATCAGGATGCGCCTGCCGACTCCGGCCGCGAAGTTCTGGAGGATCTGCGCTTCGGTGAGCGCGTAGCGATAGATCGCAGCGAGTCGGATCGCGCCCTGCCACTGGCGGTCGTTGCTGACCTCGTTGCCCATCACGATGCGGTGGCTCGGGCTCCAGTTCCAGAGCGGGAAGGCCTCGATCTCGTCCACGTCGTCGGTGAAGACGCCGTTCACGTAGATGCGGCGGCCGCGATAGGGATCGTACGTCGCGACCACGTGTTGGAGCGTCGCTTGCGCGTCACGATCGGCGTCCGCGGTCTGGAGCGCCGGGCTCCCGTTCCCGTTCACCTCCGGGTTCACGGACCGGTTCCGGAAGTTGTAGTAGTAGGTCACCTGGCCGAGCGTGAAGTTCCGCGACCCGGTGCCCGCCGAGTAGCTGATGATGCGCGCCGGCCCTTCCTGGTCGGTGTTGGCGTTCGCGATCCAGGCCTCGACCGTGTACTGCTGCGAGCCGTTCCGCGGCTCGGCGAGCAGGTCGTAGAGCTTCTGGCTCGCGACCTGCGAGGCGATGGCGCGGCCCTGTTCGACGCGAATCCCGTAGCTCGACATCAGCGTGGGGCCCTCGAGCGCGAGGTCGGCCGCCGGCGCCACGCCGCTGGTGTCGAGCGCGACGGTGCCGCTTCCCTCCTTGAACTCCCAGAACGCGACCAGGTTCTGGCTGTAGCGGTCGGCGCCCTCGTCCTCGAAGCCGTCGGCGAGGGTCAGGCTCTCGCTCACGAGGCCCTGGACGTTCTGACCGCCGCCGCCCGAGAAGTTCACGAGCGCCGCCCACTGCGCGATCGCGGCCTGCATCTCCGCGGCGTCACTGGTGCAGTCGTTCCAACAGTGGTGGAAGTCGGCGGCGAGTCGCCGCACGAGGCGCGACGTGGAGGGGTTTCCGAGGTTGACCTTCTGGTTGTACCACGTCTCCGTGTAGCCGACGGCCGGGTCCAGGGATGCGATGTGGGGCGTACCAGGCCCCGCGCCCGCATGGCAGCTGACGCAGTACTGCGTCAGTAGCGGATGGACCGTCTGCTCGAAGGCGGCCTGCATCTCGGCGTCCGAGGGGCCGCTCGGCGGCACCGGAGAGGGGTTCGGGGCCGACGGCGGGGCGCCGCTCCCCCCGCCGCCAGAGCTCCCCCCTCCGTAGTCACCGCACGCCGTGGCGAAGAGCACCAGCAGCGCCACCACGAACCGCGAGCTCCCCTTGGTACCGGTCATCGGGCACCTCACCGTCAGCTACCCATGCAGAAGGCGCCGACTTCGGCGAACACGCGCTTCATCGAGTAGCCCTGCGACTCGAACACGTCGGCGACGCGCTCGATCTCGGCAGCGTCCGCATTCGAGTTGGGGGGCCGGAAGCAGACGTGCTGGAAGACCTTCTCGACCTGGCAGACCGAGAACGCGCGGCTGGCGGCGACCTCGCCACCCAGGCTCTTGGGGCCGTAGCCGCCGGCGTCGGGCCCGCGCCAGTCGAGGTTCGCGTGGGCCCCCTCCCGCCAGTAGTTGTCCCAGCGGTTGTCGACCGTGACGAAGCCGAAGGGGAAGGTGCTCGCGTTGATCAGATGCTTCGGTTGCACCGTTCCCGGCGTGTGCAGTACGCGCATCTGCGTCGCATCCCACTCGAAGTACGCGAACGCGCCCGCCACGGCGTCCATGCCCCCATGGCAGCCGCTGCACGCATTGTGGAAGAGGCGACTGTCACCGCCGGGGCTGCGACTCACGTCCTGGCGGATCCGGTCGACCGGTCGGGTGATGTCGTGCAGCAGCTCCATGTCGCGGCACAGGTAGTTGATGCCGGTGAAGCGCCACATGCGCCGATTGGTGCCCGCGCTGAAGAAGGCCTCGCCGGCTGCACGCGTCGTGATCACGCCCGCCGCATCGCCCGGCTGGAGCTGTGAGCCCGGTAGCGCCGACTGCGCCACGGGAACGAAGAGCGCGGGGTTCGAGAGGTCCACGCGCTGCGATTCGAGCGCGACGTAGTGGTCGTTGTCGGTCTGGGAGTAGCCGGGGGTTACGTTCGCGCCGACGTAGGCCAGGTCGGCGGTCAGCACTTCGGTGAAGGGCACGTCGTCGCGGATCATGCCGATCACGAGCGCGGTGTAGTCGTTGAGGTCCCCGTGCACGGAGCGCTCGACGTTCGTCCACGGCGTCACGAGATTCTTGACGGACGTCATCAGGAACTGGGGGTTCTGCATGGCGAGGTCGGCAGCGCCGAGCGCGTCGCCGGCCGCGATCAGCGATGCCATCTGATCCAGGACGGCCGCCGACGGCGGGATCCCCGCGATGCGATCGTGGAGCCGGCGTGCCTGTTCGCGCGGCCCCGCCAGCGACGGCGAGGCGATCGCGCAGAACGCGACCACGCACAGCGCTCCGGCGATCCACTCTGCGACGCGCATGTTCGTGCCTCCCGAGCACCGGGTGGCAATCGGTGCGCCGCGCCGCGGCCAGCGTGACGGCGCGTACCGCAGCCCGGCGGAAGAGAGAGCGCGCCTGCCGCCCGGCTGCCGGAATCGACGTCACAAGACGAACACGACGAGCAGACGAGGAGCAGTTGTCATGGCGTTCCTCCGGCTGCTCGTCGCATCCAGCTGGCTCCTCTCGGGGCTCGTCGCCCACGCCGCGACGCCCGTCCCTTCGAGTTGGGCGGAGGGCGCGTTCGACGAGGGTGATGCGCGCGTCGAGGCGCGACTCCTGGTCCACCCCGAGCGCGGCGAGGACGGCTCGGTGCGCGCAGGCGTTCGCTTCACGCTGGACCCGGGCTGGCACCTGTATTGGCACTACCCGGGAGACGCCGGGCTCCCGACGGAGCTTCGCTGGCGGGGCGCGCGCGCTGGACCGCTCGCGTGGCCGGCGCCGTCCATCTTCCAGGAGGGCGAGGGCACCCTCGTCACCTACGGCTACGCAGGCGACGTGCTGCTCTCGGCGGAGCTTCGCCCCGAGCGAGGAGCCGAGCGGATCGGCGTCGACGTGGAGGCGCTCGCGTGTCGGACGGTGTGCATCCCCGCGAGCTTCTCCCTCGAGCGTTCGCTCGACGCCGAAGACGGCAAGGATCGGGCGGCGGCCGTTCGACGGCTCTTCGCCGTGCACGCAGAGAAGCTGCCAAAGCGCGCCGCGGCCATCGGCTTGTCGCCCGAAGTGAGCGTGGTCGACCGCCTTCGGCTGGCACTGACGTTGGAGCCCTGCCGGGAAGGTCCCGCCGACGCCCCCTGCCGCTCGCTGGCGGCGCCCGCCTTCGTTCCGGCGCGCCCAGGCCTCGGCGTGATGGACGCGACCGACTCGGGCGGTCGCATCGAGGTGCTGATCGCACGCGAGAGCGGAGACACGGAGCGGCTCGAGGGCGTGCTCTCGCTGCGTGGTGGAGACGGTCGCCTTCACCACCTCGCGATCGATCTCGCGCCCGGGGCGGCGTGGGGCATCGCCTGGGGACCGTTCTTCTCTGCGCTCGCGCTCGCGTTCCTGGGCGGTCTGTTGCTGAACCTCATGCCGTGCGTGTTGCCGGTGCTCGCGCTGAAGGCCTTCGCGGTGGCGGAGCTCGGCGGGCGCGATCGCCGCCACGCCCTCGAGCAGGCGGGCACGTACACCGCCGGCGTGGTCGCGAGCATGCTCGCGCTCGCGGTGGTCGTGTTGCTGCTGCGCCGCGCCGGGCACGAGGTCGGCTGGGGCTTCCAGCTCCAGGAGCCCGCCTTCGTCGCCGTGGTCGCCGTGGTGTGCACGATCTTCGCGCTCAACCTGCTGGGCGTCTTCGAGATCTCGTTCGTGCCGAGCGGCCTCGCGCGCGTGGGCGCCGAGGCCTCGGGTGCCCGGCGGAGCTTCTTCGAGGGCCTCCTCGCCGTGGCGCTCGCGACGCCGTGCTCGGCCCCCTTCCTGGGGCCTGCGGTCGGCCTCGCGTTCGCGAGCCCTGCCCCCTTCGTTCCGATCGTATTCGTCGCGATCGGGCTCGGCCTCGCCGCGCCCTTCGTCGTCGTCTGTGCCTTCCCCGGCGCCCGGCGTTGGCTGCCGCGCCCCGGTCGCTGGATGACCGAGCTGCGCAGCCTGCTCGGCTTCGCATTGCTCGCGACGGTGATCTGGCTGGCCTGGGTGCTCGGTCGGAGCGCGGGCGTCGACGCCCAGGCGGCGCTGCTCGTGCTGCTGCTCTCGGTAGCGCTGGCCGTCTGGATCTTCGGGAAGCTCGAGCGCCGCGACCTGCGGGGCGCCGTGTTCGCCCTCGGGCTGGGCGTGGTGGCGTTCGGCTCGAACCACGTCACCGTTGCGCCCGCCCTGCCGATCCAGGCGAGCGCTTCCGTCTGGAAGCCGGAGACGCTCGCTCGCCTGCGCGCGGCGGGCCGGCCGGTCGTCGTGGTCTTCACGGCCGACTGGTGCCTCACCTGCAAGTGGAACGAGCGCACGGTGCTGGCGAGCGCGCCGGTTCGCGCTTCCCTGGAGCGCGGGGGCTTCACGTTGCTGGTTGCCGACTGGACGCGACGTGACGAAGACATCCGGCGCGAGCTGGCGCGCTTCGGTCGCGCGGGGGTTCCGCTCACGCTGGTCTATCACGCCGATGCGGACGAGCCGCAGCTCCTGCCGGAGCTCCTCACGGTGGAAGCCATGCTCGCCGCACTCGAGCCCGGTGAGGCCCGTCACGCGCAGGCGGCCGGCGCGGCCGATGGGTCATGACCGCAACGAGGGGTGGAGAAGGAGCCGATATATGTATGAGACCCGAAGCTCCTCGTGGCGGCGCAAGCCGGCGGCCTTGCTGCTGCTCGCCTGCCTGGCCACTGCGCCTGCGGCCGCTCTCGAGGTCGGTGACATCGCCCCGACCTTCGACGCGCCACGCGTGAGCGGCGAGGGCACGCTGTCGCTCGAGGCGTTGCGCGGCAAGGTGGTGTTCGTCGACTTCTGGGCATCCTGGTGCGCCCCCTGTCAGGTCTCGATGCCCCAGCTCGACGCGCTGCGGAAGGAGTTCCCGCCGGACCGCTTCGTGCTCGTCGGCGTGAACGTGGACCGCGATCCGGCGTTGGCGCGAAACCTCCTCGAGAGACGATCCATCGGCTACCCGAGCGCGTCGGACCCCGAAGGTCGACTTCCCGCCCGCTTCGGCCTCGAGACCATGCCGACCGCCTACCTGATCGATCCCGACGGCGTGATCCGCTACGTGCACCGCGGCTTCCGCAAGGGGGACATCGAGACCCTCCGCGACGAGATCCGCGATCTGCTCGCGGATCGGGAGTAGCGCATGCGGTGGGCATGGATCCTGGGGCTGTCGGCGGCTTTCGTCGCCGGCTGTGCAACGGGCGTTCGTCCCTGGGAGCGCGACCAGCTCTCGCGGCCCGAGATGGCCTGGGAGGTGGATGCCCTCGAGGCCGCGCATCGGAGCCACATCCACTTCAGCAAGGAAGGCTCACTGCCGGGTGGTGAGGCGGGCGGCGGAGGCTGCGGCTGCAACTGATGCGAAGCCGACGACCCCGCAACCGACAGGAGCGGCGCCAGGCGAGTCGCTGCACGCGAGGTTCCGCGCGGAACCCGCGACGTTCCCGCCGCAGCGTGCTGGCGGCGCTCACCGCGAGCGCGCTGCTGCTGCCCGGGCTCGCGCGCGCGCAGGAGGAGCGCTGGGGCGTCGACTACGGCTTCACGCTGTACTCGGAGGACGACCTGGACTCCGACAAGCTCCAGGCCGGGAGCCCGGAGCGCTACGAGATCGAGACGCACCAGCTGCGCATGCGCGCGCCGCTGGGCGGCCGAATCGACGTGGGCCTCGACCTGGTGCACGAGACCATGAGCGGTGCGACGCCCTGGTTCGTCGAGCCCGACGCCAATGGGGAGCCGGTGCAGGTGATGACGGGAGCGTCGGTCGAGGATCAACGCTCGGACGTGCTGCTGCGCGGCACCTACCTGTTCGACGAATCGCGCACCAGCCTGCTCGGCGGCTATTCGAAGGAGGACGACTACCAGGCGACCAACTTCGGCTTCTCGGCGGAGCACGACTTCAACGAGAAGAACACCACGTTCTCGTGGGGAGCGGGCCTCTCGCTGGACGAGATCGATCCCACCCCGACGGCCACGAACCTGAACCCTTCCCAGGAGGACAAGCGCAGCCTGTCGATCTTCGCGGGCATCTCGCAGGTGATCAATCGCAGCTCCATCGTGCAGAGCACCTTCACCTATCAGAACGGCAGCGGCTTCCTCTCCGATCCCTACAAGCTGGTCTCGGTGGGAGGCGTGAACCTGCCCGACAGCCGCCCGGATTCGAGGAACCAGTTCTCCTGGCTGACGCGCTATCGGCGCCATTTCTCGAGCGTGAACGGCGCTCTGCACGCCGACTACCGTCTCTACGTCGACGACTGGGACGTCACCTCGCACACGGTCGAGCTGGCCTGGTACCAGATGCTCTGGGACGCTCTCGCGGTGATTCCCTCAGTCCGGTACTACACCCAGAGTCAGGCCGAGTTCTACGGGCCCTACTTCGTGACGTCGCCCGGCGGTGAGTTCACGAGCGATTACCGGCTCTCGCCCTATGGCGCGCTCTCCTGGAAGCTTCGCGCGGAAACCCGGCTCAGCGACTGGCCGTTCCGCATGGCGTGGAAGGTCGGCGTTTCCTGGGAGCGCTACCAGAGCAGCGGCGACCTCGCGATCCGCGACGTCGAGATCGAGAACCCCGGGCTCGTCTCCTTCAACGTCCTGATGTTCAACCTCAGCGCGCGGTTCTGAAGCATGCCGGTCGACCTTCACGTCCTCCGCTTCCGCGCAATGGGGAGCCCCTGCGAGGTCCGGATCCACGGCGGGGCGGAGGCGGCCCGGGTGGCGGAGGCCGCGCGGGCCGAGGTGCTGCGTCTCGAGGCGAAGTACTCGCGCTATCGCGAAGACAGCCTCGCCACCCGCATCAACAGGAGTGCCGGAGATCCGACGGGCGTCGTCGTCGATCGCGAGACCGCAGCGCTCTTCGACTATGCCGCGGCGAGCCATCGACACAGTGACGGCCTCTTCGACATCACCTCCGGCATCCTGCGCCGCGCCTGGGACTTCAAGTCGGGAGTGCTGCCGAGCCAGGCTGCGATCGACGCGCTGCTTCCCCTGGTGGGCTGGAATCGCGTGCGCTGGGAGGCGCCGCGCATCGTGTTGCCGCGCGCCGGAATGCAGCTCGACTTCGGGGGCTACGTGAAGGAGTACGCGGCCGACCGCGCCGCGGAGATCTGCCGCGAGCACGGCGCGCGCCACGGCCTCGTCGATCTCGGCGGAGACGTGGCGGTGGTCGGTCCGCACCCGGACGGAAGCCCCTGGCGCGTCGGCATTCGCGACCCGCGCGCCCCGACCGAAGCGCTCCTGACGCTGCCCCTCGGCTGGGGCGGGATCGCGAGCAGTGGCGACTACGAGCGATGCATGGTCGTGGACGGCGTTCGCTACGGCCACATCCTCGACCCGCGCACGGGCTGGCCCGTGCGCGGGCTCGCGGCCGTGAGCGTCGTCGCGGACCACTGCCTCGTGGCCGGGACCCTCACCACGATCGCGATGCTGAAGGGCGAACGGGGCGTGGCCTGGCTCGAATCGAGCGGGGCGCACTGCCTCTACGTGACCGGCGACGGTTTCGTCGGGGGTGGGCTGCTCGAGGCGCGGCGGGCGGGTCAGTCTGCGGCGGCCGGCGCGTGGCTGCGCGCCAGCTCGTGCGGAGGCAGCGCCACCAGCTCCGGGCGAAAGCCCGCGGCGGTGAGTGGCTCACTGGCCGCCACGGCCTCCGCGACCGTGGCGAAGGCGCCGAGGTAGACGTCGAAGCGCGGCTCGCCGTCCCACTCCCAACGGACGATCTCGGGCGCCCGTCCCCCGGCGTCGAGCGCGCTGGCCAGGGCCCGCGCCTCGCCCTCGGTGCTTCGCGTCGATACCAGAAGCGCATAGCCGCCCCCGCCCCGCTGTCCCAGCGTCCCGCGCCGCGCGAGCGCGCGCTCGAAGGCGAGCCGGAAGCGGATGCTGTCCGCCAGGCGATCCTCCGCGGAGCGCTCGATCGAGGCCTCGATGGCGATCACCAGCTGACGGTTCCGGCGTTGGGTCACGGTGGAGCGCGCGAGCCAGCCGAGGATCGGGATGTCTCGCAGGAACGGCACGCCGATCTCGCGCTCGACCGAGACGGGCTCCAGCAGCATCCCGAGCACGGCGACCTGGCCGTGCTCGAGGCGTGTCACCGCGGTGAGCTTGCGCTGTTGGATCACCGGGCCGATCCGGTCGGCGAAGGCAGCGGACTCGGGGCGTACGCGGCTCGCCTCGACGTCGATCTCGAGCCGCACGTCGCCCTCCTGTCCGGCGGTGGGACGCACCCGGAGCAGGAGGCCGACGTCGCGGCGCTCGATCCGGTTGCGGATCGTGAGGGGGTCTGGGATGGCGGGCTCCGTTTCCTCATCGCCGGCGCCCACCAGCACCGGGACGTTGTCGCCCGCCACGAGCTCGTGCTCTTCGCCAGACAGGGCCAGCAGGTGGGGCCGCAGCAGCACGCGGGTCTCGAGCTCGCCCTCGGCGGCCGTGATCTGGAAGCTGCCGTTCGGCACCACCGCCAGGGTCGGGATTCCGCCCGGGCCCACGATCGGGAGCACGAGCGGCGCTCGCGCAGCGCGCAGGATGCCGGTGCCGGCCTGGCTCACGGCCTCGAGCGGGCCGCCCGGCGTCCCCTGCAGCAACAGCGCGCCGAAGGACTGGCTGTCGGCATCACCGAAGGGCACGAACGCATCGAACCCGAGCGCGAGCGTCCGGCTGGTGTCGAGCTCGAAGACGAGAAGATCCACCGCCACGGTAGGCGGCCTGCGGTCGACCTCGTCGACGACCTCGCGCACGATGCGGTGGGTCTCGGGATCGGCATGCACGAGGATCGCGCCGGTCGATTCGTGCGAGGCGACCTGGAAGGTCCGGCCGTGGAGCGCCTCCCCGGCGTGTGGCTCCGACGCGTCCCGATCCGGGCGGGGAGCGCCGCCCGCGGGCCCGATGCCGCTCGCGCCCGCCGCGAGCTTCTGGAGCAGCTCGGCCAGCTTCGCGACGTCGGCGTTCTTCGGCCGGATCACGCGGATGGAGCCCTCGCCTTCGGGGGCGACATCGAGCCGGCCGAGCCAGCCCCGGAGCTCCGCGAGCTCCGCGCGCGAGCCGCGCAGCAGCAGCGTGTTGCCGCGCTCGTCGTGCCACACCTCGAAACGGGGGCGCGCCTGCCGGGTCTCGCCGTCCGGGTGCGGCCCCGCGATCTCTTCGAGGATCGCCGCGATCTCGGACGCGTCGCGGTGCTGCAGCGCGATCACCGCCAGCTCCTCGGCCTCGGCCTCGTCGAGGGCCTGCGCGAGGCTCGCGTAGCGGTGCAGCCGCGCCTCGCTGCCCGCGAGGATGATGCTGTTCGACGGGGCGAAGGCGGTCGCGCTGATCTCGCTGCCGGCGAAGCGCGCGAGCTGTCCGACCAGGTCCTTGGCGTCTGCGGAACGAAGTCGCAGCAGCGTCGTCACGGTCGGGACGCCGCTCGCGCGGGCCGCGCCGACGACCCGGGAGGACGCCCCCTGCGCGTCCGTCACCTTCAGGATGCGCCAGCCGCCGCCGGGCGTGCGCGCGGCCGCAAAGCCCTTCGATGCGAGCGCGGCGTGCAGGATCTCGAGGGCCTCGGCGTGCGAGACGCGGTTCGTCACGCTGACCGTGACGCGGCCCCGGAGGCTCTCGTCGAACAGGAAGCGCTCCCCCGTCGCCTTCGCGACCTCGCGCACCACGTCGGAGAGCTCGGCCTCGGAGAAGCTCAGGGTGAGCCCGACGTCCTGCGCGCCCGTCGGAAGCGGGAGCTCGACCGCGAGCATCGAGCCGCGTTGCGACAACAGCGGCTCGCTCGCCGGGTTGCGCTTGATCTGGATCCGCACCTCGGGCGGGCCGCCGGTGAGCGGCGCGAACGCGACCACCTCCGAGACCGCGCCCCCGACCTCGGGCGCGAGACGGCGCGCGGCGGAAGCGTCGAGCGTGGCCCCCGGCAGGCGAACCAGCACGGTGGATGCGTCGGGCGTGCTGACCTCCGCAGTGAGCGGCGCCTCGGCGAACACCAGGACCCGGTCGCGGTCGGCGGCCGCCTGGAGCTCGAGGCCGTAGATGCGGACGCTCGGGCCGGGGGCCAGCTTCGCGCTCGGCTCCGGGACCTCGGCGGTCGGCGGCGCACGTGGCGGTGAAGCGGAGACGGGGGGCAGCGCGGCAGGCCGCGGGGGCGCGCCGATCCAGATCGCGATGCCCTCCTCCGTATGCTCGACGCGGCGCGTGGCGTTCTCCGCACCGGGTGCGAGGTCGACGACGACACGCAGGAAGCCAGGATGGCGGCCGAGCCGGACGCGCTCGGCGCGGGTGTCACCGACCTCGAAGCGCTCGCGCGCGGTGGCGTTCTCGAGGCCGGGCACGTCGAGCACGAGGCGCGCGGGCGAGGTCAGGGAGAAGGGCTCGGTCCATCGCGGTGCGGCGTCCGTGTGGAGAAGGATCCGCGTGCTGTCGGGTTCGCGCGACACCTCGACGCCGGAGAGCCGCGCACCGGCTGCCGCCCCGGCATCGGGTGCCGAAAGCAGAGCCGCAGCGAGCAGGACCGCCGGCCTCCTCTTCCCGTGCCGCACGGGAGGGCACGGTAGCTAGAGGTCGTTCGGGTCGCCGGTCTCGTCGCCCCCGCCGCCGAGCCAGCGCGGGAGCCTCCAGCCCGTGAGAACGCGCGGCGCGCGCCAGTAGCGCGGATGCATGTCCCCGAGCGGGGCGGTGTGGAAGTCGATCCGCAGGCCGGTGATGATCTCGTGTCCGGTCAGGTCGAGCTCGAACTCTCCCGCCTTCGCGCCCGGGCCGAACATGAGGTCGGCCTCGCTGCGCCCCAGCGAGACGTAGCGCCAACCCAGCGAGAAGGTGGTGGTGTCGGTGAGCTCGTAGGCGAGGCCGAGGCCCGCCTGCCACGCGAAGTGGAGGGACTCGTCCTCGCCCGTCGAGGCCTGGTCGCGCGTGGAGAGGTTGATCTTGGAGATGCCGATGCCGCCTCCTCCGTAGAGGCTCATGGGCTCGAGTACCGGCACGCGGCCGAACAGCCAGGTGATCGGCGTCCGCAACGGCACCTCGACCCAGACGCTGGGCAGCACCGTCCACGCGTCCACCTCCGTGAAGAAGTCGTCCTGCTGCGTAGCGCCGTCACTGCGCAGCTCGTAGTCGCGCCCGGTCATGAACTCGAGCTCCGTACGCACGACCCAGCTCGGGAGCTCCCAGCTCCGGATGTTCGGCAGTGCCTCGTCCATCGCGAAGGCGAGCCCGAAGGTGCCCCCATAGGTGGGGGACGCGTCGGCGTCGTCCCCGTCGATGTCGAAGAAGGCGGTCTGGCCCGACGACGACCCGAAGCCGCCCGAGTTGCCGAGCGCACCCGACAGGTAGAGGTCTGCAGCGTCGGCCGGTGCAACGTGCATCCAGCCGGCAAGCAGAAAGAAGATCGACCAACGATGGGTTCGAAACATGTCGCGTCCGCTCCGTCGCGCTGCGCATGGGGAGAGAGGCGGCCTGCGCACGCATTGCTCGTGGCCTATCGCCGCGCGCACGCTTTCCCATTGTGAGGGCTCTCACGCTGGCGCGTTTGCGTCCGCCCGTTGTATGCGCGCATGCCGACGGATCCCCCCACGCACCATGCGCCTGTGTGGCTGTTCTCGTTCGTCGATCTCGCGTTCCTGTTGCTGATCGCGATGACCCAGCTCGACGAGGGGCGCGCGCTCGCACTCGAGCTCGGAGAGATCGTGGTGCCACGCATCCACGCTGCGGCCGAGGCCATGCCGCACGCTGCGGCAACACGCTGGCAGCTGCGCGTCCACCCACCGGGTGCGGGGGACGAGCGCGACGTCGGAAGCCCGTTCGAGCTCGTGCTTCCGACGCGGGAGGACGGCGCGGCGGCAGAAGAGATGCAGCGGATCGACGCCGAGGCGCTGCGCAGGAAGCTCGTGGGTCTCCGCGCCTCCGGCGTTGCGCGGCCGTTGCTCGCGCCCCATGCAGACTCACGCAGCCAGGACCTGCTCGACGCGGTCGCGATCCTGGAAGAGGTCTGGCCCGATCGGCGTCGCGCGACGGTCGCGCCCCACCTCGCCGCGAAGTGAGCAGGAATGGCAGGCTGGCGACTTCGACAGAGCTACGGCTTCGGTGCGGCAAGGTTGCCGGTGGCGCCGGTCTTCGCGCCCGGGCCGTTCTCGGCGCGTGGAAGCACGGCGGACGCGTTCGCTCTCGTCGCCGAGGAGATCGCGGCGCTCGACCCGCGCCCGCTTCGGCGCGCCGCAGGCGGGGCGCTCGTCGGTGGCCTGGTGATCGGGTTGGCGGTGTTCTGGCTCGCCCCCGCCGCGATTCCGCCGCGTGACCAACCGCTGCCCGAGATCGTCCTGCTCGAGGCCCTGCCCCGGGCGCCGCTCCCGGAGCCCGAGCCGGTCGTCGAGCC
>JBFIYM010000109.1:0-15082 GCA_041605395.1 Myxococcota bacterium | reverse complement strand
GCGGCGCAGGTCCCAGACGGCCTGGCCCAGCGCCGCGTTGGTGACGAGCGGGTGACCGTCGAGGAAGCCCGCGCCCGAGCGGCGCCCGAGGGCGCGCGCGCCGTGGAGCGGCAGCGTCACCAGCGCGACGTCGAGGCCGAGCTCGCCGTACAGCCAGGGCACGCCGAGGGCGCGCGCATCGAGGCCCGGGCGGCCCATGCCGTAGCCGTGGATCACGATCAACGCCGGCCGACGCGCACCCGGATGGCGCCACAGCCAGGCGCGCGCCGTGCGGTTCGCCGTGTTCGCGAGGTACGCCTCGCGGATCTCGGGATCGCGCGGCTCGAATCCGCTCTCGAAGCGCAGCAGGTCCGCCGCGGGCAGGCCCGCGAGCTCGCTCCGCCGCAGCTCGCACTTCTCGAGGGCGGGCGGCTCCGGATGCGCCCGGGCGGGCTCCGCGAGCAGCCCGTCCGCGCGATTGCGCTCGGCCGCAGCGCGCAGGTCCTCGACCCAGCGAGCGAGCGACGGGGCCGGCGCGACGAGCGAGGTCGCGTGCCAGATCCACTTCATCGACTCGTCGGCCGCCACCGCCAGGCTGGTGCGGAGCGACTGCGGCGCCGGTAGCGGCCGCACCGCGGGATGACCGGCGAGCGAGCGCTGCGCGCCCACGAACACGGCCACGGCGCCGAGCGCGCCAGCCACGAACGCATCGCCGAGCGCCCCGGCCAGGGCGAAGCCGAGCGCGAGCGCCAGCGCGACGGCGCCGCCCACGACGGCCCAGGAGGCCGCCGCCGGCGCCGGCCGGCGCACGAGCCAGACACCGACGCCGATCTGCCAGAGCCCGACGGGCACGGCGAGCCAGCTGCTCGGCGTGAGCAGCAGCAGGGTGGCGCCGATCGCAAGGAGTACGAAGCCGGCGAAGCGGGCGTTCACAGGCGCCCTCCGACCCTCGCGTGCGCTTCGGGCTCGGGCGCGTCGGCGAGCGCGGCGCTGTCGAGGCAGAGCGCCTCGGCGTTGGCGAGCTCGAGGCCAGGGCGCAGCGCGCGCAGCCAGCCGAGGTGCGTCACCACCGCGAGAGTGCCCTCGCCGAAGTGGCGCTCCAGCCGACGCACCGCGCCGAGCGCCCGCGCCCGCACGGCACGACGGCTCTCGCCGCCGCCCACGCGGAGGTCCGGGTCGCCGGCCCGGAAGCGGGCATAGACGTCGGGCCAGGCGCCCTCGATCTCCTCGCTGCGGCGCCCGCTCCAGCAGCCGATGTCCGCCTCGCGCAGCGCCGGCCAGGGGTCGGGAACCAGGCCGAACGCCTCCCCGAGCAGGACCGCGGTGTCGCGCGCCCGCGCCAGGTCGCTGGTGACGAGCGCCTGCAGCGGCCAGCCCTCGGCACGCAGCCGCTCGGCCAGCGCCACGGCCTGGAGCCTTCCCTGCTCGGACAGCGGCGGATCGGCCTGGCCCTGCCAGCGTCCGGTGGCGTTCCAGGTCGATTGCGCGTGGCGGATGCAGAGCAGACGGAGCATGGCGGTAGAGTAGCTAGTGGACGCCGTCACGGACCGCCTCGGCCCGCAGCAGGATGTCCGGACGCTCGCGCAGCAGGGCCCGCAGCCCGTCGTAGCGACGCGGCTCGATGTCGTAGAGCAGGAAGGCGCGCGCCACGTCCTCGAGCCCTACGCTCAGCAGCACGCGCCGACCCTCCTGGTCCCGGATCGCGCGCGCGATCATGGCCGGACGACCCGCGCGCAGGACGGCCGCGTGCAGCTCGGCGGCCTCTTCCACGCTGTCGAGCTGGATCAGCCACGCCAGCCGCTCGTCCTCGGGGCAGTCGAGGAGCCAGGCGCGGTCGGCGTCCCAGCCGTCGGCCGCGCGCCGCGCCTCGGGCTCCGCGATGCCCGCCTCGACGAGCCAGACCGAGAGCCCGAGCTCCCCGTAGCTGGTGCTGGCGACCGGGTCGCACTCGGGCGCGAACGCCTCGCTCGCTTCCGGGAACAGGGCGAGCGGGCGACGCTTCGCTCGCTCGAGGTACCGCTCCGGATGAAGCAGCTCCTCGCTCGTGAGCGGGGGGTCGTCCAGCGCCGAGGTCAGCGCGGCGACGCCGCCGCGGCTCACCAGCTCGTAGGCCATGGCGTAGCCCAGGGGATACTGGCGCAGGAAGGACTCGCGCAGCAGTCGCGGCACGCCTTGTCCCTCGGGCGCGTCGTGCTCGAAGCGCTCGGCGAACTCGGCGCCGCTCGGCTGCGGGAAGCCGCTGGTCTCGGCCTCGTCGCGCAGCTCCGTGTAGAGGGCGTCGCCCTCCAGGAAGGCTCCGATCGCGAAGACGAGATCGTCGTTCGAGCGCAGCCCCATGGTGACGGCGATGAGCGGCGTGTGCTGGTCCTGGAGCGCGTGCGCGAGCTCGTGCACGAGCACGGCTCCGCCGTCGCCGCTTCCCGCGCCCGAGGCGCCCTTGACCACGTAGAGGCGACCGCCGGTGGGCGTGTAGAACCCGGCCACGGCCTCCGCGCCCCAGCTCAGCAGCAGCGCGCGCAGGTCCGCGTCCTCGGGCAGGAAGCCGAGCGCCTTCGCGAGCGCCTCCTCCCGCCGCAGCCGTCCGCGCGGCGAGAGCCGGTCGAGCTCGCGGGCGAGCAGCTTCGGCACCCCCGCGGCCTCCACCTCCTGCGCAACCACCGGCGCGCGGAAGCGCAGCTCGCGGGCCGCCTCAGCGCGCGCGAGCAGCGCCTCGATGCGCTCGGGCGGCACCGGCGTGGCCTGGGGCTGCACGCAGGCGAGCAGCAGCCCGGCGAGCGCCGCGCGCGGGATCGGCCTTCGCATGGGGCTCGCAATGTAGCGGGAGGCGTCACGCATGCGCTGGCGGCGTCCACCTACCCCGGAGGCCGGGTGCATGAATCGCCGTCGCTTCGACCATCTCGTCACCGAGCTCTCGATCCTGCTCGGTCGACGTGTCGCGCGCTTCTCGCTCTGGCAGGCCGTCGGCGAAGCCGGCTACGACCCGGAGCGGTGGAACGGCGCGGAGGCGGAGCGCTTCTGCACGATCGCGTTGCCCCACTGGCTCCGCAGCCAGGGCCTGCCCGTGGCCGAGCCGAAGCTCGTGCGTCTCGGCCGGCGCCTGCGCCGCTTCGACCCGAGCCTGCCGACGCCCGAGGAGCACTTCGCGCGCCTCGGCGGCTAGGGATCCGAGAGGCGCACGGCTCAATCCGATCGCCGGAGCGAGGCGAGCGCGCCCGCCAGCGCCGCGAGGGCGCGTCCGCGGTGCGAGATGCGGTTCTTCGTCGCTGCGGGCAGCTCCGCCATCGAGACGGCGTGCCCCTCCGGCTCGAAGATCGGGTCGTAGCCGAAGCCCCCCGTCCCGCGCGGTGCGTCGAGGATGCGGCCGCGGCTCTCCCCGAAGGCCCGCGCGACCGAGCCATCGGGCCGGGCCAACGCCGCCTCGCACACGAACCGCGCGCGGCGCGCCGCGTCCCCCGTGGCCCCGAGCTCCTCGAGCAGGCGCGCGCAGCGGGCCCGGTCGTCGAGGTCGGACCCGCCGTAGCGCGCGGAGCGCGGGCCCGGCCGGCCGCCGAGCGCCTCCACTTCGATCCCGGAGTCGTCGCCCAACGCGGGCAGCCCGGTCGCCTGGGCCACCGCGCGCGCCTTCGCGGCGGCGTTCGCCGCGTAGTCGTCGCCCTCCTCGGGCAGCCGCACGCCGGGGAAGTCCGCCAGGCTCGCGAGGCGCAGCCCGTGCGGCGCGAGCAGCGCCGCGAACTCGGCCCGCTTGCCGGCGTTGCCCGTCGCCAGCACGAGGTCGACCGCGGCGGCCGGCCCGGCTGCGCTCAACCGTGAGCGCCGCTCGGGCTCATTCGAGAGCGCCGGCCTCGCGCAGCGCCGCGCGCTGGATCTCGCCGAGCTCGGCGATTCCACGCAGCGCCAGGTCGGTGAGTGCATCGAGCTCCGCGCGGGAGAAGGTGGTGCCCTCGCCGGTGTCCTGGATCTCCGCGAGCCGCCCGTCGCCGGTCGCGATCACGTTCATGTCGACGTCCGCGCGGGCGTCCTCCTCGTAGGGCAGATCGAGCAGCGGCTGGCCATCGACGAGCCCGACCGAGACCGCCGCGATGGATTCGACGAGGGGATCGCGGTCGATTGCACCCCGCCGGCGCAGACGCCAGGTCGCGAGCGCGAGTGCCGTCCAGGCCCCGGTGACGGACGCGGTCCGCGTGCCCCCGTCGGCCTGGAGCACGTCGCAGTCGACCCAGAGCGTCCGCTCCCCGAGCGCCTTCGGGTCGACCACCGA
Organism: Myxococcota bacterium; assembly: GCA_041605395.1. Taxonomy (GTDB): domain Bacteria; phylum Myxococcota_A; class UBA9160; order UBA9160; family UBA6930; genus JBFIYM01. Next base: position 10,845 of record JBFIYM010000109.1, on the reverse strand, counting down.
GCGCAGGCTGCGGCCGATCAGGCGTTGGATCTCGAGCGTGCGTCCGGCCGGCTTCCCGCGCGAGATCTCCCGCTCGGTGCGCCGGTCGGTGGAGCCCGGCAGCAGCGAGTATTCCGCCGTCACCCAGCCCTTGCCCTGCCCCTGGAGGAAGCGGGGCACGCTCTCCTCGAGGCAGACCGTGCACAGGACCTTGGTGGCGCCGAACTCGCAAAGCACGGAAGCGAGCGGGTTCTCCGTGAAGTCCGGAAGCAGCCGCACGGGCCGGAGCTGATCCGGCGCGCGGCCGTCCATGCGCTTCTTGAGCGGACTCATCGTGCGCCCACCGGCTCGATCGACGTCATCGGGCGCCTCCTGCGGCGTCGGCGAGCCCGAGCCGCGCATCCTGCCGCTTGCGGAACGCCGCCACCGCGTCGGCGATGCCCCCAGCGAGGCGCTCCCGTTCGGCGCTGGCCGCGAGTCTGCGTTCCTCCGCGGCGTTGGTCAGGAAGCCGACCTCGACCAGCACGGCCGGCATGCGCACCCCCATCAGCACCACGAAGGGCGCCTGCTTCACGCCGCGCGAACGGCTCGCCTTGGCCGTGGCGATGCGCCGCTGGGTGAGACGCGCGAACTCCTGCGCGTCGGCCAGGTGCTCGGTGGCGAGCAGATCGCCCAGGATCGCGAGCAGCGGATCGTCGACGCCGGGCTCCGCGCTGGCACCGAGCGCCAGGTTCTCGCGCCGCGCCAGCTCCTGCGCCGCCTCGTCGGTGGCCTCGAGGGACGCGAAGAAGGTCTCGATGCCCTGGACGCCGCGCAGCCGCGAGGCGTTGGCGTGGATCGAGACGAACAGGTCCGCCTCCGCGTCGTTCGCGATGCGCGTGCGCTCGTCGAGCGGCACGAAGCCGTCGGCCTCGCGGGTCATCACCACGCGCAGCCCCTGGCCGGCGAGCCGCTCGGCCAGGCGCCGGGCCAGGTCGAGCACGAGGTCCTTCTCGACCAGCCCTTCCGGCCCGCGCGCCCCGTGGTCCTCACCGCCGTGGCCCGCGTCGATCACCACCGTGTCGAAGCGGTCCTCGTCCGGCGGCCGCTCGGGCGCCGCGGCCTGCGCCGGGGCCGAATGCGCGAGCGCCAGCAGCAGAATGGTTCGCAGCATCACGATGCGGCTCGTCCCCCCGGGCCGGGGCCGACGGCCCGGGCCCCCGCGCAAGCTATCGAATCGACAGCGTTTCTGGCAGCCCTTCCGGCCTCGCGTACAGTCGCCCGTCATGGCATGGGCGAGGATCGCGGGGCTGTGCGGGCTGCTCGTCTGGGGCGCGGCGAGCGCCGCTCCCGCCGCGGAGCCGGCCGTCGCCAAGCCCCGCTTCGTGGCCGGCACGGAGCTCCGGGTCGGGGGGACCGCCTTCTTCGTGGCGGTCGACCGCGAGCCCGGCGCCGTGGCCGTGACGACGGCGCACGCCTTCCCGCTCAGCGAGCTGGCGAAGAGCCAGGAGGTCTGGTTCACGCTGGGTCGCTCGGAGCGCCGGGCCACCGTTTCGAGCCGGCTCTGGGCCGCGCCGGGAAGGCCGTTCAGCACGCCAGGCGCCACGCTGCGCGACGACTTCCTGGTCTTCGCGCTCGACCTCGCCCCGACACGGGTCCGGACGCTGCCGCTGTGCCCCGCGGACTGCGCGAAGGTCGGACGCCGGGTGCGGATCTTCGGGGCTCCGGCCGCTGCGCCGCACGTCCAGGACGACGTCTTCGGCGAGATCACGAAGGTCGAGGACGAGCAGCTCGAGGTCCGACTCGACGTCCCCGCCGACCTGCGGGGCTGGGGAGGCGGGCCCGTGCTGCGTCAGCCGGAAGGCGACGTGATCGGTGTGCTCCAGGCGCAGTGGCCCGGCGAAGACGGGCTGCGGCTCGGCATCGGTCCCATCGATGCGGTGCGCGAGGCGCTGACGCGACCGCTCGAGGGCGGGCTCGGGCGTGCCTTCGCACACTATGGCGAGGGGGGCGTAGCCGCATCACGCACCGCGTCGGGCGAGGGGGGCGAAGCCGCATCGCGCACCGCGTCGGGCGGGCCCGCGCGCGAAGGCGCCCCGGCCGACGACGCCCCGCGCCCGAGCGGATCGTCCGACGATCCCCTGCGAAGCGGACCGCTGCTCGGCCGCGCCGGGGCGCTGTCGACCGACCTGCGTCTCACGATCGACTACCCGGCCGACGGAGACCTCGTCGGCGATGCGGAGGGATTCGTGGCCGGCCGCGCCCTGGCGCTGCTCGGGGAGTTCCGCCGCTTCGACGTCATCCTCGTGATCGACACCTCGGACTCGACGCGCGCCGCCTCGGGCGCGGACGTGAACGCGAACGGCGTGGTGGGCGAGGACCGGCTGTTCGGCGTGTTCCCCACCACCGATGCCGGGGACTCCGTCCTCGCCGCGGAGATCGCCGCCGCCACGCGTGTGCTCGAGAGCTTCGACCCGCGCAGCACGCGGGTCGGCCTGGTCACCTTCGCGGGATCGCCGCTCCCGCAGCCCGGCGCGATCTCGATCGGCCGCCGCGGCGGGCCGTCCGCCGTCACCGAGCAGGCGCTGACGGTCGAGTACGGAAGGGTGGAGAAGGCCCTCGAGCACGTGCTCGAGCGCGGCCCCGACGGGCTCACCAACATGACGGAGGGGCTGCGCACGGCCGTGCGCGAGCTGAAGGGCTTCCGCGGTGGCGTCTCGAAGACCGACCCCGGGAGCGAGAAGGTGGTGCTGTTCTTCACCGACGGGCAGCCGACCCTGCCCTACGACGGCGGCGCCATCGCGCAGAACGTGCGCTCGGTGCTGCGGGCCGCCGACCAGGCGCGCCGCGCCGGCGTCACGATCCACTCCTTCGCGATCGGCCCGGAGGCGCTCGACGGCCCGGTGGCCGCGGTCGAGATGGCCCGCATCACGGGCGGGCGCTTCACGCCCGTGCGCAAGCCCGGCGACCTGGTGGAGGTGATCCAGAACGTCGACTTCGCCAACCTCGAATCGCTTCGCGTCCGCAACGAGACCCTCGACCAGCCGGCCAGCGAGCTGATCCAGAAGGCCGACGGCGGCTTCGGCGCCCTGGTTCCGCTCGCGGCCGGCCGCAACGTGATCGAGGTGGTCGCACGCACCACGGACGGCAGTGAGGCCCGCGAGCAGGTGGTCGTACACCACCTGCTCGGCGCGAGCCCGGACGAGACGCCGCCGGAGCTGGTCGCACTCCGCAACCAGGTGCTCCAGCGCCGCGTGCTCAGCCTGAAGCGCGGCCGGATCGAAGCGGAGCGGAGCCGCAATGAGGAGCTGCGCCGTGGCCTCGAGCTGGAGATCGAGGAGGAGCGCACCGCCGCCGAGGCACGCGCGAAGCAGCAGCGGCGCGATCTGCGCATCGAGCCGGATGCCGCGGAGGACGCGGCGGAAGCCCCGCCCGAGGCCCCCTGAGGCCCACGCGACCCCGGCTCAGGGCCGCGCCTGGTAGAAGGCGTTGATCGGATGGTCGACCGGGAGGCGCTCGAAGCGGGTGAAGCCGGCGTCTTCCGCCAGCGCCTTCGCGTGGGCCTCCGGCAGCCCGAGCGTCCCGAGCCCCGCACCCCCGGGCTCGGACAGGGCGGACGACATGCAGGTGAGCACCGAGAAGCCGTACATCAACGACGCCATCGGGTTCTCCGCGACGTTCTCCGCGTAGCTCGGGTACGACTTGATGTCGGCGATCAGCCAGACGCCGTCGGGCCGGAGGGCGCGCCGGATCGAGCGTGCCATGCCGGCCGGATCGGTCATGTCGTGCAGGCAGTCGAACGAGAGCACGAGGTCGAAGCGCGCATCGTCGGGGAGCGGCTCCTGCCGCACGTCGTGGAATGCGAGGTTCGTGACGCCGGCGCCCGCCCGGTTCTGCTCCGCGCGCTCGAGCGCGAAGCGCGACAGCTCGTAGCCGTGGAAGCTGGCCTCGGGGAAGGCCTCCGCGAGCACCAGCAGCGCCACGCCCGCGCCGCAGCCGACGTCGGCGACCTGGGCGCCCCCGGCGAGCCGCTCCGCCAGGCCGGGCACGCGCCGGATCACGGCGGGGACCAAGAAGCTCCGCACCCAGGGCGCGAAGCCCCGCTCGACACCGCGCGCGCCCTCCGGCCCGAACGCGTCGTAGGGCAGCCCGATCCCGGTGCGGAACGACTCGCGCAGCTGCTCGACGGCGCCGAGCGTCTTGGGCAGCTGCGAGAACATGCCCGCGCCGAAGGCCGGATGCGCCTCCTCGGCCAGCACCGCGCACGCCTCGGGGCCGAGCGCGAAGCGGTCGTCGGCCTGCGCCTCGAGCAGCCCCGCCGCGCCCTGGTTGTAGAGCCACTCGCGCACCCAGCGCTCCGCCAGGCCGGTGCGTTCTGCGAGCTCGCTGCTGGTGGCCGGCCCGCCCTCGGCCAGGGCGCGGTAGAGGCCGAGCTCGTCGCCGAGGTACACGAGCGCGGACGTCACCGCTCCGTTCAGATGCCCGAACAGCCGCCGCGAGAAGTCGCGCAGGCGTTCGGGATCGACGCGACGACTCACGCGCGGACGCTCCGCGGCGCTCGGGCGCGACTCACGCGCGGGCGCTCGAGACGCGCAGGAGCTCCGGCTTCTCCCCCTTGCCGTGCTTGCGCTTCATGTAGTCCCGATAGCGGCGGAACGCCTTGGGGCGCTGCTTCTGGAACCAGGCCACGAACTGGTCGGCCGTCTCGAACAGCCACTTGTCGGGCGGCCCTTCCTCGGGCGTCATGTGCTGCTCACACTCCTGCCACTCGAAGTCCTTGCAGATCGCGGGCCGCGTCGAATAGATGCCACACAGGCCCTGGGGCGTGAGGTTCTGGCAACGCGTGTCGAACTTCGCGTACCACTGGCCCTCCCAGTCCACGAAGACCGAGACGTTCTCGTGGTAGAGGTACCAGATCACGTGGTCGTAGTCCGCCATCGACGCCGGCGAATCGATCTCGATCGCGACGTAGAGACAGCACTTCGCGCAGCCGTGGCAGGGATGCTGCGACTCCTTCACCAACGGCAGGAGCGCAGGGCCCGGGCTCGTCTCTCGCGGCGTCTTCCGCACCTCTTCCCCCTTCGTGACGCGTCGACTCTAACGGTGTCGAGCGCGACGCGCAGCCCGCCGGAGCGTCGGGGCGGGCGCTAGGGGTGATTCGCGGCGAGTGCCCGGGCGGTGAACTCCGCGGAGTCGGTGAAGACCTTGAGCGGCACCCAGCCGGGAACGGCCGAGAGGCGCGGCATCCCGGAGGTCATCGCACCCGTGGGATCGATCACGAAGGGGTCGTTCGGCGACTCGAACCAGAGCGTCACCATGTGGTGTTGACCATCGCTCGGACGCATCACGATGGCGCGGAAGACCTCGTCGTCGCGGAAGCCGAGGTCCCGCAGGAAGTGGAAGACGAGCAGCTCGAGGCCGTCGCAGTCCTCTCCGTTCTTGTCGAGCGTCTCGGAGAGCGTGGCCCAGTGGTCGATGGGACCGTCCGGCTGGTAGTGGTTGCGCGCCTCCTGCTGGATCCAGCGCGCGATGCCCTCGGCCATCTCACGCTTCTGCGCGCGCCGGAACGCGAAGTACTTGGCGCGGAGGTCGCCTTCCTCGGGCCCGGCCGCCGGGTCGGCGCCCCGCCCGGAGACCGAGGCCGGCGCGTTCGCGAGCTGCTCGGTATCGCCGAGCGCCCGCTCGCGCGCCTGCCAGCCGCGGATCTTCCCGCTCCAAGGGTCGCCCGCGGAGGGCTCCGTGAAGAAGCGGTAGGAGCGGGGCCCCAACCCGGTGAGCGCGCAGCCGAGCGTCGCGGCGCAGAGCAGCACCGCGAGGCTGAGACGCCGGCTCCGGGGGGTGGCGGACATGTGGGGCTGAATCGACCCACGCCGCTGGAAAGTTGAGCCCGGAAGTCGGGGTGCTGGGACCCCTGGGGGGATAACCCGCTGGCGCCTAGCCGGGAATGCTCGGGAAGCGGTTCACCAGGGCGAACAGGATCACGATGTAGGCCACGATCGCCGGGATTCCACCCAGGATGTAGAGCACGGTGACTCCATCGACCTTGCCCTTCGGCCGCTGCTCCTGATCCGACATCGTGGCTCTCCCCTGGCGTTGCGGGCGGCAGGCTAGCCGGGGGCCTGCGGGCCGTCGAGACGGGCGGCGCCAGCCGGGGCCGGGAGGCGGGCGGCAGGCGCCCGCGCACCCGCCATACTCGCGGGCCGGGCGTGATCTCGATTGCGCCGGGCGCGATCTCGATTGCGCCGGGGGGGCACGGTGTCGCAGCGGCGCACGCTCGCGTGGATCGCGGGCCTGTATCTCATCGAGGGCTTTCCGGCCGCGCTGTTCGCAGACGTGTGGCCGGTCTACCTCCGGGAGAGCGGCGTCTCCCGCGCGACGATCGGCGCGCTCTCGGGCCTCTCTGTCGCCTGGGCCCTCAAGGTCCTGTGGTCACCGCTCGTGGACCGCTACGGGGAACGCCGCCACTGGATCGCGGCCTCCCTGATCGCGACGGCCCTGGCACTGCTGGCACTCGCGAGCGTCGACCCCACGGCCGCCGAACGCGCCCTCTGGCTGGCCGTCGCCGTGGTCTGCTTCGCCTCCGCCACCCAGGACATCGCCATCGACGCCTACAGCATCGCGCTGGTCGAGCGCGGTGCGGAAGGCCCGGCCAACGCCACGCGCGTGGCCGCGTTCCGCACCGCGCTGCTCCTGTTCGGAGGCGGCGTGCTGTTCCTGCCACGCTGGATCGGCTGGCCCGCGACCCACCAGCTGCTCGCCGCGGTGACGCTCTGCTTCGCGGGGTTCGCCCTCACCACGCCGCGGCTGCCGTCCACCGGGGCGAGCGGGGCCCCGCTGCGAGAGGCATTCCGGGGCTGGCTCTCGCGGGGAGGCGTGCTGCCCGTGCTCGGCTTCGTGCTGCTCTACCGGCTTCCCGATCTGGCGATGGGCCCAATGGTGGCTCCGTTCTGGGTGGACGGCGGCATCCCGCGCGAGGAGATCGCGCTGGTCAAGTCCGGCATCGGGTTCGCGGCGACCCTGCTCGGGGCCGCCGCCGGCGGCGCGCTGGTGCGCCGGATCGGAATCGGCCGAAGCCTCTGGGTGGCCGCGTTCCTCGCCCTGGGCTCGAACCTCGGATACGCCGGCGCCGCGGCCCTGGGTGGCGGCCGCGTTCCGATCTACGCGGCGTCGGTGATCGAGTCGCTCTGCAGCGGCGTCGCCGCGGTCGGCTTCATGTCGTTCCTGATGCGGATCTGCGCGCGGGCGCATGCGGCCGTCCAGTACGCCACGCTCACGAGCTTCGCCTTCCTGGCCGGGGCCGGAGCCCGGGCCGTGTCCGGGGTCGGCGCCGAGCAGCTCGGCTACGCCGGCTTCTTCGCGCTGACGGCCGCACTCGCCCTGCCCTCCCTGCTGCTGCTGCCCGCGGCCGCGCGCTGGGCGGCGGCGCCGGCACCGGACTGACCCGGGCGCGGGGCGCGGGCGGTCGCTCAGGAGCGCCAGTCTTCGGGGACGCCGGCGAGGTTCGCCTCGATCTCGAGCTCACCGAGCCGCTTCTCCAGTCGCTCGATCTCGCTCTTGTGGCGGCGGATCTTCATGCGGAGCTGGTAGTCGAGCGGGGCGTCGGGAGACACCTCGGCGCCCGGAATGGGGTTCATCTGCCAGTTCGAGCTGCTGGTCGCGACCTCGTCGAGCTGCTCCTGGGCGTGGGCCAGGGAGCGCCGCTCGGTCTCGAGGGCGCCGACCACCTCGCTGAAGCGATTGCGCCACTCCCCGCGGGAAAGACCCCCGCGCCGTTCGACGCCGTAGCGCTGACCCTCGGGAAGCTTCAGCAGGCGATCGAGGCCGGCCGGCTGCGGGGCCGGCAGCGCCGTCCCGGGCTCCTCGGCGTGGAGCCCGGCCGCGCCGAGCCCGAGGCCCAGCACGATCCCCACTCCCACTGTCCGCCATGCGCCCGGCACCGTCGGCGGAGCATAGCCGCCGGCGCGCCTCGGGAGCGGTCAAGCGGCCCGCCGGACCGCCGATACGACGCGAGGGGCACGGACCGTGAGCCGTCACCGGCCCCGAGGAGCCACGCATGGATCGGGAGAAGCTGAATCGTCTCCTGCGCCTCGGCATCGAGAAGGGGGCCAGCGACATCCACTTCCAGGCCGGGAACCTCCCGCTGTATCGGTTCAACGGAAGCCTGGTGGAGCTGCGCTTCAAGGTCCTGACGCCCGAGGACACCGAGGCGATCGCCCGCATGCTGCTCGGCGACGATCCGCAGGCCGAGACGCTGGACTTCAACGAGTACGACCTCGCGTTCGATCTGCCGGGCGAGGGCCGCTTCCGGGTGAACATCTCCCGCCAGCGCCGCTGCTTCAACATCGTGCTGCGGGTGATCCCGCTCCAGATCAAGAGCTTCGAGGAGCTGAACCTGCCCGGCGTGCTGCGCGACATCGCGATGCTGCGTCGGGGCTACGTCCTGGTCACGGGCGCCACCGGGATGGGCAAGTCCACCACCCTGGCGGCGATGATCCAGGAGGTCAATCGCACGCGGAAGTGCAAGATCGTGACGGTCGAAGACCCGATCGAGTTCGTGTTCTCGCACGAGAAGAGCATCATCACGCAGCGCGAGATCGGGACCGACACCGACTCCTTCCCCCATGCGCTGCGCGCCGCCCTGCGCCAGGACCCGGACGTGATCATGGTCGGCGAGATGCGCGACCTCGAGACGGTCGACACCTCGCTCAAGGCCGCCGAGACCGGTCACCTGGTGTTCTCGACCATCCACACGGCCGACGTCGCGTCGACCATCAATCGGCTGGTGTCGTTCTTCCCGCCGGACGAGCAGCTGAACGTCCGCGCGCGCCTCGCCGACAACGTGAGCGCGATCGTCTCCCTGCGCCTCCTCGTGAACAAGAAGGAGGACGGCCGGGTCCCCGCGGTCGAGGTGCTGCGCGCGACGCGCTCGATCCAGGAGTGCATCCGCGATCCCGCCAAGACCTCGGAGCTGGTGGACTACATCGCCCGCGGCCGCAACGACCGCATGCAGAGCTTCGACCAGCACCTGCTGGACCTCCTCAAGGCGAACAAGATCTCGATCGAGACCGCCCTGGCGGCGGCTTCGAACGCGACCGACTTCAAGACCAAGCTCTCGCTCGAGGGGCACGAGTCGGACGAGGACGACGAGGCCTCCAAGCGGATCGAGCCCTTCGAAGTCGAGTCGGACGGGCGGTTCTAGCCATGGGCCAGCCCGAACACGCCGCTCCGAGCGCGGCGCCCAGCTCTACCCCGCTCGCCGCAATGCTCCGGGCCACGGTGGCCCGCGCCGCAGAGGCCGCGGGCGGCGGGCTCGCCCTGGTCTTCGCGCACGCCCCGGGCGGCCTGGGCGCACCGCCCCTGCGCTCCGCGGCGGGCTTCGACACCCCCGAGGACGCGCGCGGCGCAGCCACGCGGGTCACCGCGTGGGTCCGGGACGCTTGCGAGAGCGGGAGCCCGAAGCCGATCCCGGCGGACGGCGCGCTGCTCGGCGAGTCCGTCGAGGGCTGGGTCCTGCCCCTGGCCCAGGCCGGCCGCACGCACGGTGCACTCCTGGTCGCGGCGCAGGGCGCACTCGACGACGACACCCGCGCCCGGCTCCTGGAGCTTGCGGACGACGCCGGCCTGCGGCTCGACCACGCCGCCCAGGGCGAGCGCCTGCGCGTGCTCGAGGAGCGGCTGCGCCAGAAGGAGCTCCACGAGGAGGAGCGCGGCGACGAGATGCTCAAGCTCTCGGAAGCCCTCTTCGCCCAGGACATCGAGCTGCTGCGCAACAACGAGAAGCTCGGCAAGGTCGAGAAGCTCAAGAGCGACTTCATCCACAAGATGTCCCGGGAGCTGCGCACCCCGCTGAACAGCATCATCGAGTCGATCATCTCGGTGCTGGCCGGCGAGAACGAGCACCTCTCGGAGACGGCCAAGGGGAGCCTGCGGGCGGCCCTCGACGACGGCACCGCCTTCCTGCGGACCCTCCAGAACATCCTCGACCTCTGGCGCATCAAGCAGGGCGAGCTGCCGGTCGAATCGCAGGAGGTGAACTTCCGCGAGGTGGTCGAGGAGGCCGTCTTCAGCGTCCAGGACACGCTCGGCGACAAGCCGGTGACCATCGAGCGCCGCTTCCACGAGCCGCTCCCCAAGATGCGGACCGACCTGGCGAAGGTGAACCAGGTGCTGTTCCTGCTGCTCGACAACGCCGTCAAGTTCACGCAGGAGGGTCGGATCGAGATCGAGGCCCAGGTGCGGGACGGCAAGCTCTCCTGCCAGATCCGCGATACCGGCATCGGGATCTGCCCGGACGACCGCCAGTACCTGTTCGACGAGTTCTTCCAGGTGGACCACTCCCAGTCGACCCGCTATCGCGGGGCCGGACTGGGCCTCACACTGGTGCGCGACCTGCTCGCCCTGCTCGACGGAGAGATCACGCTCGACAGCGAGGTCGGCGTCGGCACCTGCGTGGGATTCCGGGTGCCGGTGGTGGTGATCGGCGGCTAGGGAACGGGGCGGGCGACGCCGGAAGAATGACGCGGCCTGCGGCCAGGTCTGGTCGACGCTCGGCCCTACGGGCCGGCTCTGGCCCTACGGGCCGGCTCTAGGTCGGCTCTTCGTCGCCGTAGTCGGGCTGGACCAGGCCGGCCGCGATCTCGCGGAGGGAGGTCACGACCTCCTTGTTCTCCTCGGCCTGGACGAGCGGCCGGGCGCCCTTCTTGAGCTGCTTGGTGCGAATCGCCGCCATCTGGACCAGGTGGAAGCGGTTCGGCACCCGGGCGGTGCAATCTTCGATGGTGATGCGCGCCATGGGCCTCCCGGGAATCGACGCCGGAGGCTAGAGGACGCCGCAAAAAAGGAAACCCCGGCCCCGGCGCCAAAAGGAAACCCCGGCCGGCGCGAACG